>JAAWAR010000014.1 GCA_022792295.1 Lachnospiraceae bacterium
CATGTCCTTTGTCAACGCGTCCATTGCTTCCCCGCCCTTCAGACGTTCGGCTAACGCATCCAGATCCGCCTGCCTGAAGCGGGAGAAATCCCCGCCATAGCGCGCACCAAGCCAGGACAGAAGCTCGATCCAGTCAAGGTGGACTGCATCCTGGCAGGTGGAAATATCCAGCCGGAAAGCCTTCTCCAGGACATCAGCCGGTACGGTAAAATCAACCCAATGGATATAATCATTTTTTGGATCTGTCTGCGTTTCCTGCCCGGGCAGGAAGGTATTCTCTGCGGCTGCTTCCCGGCTTTTTAAGCAAAGGGACAGGATAAGAAAAAACAGGATGAGAAGCTGAGCGAAAATAATCAGTTTGGATTTCATGAGCCGGTTTTTCGGCATGGTGGATACTCCCCTTTCAGCGTATGGCATTTATGGTAAGCGGTGCGTCGCAGGGTTCCCGTTTTCCGTCCGGAGCCCGGCAGTGGTCACTGTCTTCTCCCCGTTCACAGAACATGCAAGCAGAGGCCGCCCTGTTTCGATGGCCCGGCCTCTGAGGACCCTTTTTATCCTCCTCTACTCCTCAAAATATATGCGGACAGGCACAAGAATATGAATATTGCCATGGAAAATGAATTGTGCTATGATTAAAATGATTGTTTGAATATAGGTCCGAGCAAAACAGGAGGGACAAAGGATGAAAAAATTAGAAGATTATGTAGTAAGCATTCCGGATTTTCCAGAGCCAGGTATCATTTTCCGGGATGTAACGTCGATCTTACAGGATCCGGATGGGCTTCATCTTGCAATCGACAGCCTGCTTTCCATGCTGAGGAACGTAGACTTTGACGTGGTGGTCGGCGCAGAGTCCAGAGGGTTTATTTTCGGGACGCCGGTGGCGTACGAGAAAAACAAGGCCTTCGTGCTGGCCAGAAAGCCCGGAAAGCTCCCCAGAGAGACCGTCTCGATGGAATATGAGCTGGAATATGGAACCGGGACAGTTGAGCTCCATAAGGATTCGATCAGGCCGGGCCAGAAGGTTGTGATTATTGATGATCTGATTGCGACCGGAGGCACGGTGGAGGCAATCGCAAAGCTCGTGGAAAAGCTGGGCGGAGAGATTGTAAAGATTTGCTTTGTCATGGAACTGGCAGGCCTTGAGGGCAGGAAGAAGCTTTCGAAGTATAATGTCGAATCCGCAATTATCTATGAAGGGAAATAAACTTTTTTGAGGGAAATCGTGTTTAAAATGGAACGCCCCGGCCTTGTCACAGAGGGCCAGGCCGTGGAGGTCAGTGAGTCTGTGACGCCGGTGAATGTAAACTATATGATTGAGCCGGCCGTGGCAATGTCGGGGCTTTTCAAGTTTAACGAGCGTCTGAAAAGCCGTCAGGGTATTGTAAAGGCGATCGAACAGAACGCGCGCGGCTATTATGTGACGGTCGAATTTGATGAATGACGGGGATGGTGGAATAAAAGCAGCATAAGCCCATAGCCGAGGCAGACGAACCCCATCTGAAACACCGTAGTGAGAAACGGCGGCAGCTTTTGTAAAACAGAAAGATTTTCCGGGAACAGAGAAAAAATACCGAGCGCCACACACAGGCAGAAGATCGGTTTTACAAGCATTTCCCATACGTTGGGCGAAAAACTTACGGCCCTGAGCAAGGAAAAAATGTGCAGCAGGGAAAGCAACAGCTCGCTGGCCAGCATACCCCACAGATATGCGAGAATTCCAAAGCGGGGAATTGCGAAAATGACGAAGGCAAGCCGCAGGAGCAGGGCGGCCAGATTGTGGAAAAAGGTCGAGTGGGTCTTTCCAAGCCCGTTTAAAATGCTCCCCATTGTTGTCGCAAGATAGAGAAAGGGGCAGAGCCAGGCAAGGATTGTAATGAAGATTCCGGCGTCCTCATTTTTAAAAACCTGGACGCCTAGGCGCTCGCCGAATACCGTAAAGATTCCGATACAAAGGATGCCCATATAAAGGCTGTACCGAAAGGACATGGAGATGCTTTTTTCGATTCGTGTATCATTTCCGTCAGATTGGGCCCTAGCGACCGAGGGCAGCAGGACGACGGCCAGCGAATTTACGATGGCAGACGGAAACATGATAAAGGACATTGCCATTCCGGTGAGCACGCCGTATACGCTGACGGCCGCGGACTGCGTGAGCCCAAAAAGCTGCAGACGGCTTGGGATCAGGATTGCTTCGGCGCTCTGCAAAAGGTTCATGACAAGACGGTTCGCCATCAGAGGAGCCGCTAAAAGGAGCAGCGGGCGTGCAATGGCTGCATTGTCCCAGTGTGCTGCGGGTTTCTTTTGGCTGAATAAAAGGTAGGCGAGCAGAGTAAACAGCGCAGAGCCCGCCTCTCCGATGGCAAGTCCGGCGACGGCCAAAGTTACAGTCAGAGGAATTCTCTGCTCCTGGCAGATACCTGCTATCAAAAAGACACCGAGTATACGGGTGCATTGTTCCACAAGCTGAGCGAGAGCAGGAACATGCACCTTTTGCATTCCATAATAATATCCGCAAATACAGGCATGGATCGAGGTACAGGGAAGCGCCAGGGCGAGCGCAGGAAGGAGAGGTGCGCAGCGCGGTTCCAGGAGAATATGTACAGCTAGGAAATCGGCTCCCCGCCAGATTGCGAAGGCTAACGTAAACGCCAGGGTAAAGGAGACGAAAAAGCCAGTGCGCAGGATTTTGGCCGCCCTGTCCGTTTCAGCGGCTACAAAGCGGGAGATTGCCGTCTGAATGGAGCCCGCGCACAGAGAAAAACAGATGCCGAAGATCGGGAATATCATTTGATAAAGCCCCAGGCCCTCTGCACCGATGACACGGGACAAAAAAATACGGTAGAAAAAGCCCAAAAACCGCGAGGCAAAGCCGGCAGCCGTTAAAAGCAGGGTTCCGGCAATCAGGGTATGTTTCCGAAAAAATTCAATCATGAAGGCTCCGTGCACGGACAGTT
This sequence comes from Lachnospiraceae bacterium, assembly GCA_022792295.1. Lineage (GTDB taxonomy): Bacteria > Bacillota > Clostridia > Lachnospirales > Lachnospiraceae > CANQGL01. The sequence continues at coordinate 2,958 of JAAWAR010000014.1, forward strand.
ATTGTAAGCTATGCGTGCCGGGAAACGGATATTATAACTTTTTTCTTAATTCTGGTGAATCCGGTTGAAATATTTCGGGCATATCATATATAATGGTAAGGAATTGCAGCAGGAGCTGCTGCAAAACATGGCTTCCAAAAGGGAGTCAAAAACCAAGTAGATGAGGCTTTTAACCTTAATTTACGGAAAGGCAGATTATGAAAAAGGTAATTTATCTTGACAATGCCGCCACGACGAAGGTGAATCCGCAGGTCGTGGATGCAATGCTGCCGTTTTATACGGAGCATTACGGAAATCCATCTTCCGTGTATGAATTTTCCACTCCGTGCAAAGAGGCAATGGCCCACACCAGAGAAATCATTGCAAAGACTTTGGGGGCAGACGACAACGAAATCTATTTCACAAACGGCGGAACGGAGTCAGACAACTGGGCTCTGACGGCGACGGCCGAGGCCTATGCGTCCAAAGGCAGGCACATCATTACGACACAGATTGAGCATCATGCGATTATCCACACAGGCCAGTACCTGGAAAGCAGAGATTTCGAGGTCACGTACCTGCCGGTGGATGAGACGGGGCTGGTGGATGTGAGGGAGCTTGAAAGGGCAATCCGACCGGACACGATTCTGATTTCCGTGATGTTTGCCAATAACGAGATCGGAACGATCGAGCCGATTAAGGAGATCGGTGAGATTGCCGCAAAGCACGGAATCCTGTTCCACACGGATGCGGTTCAGGCTTTCTGCCATGAACCCATTAATGTGAACGAATGCCATATTGATATGCTGAGTGCCAGTGCGCATAAATTCAACGGACCCAAGGGGGTCGGCTTTCTGTACATCCGAAAGGGATTAAAGCTCCGTTCGTTTATTCACGGCGGCGCGCAGGAGAGAAAACGCCGTGCGGGGACAGAGAACGTTCCGGGAATTGTCGGCATGGGAAAGGCTGTCGAGATCGCACAGGCGAATATGGAGGAAAATAAGAAAAAAGAAACCGCACTCCGGGATTATCTGATCGGGCGCGTGCTGTCAGAGGTACCGTTTACGCGGTTAAACGGCCATGCATCGAGACGGCTTTCGAATAATGCGAACTTTGCTTTCCAGTTCATTGAGGGGGAGTCGCTCCTGATTATGCTGGATATGGAGGGGATCTGCGGTTCGAGCGGTTCCGCGTGTACTTCCGGGTCGCTTGATCCTTCCCATGTGCTGCTGGCCATCGGCCTTCCACATGAGGTCGCGCACGGCTCACTTCGGCTTACGTTAAGCGACGAGACGACAAAGGAGGATATTGACTATACGGTGGAGAGCATCAAGAGGATCGTCGAGCGGCTCCGCTCCATGTCTCCGCTCTACGAGGATTTTGTGAAGGCGAGAGAGAAAAAGGAATTTAGATAACGGCTGCGATACGAACAGGAGAGTAACAATATGTATTCAGAAAAAGTCATGGATCATTTTCAGAATCCCAGAAACGTGGGCGAAATTGAAGACGCGAGCGGCGTGGGAACGGTCGGAAACGCCAAATGCGGAGATATTATGCGGATTTACCTTGATATAGATGACGAGACACATGTCATCCGGGATTGTAAGTTCAAAACGTTTGGCTGCGGTGCGGCCGTGGCGACGAGCAGTATGGCGACCGAGATGGTAAAAGGAAAGACGATCGAGGAGGCCATGCAGGTGACGAACAAGGCGGTCATGGAGGCTCTTGACGGCCTTCCGCCGGTCAAGGTGCATTGCTCCCTCCTCGCCGAGGAGGCGATTCATGCGGCTCTTTGGGATTACGCCGAGAAGCATGGGATCCGGATCGAGGGACTTACGAAGCCGAAATCCGACATCAGTGAGCATGATGTGGATGAGGAATATTAAAACATGAAGGAAAAAGTAGTAGTAGGTATGTCGGGCGGCGTCGATTCTTCGGTCGCTGCCTGCCTTTTAAAGGAGCAGGGCTATGAGGTAATCGGCGTCACCATGCAGATCTGGCAGGAGGAGCCAAAGGACCTTTCCGGGCAGGCCAGCGGCTGCTGCGGATTAAGCGCCGTGGAGGATGCAAGACGAGTGGCCTGGACCCTTGGGATTCCGTACTATGTCATGAACTTCCGCAGAGAATTTAAGGAAGCCGTCATGGATTATTTTACGGAGGAGTATTTGCGCGGGCGCACGCCCAATCCATGTATTGCCTGCAACCGTTATGTCAAATGGGAGGCACTTTTGTCGCGTGCGATAGGGATTGGGGCCGATTATATCGCGACGGGGCATTATGCCCGGATCCTGCGGCTTATGAACGGGCGTTATGCCGTGCAGAGTTCCGTGACGGCAGAAAAAGACCAGACATATGCCCTCTATAATCTGACACAGGAGCAGCTTCGCAGGACATTGATGCCCGTGGGTGACTATACAAAGGACGAAATTCGTCAGATCGCCGCAGACCGTGGGCTGGCCGTTGCGAAGAAAAAGGACAGCATGGAAATCTGCTTTATCCCGGACAATGACTATGCAGGCTTTATTGAACGAACGGCTGGCGAGACGCCTGGCGAGGGGAACTTTGTCGATCAAGACGGAAATATTTTGGGACGCCATAAGGGGATCACACACTATACAGTGGGACAGCGCAAGGGACTGAATCTTGCGATGGGGCATCCGGTCTTTGTGACAGAGATCCGCCCGGAGAAGAATGAGGTCGTGATCGGGGAGAATGAGGATGTATTTTCGGATTCTCTCGTCTGTACCAAAGTGAACTGGCAGGCGATCGAGGGCCTTTCGGACGGAGAGCGGTCTGTGCGGGCCAAGATCCGCTACAGCCATCCGGGTGCGCCCTGCATGATTTCGGCACTTCCGGATGGACGGGTAAGCTGTCGTTTTGAGACACCGCAGCGGGCCGTCACACCCGGACAGGCTGTCGTATTTTATGAGAATGATTATGTGATAGGAGGAGGGACGATTCAATGAGAAGACGATTCCTTTTTGTCTTCCTCTGCCTGTTCTGCCTTTTTTTTGCAGCGGGCTGTTCGTCCCCCAAGTATCAGGCGGTGGATCTTGGAAGCCTCGAGACGACAGCAGAAGGCGAAGCTGAGGCAGAAAAGCTAAACGAACGGGCTCTCGCCGCGGTGGGGGCCGCCGTCAAACCTTCCGGGACAGAGCTTGAGACATTGGCGGGGGCAGGAGGATTGGAAGAATCAGAGACATCACAAGCTTCGGCGGAGCCGGAGGGGCAATCGGAGGCCGGATTACCAGGAACGGACACAGAAACCCCTGCGCCAGAGGAGCCTCTTGCGGCGAGCGCGTCAGACGAAGTGCTGACGAACGGATATATAGTGGCCGTAGACGCCGGACGGCAGGCGAAGGCAAATACGGAGAAGGAACCGATTGGGCCATCCTCCGAGACGATGAAGGCGAAGATGAGCGAGGGTTCGACAGGAACAGCCACCGGAGTTCCGGAGTATGAACTTACACTTGCGGTGGCGAAAAAGCTGGAGGCAGAGCTTAAGGCACGCGGCTATGAGGTTGTGATGATCCGAAGCAGCAATGACGTAAACTTAAGCAATGCGGAACGTGCCGAGATTGCGAATGAGAGCGGCGCCGCTATTTTTATCCGCCTGCAGGCGAATGTCATGGAAAACTCGGGTGTGTACGGTGCGCTTACCATGTGTATGACGGCGCAGAATCCTTACAACGCCGGGCTGCATGACAAAAGCTACACGCTCTCCAAAAAGATTGTAGATTCCATCTGTGCCCAGACGGGAACCAAAAACCGCGGCGTTCAGGAGGTGGACAACTCCGGCGCGATCAACTGGAGCCAGATCCCTGTGTCGGTTGTCAGACTGGGCTTTTTAAGCAATCCCGATGAAGACCGCTGGATGCAGAATGAGGACTACCAGGGGAAGATTGTAAATGGAATTGCAGATGCGGTGGATTCCTATTTCGGAGAAGGAAATTAAAAAAATTAAAAAATTTTCATTTTCCTACTACACAAATTGAAAAAAATATGTATAATAGTAATTGCCTGCTGTTTCCATGCAGGCAGAGAATGGAGACGTAGCGAAGCGGCCGTAACGCGGCGCACTCGAAA
>JAAWAR010000113.1 GCA_022792295.1 Lachnospiraceae bacterium
GGTCATGGGAATCTGTAAGATACGCAGTCCCGTCAAAAGTTTTACGGAATTTTGAATCAATTCTTCTTTGTGAGCCATGGCCGGAACGATCTTTTCCTGATAATCAATGACCAGGCAGGCGGTGGTGTCTGCTGCAATTCGCATAGTGATCTCTCCCTTATCTGTTTTTTAATATTGTGGGAAACGGTAAATGTATGTATCATCTGCTATATTTTATCGCATTTTTCTTTGTTTGTAAAGCAGAGTGAAATAAACACTCTGCAGGATCCATACATATGCCACTTGCAGGAACAAACAAAGTCTGTTATGATAAAAATAACTGAATCCTACTACATAGAAAGGGGTTACACATGGAAAATTTTGTTTATTCGGTGCCGACAAAGATCTATTTTGGAAAGGGGCAGCTTGACCGTGTCGGGATAATCGCGGCACAGTATGGAAAGAAAGCGCTCTTAGTCTACGGCGGTGGAAGCATTAAAAGAAACGGAATTTATGACCAGGTAAAGGAGCTTTTGGAGGAGGAAGACGTTTCTTTTGAGGAGCTTTCAGGCGTGGAGCCGAATCCGCGGATCGAGACCGTAAGAAAGGGTGCGGAAATCTGCAAGGAGAAGGGGATCGATGTGGTTCTCGCGGTCGGCGGCGGTTCTACGATTGACTGTGCGAAGGTCGTGGCAGCCGGAGCCTGCTATGATGGGGATGCCTGGGATCTTGTGCTGAACAGCAGGAAGATCAAGAAGGCTCTGCCGGTTGTGACGGTGCTTACACTTGCGGCGACCGGCTCGGAGATGGATCCGACAGCGGTCATTTCCAATATGGAGACGAATGATAAGCTAGGTACGAAGAACGAGCATATGCGGCCTGTGGTGTCAATTTTGGATCCGACTTATACGGAGACGGTCAATGCATGGCATACGGGCGCGGGGACGGCGGACATCATGTCACATATTCTGGAGTCGTATTTCTCCAATGCAGAGGGATATATGCAGGACCGCATGGCTGAGGGCCTTTTAAAGACCTGTATTGAATTTGGTGTAAGGGCGCTGAAAGATCCGAAGGACTATGAAGCACGGGCGAATCTGATGTGGGCAAGCAGCTGGGCGATCAATGATTTTTTAAAGCTCGGCAAGCCGGTCGTCTGGTCGGTGCATCCGATGGAGCATGAGCTTTCCGCATACTATGATATTACGCATGGGGCGGGGCTGGCGATCCTGACACCGCACTGGATGCGCCATGTGCTGAGCGATCGGACGGTAGAGAAGTTTAAAACGTATGCGGTCCAGGTTTGGGGCATATCGGCTGAGACTCCGGCTTATGAAGCCGCAGAGCTTGGGATTCAGAAGACTGCAGAATACTTTAAGGCACTCGGAATGCCTGCGACGCTTAAAGAGGTCGGCATCGGTGAGGAAAAGCTTGCGGTGATGGCCGAGAAGGCCGCGGGGCGGCTTGAGGGCGCCTATGTAGAGCTTTCAAAGGAGGAAGTGGAGCAGATCTTTAAGGATGCGCTGTAGAAGCAGGCGCATGGTTCATGAATGAGAATAGCCGTTCTGGTACTTTCATGTGAAGGAATCAGGACGGTTATTTTTGCTTATCAGAAAATAAGCGTATTAGAAACCTGTTAGAAGGTGGCATCATATTTGAGAAATTACAGGAATAGTTTGTGCTTGCGAAAGAACAGGCCCGGGAGTATCTGAATCATTGATTCGTCAATCAAGTGGAATATGCGTATAAGCTTTTAAACGGTTTGGAAAACAATTTGGAAGCTTTTGGGCGCTGCAGGCAAAGAATAAAAAAAGCCATCCTGGCACTTCATATTGAAGTGGGCAGGATGGCTTTTTTATTTCGAAAACGCAGGCTTAGCTGCTGCCCAGCAGCCTTTCTACTCCTTACATCAACCCTGGTACCAGCATCGGCACATACAAAATCAGGAAGAACACAACAATTAATCCCAGAAGATACGGGACAACGGCCTTGGCGATCCGCTCGATCGGGAGTCCGGTGATGCCGGAGGCGACGAACAGATTGATGGCAACCGGTGGCGTGATCATGCCGATGGCGATTCCGACGACGAAGACGATGCCAAAGTGAACGAGGCTGATGCCCATGGCCTTGACAAGCGGTAAGAATACCGGCGTCAGAATAATGATTGCGGACGAGGTCTCCATGAAAACGCCGGCGATCAGGATAATTACGGCAATGAGGAGCATGATGATGTATGGGTTTGAGGAGACGCTTAAGACGGAGCTTGAGATCGCCTCCGGAATTTTCCAGTTTGCCAGTACCCAGCCGAACGGGCCGCTGCAGGAGATGATGATCATGATGACGGCAGAGGTCTTTGCACTGCCCTTCATGATGTTGAAAAGCTCCTTTGGACCCATGTCACGGTACACGAAAACGGATACCAGGATCGCATAGATAACCGCTACATCAGCAGCCTCGGAGGGCGTAAAATAGCCGGAGAAGATTCCGCCTAAAATGATCAGAGGCATCAGGATTCCCCAGATGGCCTTTACAAAGGACTTTGCCGCAGCCTTTAAGCGGAAGGACTTTCCCTTCGGATAATTGAATTTGCGGGCCTCGGTCAGAGAGAGCGCGATCAGGATTGCTCCCATGAGCGCACCGGGAATAAAACCGTTTTTAAACAGAGTGTTTACACTCTGCTCAGCAATCACGGCATAAAGCACCATGGGAACAGACGGTGGGATGACAACACCAATCGTTCCGGCCGCGGCGATCAGGGCGGCGGAGCGGGCCTCATCGTAGCCGCGCTTTTTAAGCTCCGGGATCAGGGTTGCGCCGACCGCAGCGGTCGTGGCGGCGCCGGAGCCGGAGATGGCTGCAAAAAACATGCCGGCGAGAACGGATACGATGGAAAGACCGCCCTTGATCATGCCGAGAAGCGCCTCGGCAAACTCGACGAGTACCTTGGAGACCGTCCCCTTTGCCATCAGATCTCCGGCAAAGATAAAGAAGGGGACCGCGATCAAGGAGAAAGAGTCCGTGGAGGCAAACATACGCTGTACGATCATAAGAAGCGGCACGTCGCCTTTTACGAGGACGGCGACCGAGGAGATTACGATGGAAAAGGCCACCGGGACCCCTAAAAGCAGCATCAGGATAAAGGTTCCAAAAAGCAGAACTGCCATCAGTTTTCCTCCTTTCCGAATACGCCCAGAAGATTCTGGAGAATCGCGTCAAGCGCGTGGATGATCATGATCCCGCTGCCGATGGGAATGCAGGTATATACATAGCGCATCGGGAGGCGCATGGCCGGAGAGAGCTGCTTGCCCTGCTTGCCGAAATACTGGACTCCGTACCATACGATCAGCGCGAACGCGATCAGGCAAAGAAGATGAACCAGGACAATCAGCGCATGCTTGGCTTTTGCGGGCAATGCATCCTGTAAAAGCGTGATGGAAATATGGCCGGAGTGCTTGTATACGCAGCCGGCACCAAACAGTGTACTCCAGATCAGCAAATACCGGGTGGCCTCCTCGCTCCATGCGAGAGAGGTAAAGAAAATGCGGCAGACGATCTGCGCGCCGGTGATGACCACCATGGCGCCGAGCATGACGACGATCACGATTTCCATGAGTTTGTCCAGCAGATCGCTGAGTTTATGAACGCCATGAATGACTAACAAAATGTTTAAC
>JAAWAR010000114.1 GCA_022792295.1 Lachnospiraceae bacterium
CCGAAGGGATTACAACAGCTTCCCCATGCGTCCTCTGGGGTGGAAAACTCCTAATCAGGTATTAAGGGATTATCTGCGCTCGGTGTAACATATGTTTGACAAACCTACAAAAATGCAGGCCGCCATGCAGTGCGCTTTGCTGGCGGGGGCCATAGCCATTCAGGACATCCGAACGGTTACGAAACCGTAACGAACCGTTAGAAAAAATGTGAACTTAAGGTTGAAAAATAACAGCGGATGCGCTAAGATAAAATTTAAAAAAGAAATGAAGGAAGCTGAGGAGAAATATCTATGGAATACAAAATTGCGGTGATCTCCGGCGACGGGATCGGCCCGGAGATTGTTGGGGAGGCAAAAAGGGTTTTGGACCGCGTAGGAAGTGTGTACGGCCATACCTTTCGGTATGAGGAGGTTCTGATGGGCGGGATTTCCATTGATACGTACGGTGTCCCGCTGACGGATGAGGCGCTGGAGACGGCGAGAAGGAGTGATTCGGTCCTTTTGGGCGCTGTGGGCGGAAATGTAGGGAATTCACGCTGGTATGACGTGGCCCCGAATCTGCGGCCGGAGGCAGGGCTTTTGGCGATCCGCAAGGGCCTGGGGCTGTTCGCCAACATCCGTCCGGCTTATCTGTACGATGGGCTTTCCCAGGCGTGCCCGCTAAAAAAGGAGATCATCGGCGAGGGCTTTGACATGGTTATCGTCCGCGAGCTGACCGGCGGGCTCTATTTTGGGGAGCGCCGCACGGAGGAAATAAACGGTGTCCTGCAGGCGACTGACACGTTGGTCTACAGCGAGACGGAGATTCGCCGTGTGGCCGTCAAGGCTTTTGAGATCGCGATGAAACGGAAGAAAAAGGTCACGAGTGTCGATAAGGCGAATGTTTTGGATTCGTCCAGGCTCTGGAGAAAGGTTGTGGCGGAGGTTGCAAAGGACTATCCCGAGGTCAGCCTGGAAAACATGCTGGTGGATAACTGTGCCATGCAGCTTGTCATGAATCCGGGCCAGTTTGACGTGATCTTAACCGAGAACATGTTCGGTGACATCCTGTCCGACGAGGCCAGTATGATTACCGGTTCGATCGGTATGCTTTCGTCTGCGAGCTTAAATGAGGGCAAGTTCGGCCTCTATGAGCCGAGCCACGGCTCCGCGCCGGACATTGCAGGGAAGGATATTGCCAATCCGATCGCAACGATTCTCTCTGCGGCCATGATGCTGCGCTTCTCCTTTGATCTTGACAAGGAGGCAGAGGAGGTTGAGAATGCGGTGTGCACAGTGCTGGCGGATCAGTACCGCACGGCGGATATTATGGCAAAGGGCATGACATGCGTCGGCACAAAGGAAATGGGCCGTCTGATCTGTGAGCGTATCAGAAGAAACGGGTAATCGCAAAAAAGCCGTCTGAACGGCTGTAAGAATTGAGTTGAGAGGAGAAAAAACTATGAGCAGAGTTTATAATTTTTCGGCCGGTCCTGCGGTCCTGCCGGAGGAGGTATTGAAAGAAGCGGCGGCGGAGATGCTTGATTATAACGGAACCGGGATGTCCGTCATGGAGATGAGCCACCGTTCGCGGGCGTTTGAGGAGATTATCGAGACCGCGGAGCAGGATCTCAGAGAGCTGATGGGGATCCCGGGCAATTATAAGGTGCTGTTTTTACAGGGCGGTGCGCATCAGCAGTTTGCCGCGGTCCCGATGAACCTGATGAAAAACCGGGTCGGCGATTATATCATCACAGGCCAGTGGGCGAAAAAGGCATGGAAGGAAGCACAGATGTACGGAAAGGCAAATGCGGTCGCCTCGAGTGAGGATAAGACCTTTAGCTATATCCCCGACTGTTCCGATCTGCCGATTGATGCCGATGCGGATTACGTGTATATATGTGAGAACAATACGATCTATGGGACAAAGTACCATACGCTTCCCAACACAAAGGGCAAGCTCCTGGTTTCGGATGTCTCCTCGTGCTTTTTGTCGGAGCCGATGGACGTGACCAAATATGGCCTGGTTTATGGCGGTGTCCAGAAGAATATAGGTCCGGCCGGCGTGGTCATTGTAATTATCCGCGAAGATCTTCTGACGGATGAGGTGCTTCCGGGAACGCCGACGATCTTACGTTATAAAGTGCAGGCCGATGCGTGCTCTTTGTATAATACACCGCCGTGCTATGGGATCTATATCTGCGGCCTGGTGTTTAAGTGGTTAAAGAAGCAGGGCGGCCTTGCGGCGATGAAGGAGATCAATGAGCGGAAGGCGGCACTTTTGTACGACTATCTGGACAATAATACGCTCTTTAAGGGGACCGTGGCAAAGAAGGACCGCTCGCTGATGAATGTGCCGTTCATTACCGGGGACAAGGAATTAGATGCTCTCTTTATTAAGGAAGCGGAGGCGAACGGATTTGTGAACCTGAAGGGGCACCGGACTGTCGGCGGCATGCGTGCGAGCATTTACAACGCGATGCCAGAGGAAGGCGTGGCAAAGCTCGTGGAGTTCATGAAGAAGTTTGAAGCTGCTCACAAAGGACAGGAGGGCTGAAGCGCTATGAGAAAAATATGCTGTCTGAATCCGATTTCCCAGTATGGCTTAGAGCGGCTGGAGGGATATGAAATGACGGAAAATTCCGCTGATGCAGAAGGAATTCTGGTACGCAGCGCCTCGATGCATGAGATGGAATTTTCCGCCGGGCTTCGTGCAATCGCGAGGGCCGGGGCCGGTGTAAATAACATTCCGCTTGATGCGTGCGCAAAGAAGGGCATTGTTGTATTCAACACGCCGGGGGCCAACAAAAACGGCGTAAAGGAGTTGGTACTGGCCGGGCTTCTCTTAGCTTCCCGCGATATTATCGGCGGCATTTGCTGGTGCAGGGAACGGGCCGGGGAGCCGGAGATTGCTAAGCTTGTGGAGAAAGGCAAAAAGGCGTTTGCCGGCCATGAGATCAAAGGCCGCAAGCTCGGGGTCATCGGCCTTGGCGCCATCGGCTGTGAGGTGGCAAATGCAGCATGCGGGCTTGGGATGGAAGTCTATGGCTATGACCCGTTCATCTCGGTCAATGCGGCGTGGCATTTGTCGCGCTCGGTTCGGCACATCATGGAGTTGGATACGATTTACAGAGAGTGTGATTATATCACGGTCCACGTACCGCTTTTGGATTCCACAAAGCATATGATCTGTGAGGAGTCAATCGCCAAGATGAAGGAGGGCGTGGCAATTTTAAATTTCGCCAGAGACCTGCTTGTCAAGGATGACGATATGGAGGCCGCCTTAAAGAGCGGCCGTGTGAGCCGTTATATCACAGATTTTCCAAACGAAAAGACCGCGGCGATGGAGGGCGTGATTGCGATTCCCCATCTGGGAGCTTCGACGGAGGAATCCGAGGACAACTGTGCAGTCATGGCCGCAGACGAGCTCAAGGACTATCTGGAAAACGGAAATATCAAAAATTCGGTCAATTATCCTTCCTGTGATATGGGGATCTGTACAGAAGCCGGGCGTGTGGCGCTTTTGCATGCCAATATCCCCAATATGATCGGCCAGATCACCTCGATCCTGGCGGCAGAAGGGAATAACATCGCAAATATGACGAACAAGAGCCGTACTGCTTATGCATACACGCTTGTTGACCTGGAAAACCCGGTCAAGGCTGAGGCGCTGGAAAGGCTGAAACAGATTTCCGGCATGTACAGAGTACGCGTGATCAAAGGCTAAAGGCTGAAAGGGAGGAACCTATGGCTTTTATGAAACCATTTCGCTGCGTGCGGCCGGCTGTATCTAAGGCCGGACAGATCGCGGCGCTTCCGTATGATGTGTATAACCGGGCGGAAGCCAGGGCCGAGGTAGAGAAGAACGCGCTGTCATTTTTGGCGATCGACCGCTCTGACACGGCGTTTCCCGACACGGTGGGCAGCTACGAGCCCTGTGTATACGAGGAGGCCAGACGGCTTTTAGAGGCCAGAGTGGCCGACGGGACGTATATTGAGGATGAGGATGAGGCGTTTTACCTCTATGAGCTGACGATGGACGGCCGCTCCCAGACAGGGATTGTGGCCTGCGCGTCTGTGGATGAGTATGTGAACGGTGTAATCAAGAAGCACGAAAACACCAGAGAGGAGAAGGAGAAGGACCGTATCTGCCATATAAATGCGCTGAATGCGCAGACCGGACCGATCTTTTTGACTTACCGCCCCGTGGCAACTGTGAAGGAGTTGGTTGAAAAGACGAAGGAGCAGAAGCCGCTGTATGATTTCGTGTCCGAGGACGGGATTGGACATCGCGTCTTTAAGGTGACGGATGCAGAGGATGCGAGGAAGCTGCGAGAAAGCCTGGAAGGAATTTCTTCTATTTATATTGCAGACGGCCATCACCGGGCGGCTTCGGCGGTAAAGGTAGGATTAAAGCGCAGAGAGGAACAACCGGGTGCAGGTCCCGGAGCGGAATTCAATTCGTTCCTGTCGGTGCTGTTTCCGGCTGACGAGCTTGCAATCTTTCCGTATAACCGGGTTGTTAAGGACTTGAATGGTCTGTCCGCAAAAGAGCTTCTGCGGGAGCTTTCAAAGGATTTTGCGGTCCGGGAGACAGGCCAGGAGCCGTTTTCACCGCAAAAGAAGGGGCAGTTCGGCTTATATCTGGAAAAGAGATGGTATGCACTTACGATCCGCGAGGAGCTTGTACCGGCTGACCCGGTCAGGGGGCTTGACGTTTCTTTGCTTCAGGACAGAGTCCTGGGCCCGATTTTGGGAATTCTCGATCCAAGAACGGATAAACGGATTGATTTTGTCGGCGGAATCCGCGGTTTAAAGGAGCTGGAGAGGCGGGCGGACAGTGATATGAAGCTGGCGTTTTCCATGTATCCGACTTCAATGGAGGAACTGCTTTCGGTGGCAGATGCCGGAAAGCTGATGCCGCCGAAATCCACCTGGTTTGAACCGAAACTGCGCAGCGGGCTGTTCATTCACCGGCTGGCCTAGGGTACGGGCTGCATTGTATCTGGCAGACGTTTGCAGGACATATATAGGTATGTGCACACGCGGTATAAAGATATTTATGGATCATACCAGAAAACAAAAATCGAATAGGACAGAGTGTTCTGCCCATATACTGCATCCAGAGAGGACAATGGAGGCGGCATATGCAAGAGATGCTTCTGGAACTGATAGGGGAATACGGGAATTTGGCCGTATTCCTCCTTATTTTCATCGAAAATCTGTTTCCACCGATCCCATCCGAGGTGGTTCTTTTGTTTGGCGGTGTGATGACAGCCTGCACAAAGCTGCGTGTGGCGGGTGTAATCGGTGCAGCCACGGCCGGGTCGGTTTTGGGGGCCGTTATCTTATACCAGGTGGGCCGCCTGATTCCGGAGGAGATTCTGGAGCGGGCGATAGCGGGACGGCTTGGAAAACTTTTGCGCTTGCAGGCCGAGGATGTGGCGCTCGCGAAAGGGTGGTTCCGGAAAAAAGGGAAGGCGGCTGTATTTATATGCCGTATGATTCCGCTTGTCCGGAGTCTGATTTCCATCCCGGCCGGCCTTGCCGGTCTGCGTATGGGCCCGTTTCTTTTTCTGACGGCATCAGGGAGCCTCATCTGGAATACGGCGCTGGTTTGCCTAGGCCGCGCGGCCGGAAACTCATGGGAGAAAGCATCCGCAGCGTTTGGCCTGTATTCGGATCTGTTTTTGATGGTGCTGGGGAGCACGGCGGTGTTAGCTGCCTTGATTTGGCAGGCGCAAAAGGAAGAATAGAGGCTGATTGTCGTAAGATGAATAAATAATTTGAAAAATACTATACAATTTGATAATTAACAAATAAATGTAAAAATAAGCTTGAATTTTTGAATAAAACTATTGACAAAATGAAAAAGATGGGCTATAATACAAACATAAAAAGAAGTACAAAATCTAAGCAAAGGAGGTATAAGCCCCTGTACAATTAAAAAAGTTCAGCCTTTAAAACTAGATTAGGCTGGACAAAAAACCAAAGCAAGGCCGGCGAAAGGAAAAGACCGGCGAAGCAGAAAAAATTTAATATAGATAAAAACCCGAAAGAGAGGAAAGTCCAATGGACAAGGAATTTTAGAGTGGGTGTCGAAGAATACAAAAAGATTTTTCGATACCCACTAAAATTTTGCGTATAGGGAAGGGGCATATCAACGGCAGCAGCCAGATAAAAAGAAAGCCTCCCCCGAAACGCTGTCCGGAGGGGAGCTCGTTTTGTGAACACATAGACACTGTCTTTATTTCTTCCGGCGGCCGGCATGGCAGTGGTAAAAATTATATACCGCTCAAATCAAACGGCGGCGTATAGGCTTCCTTGGCACTGCTTCTTTTTTGCATGTAGCCGTCTGCCAGGCCAAACTCAAGGGCCTTATCTACGACTTTTTGATATTCATAGGAAGTAACCGTTCGGTTAATTTCCGGATAGCTGTTGCAGTAGGAGAAGGGCGTATACTGGCTTAAAAGGCTTAAAAGAAATTTTCCGCGAGGAAGCGTTTCGGCGATCCAGGAGAGAAGCTTCATCGAGTCCTCTTTTGCGCCGGGGAGAACCATGTGGCGGATAAGGACGCCTTTTTTCAGAAGCTCCGGTCTGCTTTCATCCCAGAGAAGGCCGTCGGTCTGTGCGATCATTTCCCGGATCGCTTTAGAGGCCACTTGAAAGTAATCGGCCGCCGCAGAGTAGCGCAGGGAAAGGCGGCTGTCAAAATACTTAAGATCGGGCAGGTAGATATCTATGTAGCCGGAAAGTGCACGAATTGCCTCGATGCGCTCATAGCCGCCGCAGTTATAGACAACGGGAATATGCAGGGAGGGCTTGGCGAGGTCTAGGGCTCGTATGACCGAGGGAAGATAGTGGGAGGCGGTCACGAGATTGATGTTGTGTGCGCCCTGCGCCTGCAGAGACAGAAAAATCTCGGCGAGCCGGGAGACAGAGACATCCTTTCCGAAGCCTTCGTGGCTCGGCGCGTGATTCTGGCAGAAAACACATTTTAGAGTGCAGCCCGAAAAAAAGACGGCTCCGCTGCCGTTTTTGCCGCTTAAGCAGGGCTCCTCCCACAGATGGAGACCTGCGCGGGCGAGCCTTATCGTATCGCCTGCTTTGCAGAAGCCTGTCCGGACATGCCGGTCTGCGCGGCATACTCTTGGGCAGAGTTCGCAGCAGCTGTAATCTGAAAACATAACAAATACCTCTGAATTCTAAAAAAAGCGGGGGATCCGACCGCCGTCAAAAGACGGCGGCGGTACGGCCGGGCTTTATTTGGCCCGGTCTTTGGAATCGCCTGTCTGGTCCGGCATGAACTTATAGAGCTGATTATAGTGTTCGATTTCCGCATCGGACTGCGGGAGGGAGGGAATCAGCCCTGTGCAGTCCATGGAGGAACAGGACTGGATATCGACATCGTAGTCGTAATCCGGTTCATTGGCGGTCCCGGTTCTGGATTCATTGTCCATTTGTATCACCCCGCGTTTATTGTGGCACGGTTTGGGACAAATTATACATATGTGCAAAGTGCGGTCCATTCGGCGGCGAGCCGTTCTAAAGACCAGGCTGCGTTGGCCGGACTGGTGGAAGGGAGCCGAATGGCGTCACGGCCAAGGAGCGGCTTCTGGTATTTTTGAAAAAAACGGTGTGAAGCGCCGCCGTTGCAGAAAATTTGTGCAATCTCAGCTTCCTCGAGAATCCGGGACAAGTCGTTTGGTACGACATTTTTGATCGAGCTGTCGCTGGAGCCTGTGATGGTGCAGGAGGCGATGACATCCCAAAGAGCGATATGGCGGCTGTGCAGAAGCGCCTTTTTTTCTTCGACGGTTTCCGGTACATGCGTGTCCAGAACGAGGGAGAGCACCCGCCAGAAACGGTTTTGCGGATGGTGATAGAAAAAACAGCCCTCCCTGGATTTGACGGATGGGAAGGAGCCGAGAATTAGGATCTTTGTATGTGCATCATAGAGCGGCGGGATGGGATGAAGAATCGTTTCCATAATAAAAACTCCATTTTTATTCAGTATCGCAAAAAAGGAGAGATTTGTCAAAGAAAAAACAAAATTTTAATACTTTTTTTATTGCCTTATGGAGAAACTCCATCTATAATGGATAGGTATCGTCTCATGGTGGGA
>JAAWAR010000115.1 GCA_022792295.1 Lachnospiraceae bacterium
ATAAATCCAAGATGATAAAAATATTATTTGTTTGCCATGGAAACATCTGCCGCAGCCCCATGGCGCATCTGTATTTTGAGGCTATGGCAGACAGAGAAGGGCTGGGAAGCCGGGTCTTTGTGGACTCCGCGGCCACTTCGTTTGAGGAGATCGGGAACCCGGTGCATCCGGGGACGAGAAGGAAGCTTTCGGAGGCGGGAATCTCCTGTGCGGGGAAGCGGGCGCGTCACATGGAGAGGGAAGACTACCGGGTGTTTGATTACCTGATCGGGATGGATCAGTGGAATATCAAAAATATGCAGAGGATAGCCGGTGGAGACCCGGAGGGAAAGATTTTTAAAATGCTGGAGTTTGCAGGGAACGGCTGGAAACAGGTGTACAGGGGAAAACGGAGTCCGCAGAGCGTAAGAGACGTAGCGGATCCCTGGTATACGGGGAATTTTGATGATACCTGGACGGATGTGACAGAAGGCTGCACGGGCCTTTTGGCGTTTCTGCGGCAGACATATGGATTTTGATGGCGGTCTGCATGCAACATACTGAAACCTAAACGGCAAATCTGCCGTCTGCACCGGAACGGGCTGTGCGGAGGCATGCAGCCGGTCAGTTTCTTGCTGTTGCGCTGGCATATAGGAAAACCGGGCGGGGCTGCCGTACAAGAGGGTGAAAACCTTCCGGTACGGCAACCCCGCCCTTACACAGTCTCAGCGTTTAATGTCATAATTCATATTCATCAGGTTCCGGATTGTCGCGACGTCGTCGGTGATGTTGGCATCGCCGTGGATGGTGTGTTTGAGCGCGCTGCTGGCCACGGCAAAGTTGATCATATCCATGGGACAATAATCGTGCATCATCGCGTAGATCAGGCCGCTGGCAAATGCGTCTCCCCCACCGACGCGGTCAAGGATATGAAAGGTAAAGAGCTTGCTTTCGAAGGTACGGCCTTCATACCACATGTACGCCTTTAAGCTGTTTTCGCTGCCGCTGTGGGCATAGCGTACGTGGCGGGCGATACACTTTAAATTGGGATAGCGCGAAAGAAAGGCGCGGAAAATCTCCTCCTGCTGTTCATAGCTTGGCTGGAACGGGATATTGTCCTTTGCATCGCCCTTTGTGTGGTCAGATTCGTCACGCCAGAGATGGTACGGTTCGATGCCAAGAAGCACATCGACATAGGGAAGACAGAGCGTACAGTAGTCTCTCGCCTCCTCCCAGGACCAGAGCGTGCTGCGGAAATTGCCGTCGAAACTCACCATCAGGCCCTTTTTTTTGGCGATCTTTAAGCAGTCCATGACAAGCTTTTTGCAGTTGGGCGCGAGGGCAGGCGTGATGCCGCTTAAGTGCAGCCAAGTATATCCGGAAAGCAGTGCATCCAGGTCGATCGTGTCAAAATCAAATTCGGTGATGGCGCTGTTTTTGCGGTCATATGTAACCTTGCTGGCGCGGATGCCGTAGCCTGTCTCCAGATAGTAGGTTCCCAGACGATGGGTAGGGGTCTGCGCGGGCGTGCTTAAGATGACAGGTGTACAATGGACGTCATTGCTTCTGAGCATGCGGACAGCGCTTTTGCCAAGGCTGTTGTTGGGAACAACAGTAAAAAAGGTACTGTCAACGCCGAGATTGGCAAGTGCAAGTGCGATGTTGGCCTCACTTCCGCCATAGCTGGCCTCAAAGCTGGTGGTTACACGGATCTTGTCATAGTTCGGCGGGGTTAAGCGTAACATGATCTCCCCGATGGTAATGAATTTATGACCGGTGGCGGTTTCTGCAAGAAGCGGATTGCTGTGTTCCATGAAGGTATTCCTCCTTTGGCAAAATATTGTTACCATTTAGCGGAAGGCTGAACCGTAACAGAATTGATTGTTTTTATTGTAGCGTAACAGAGGAGACTTTTCAAGAGGAGAGTTTGGGAGTAAATAAATGAAAGAGCTTGGCGCCAAGCCCGTTTCCAAGCAGCATGAGGAGAAGATAGAGGAGGCTTTTGGGAGTCCACATGCCGGCGAGGGAAAAGTAAAACATGTTGGCGATGGAATGCTCGAAGCCGGAGAGAATGAAGATCATGACCGGGGCAATGATAAACAGGTGGTTTTTGCTTTTGCTGAAGTTGTCGATTGCGAGGTACATCAGTATACCGCAGAGGATCGAAAGAAGGAAAATATTGGAAGGAGTATTTGAGAGCTTTGCCTGGCAGACGGGTTCGGCTGTAATTTTTAAGTGAGCCGCGCGGGCAAGAATGGCGGAGAGGGCGGTCCCCAGGAAATTTCCCAGTATGATGGAGGGAATGCTGGTCCAGTCCTCGGCCGTTTTGGCAAAGCCGATTTTTCCGGTGTAGAGGAAGTACCCCTGGTTTACGATCGTAAGCAGACCGAAAGAGAATAACAGTGCTCCGACGATCTTGTTTTCAAGGGACAGGTAAACGATGCCGCCGATGCCGATTAGAAAGCCGGCGTAGATTCCTTTAATGAGGACAGTCCGTATCTGGTTCATGAAAGGGCTCCTTTCCTTAAAAAGCGGTACAGCAGATAAGAGCCTTTTGCTGTACCGTGGGGGATTTATAAAGTAAACATACTTTCAGTGGACAAGGGGGTGCGCGGTTTTGCGCCACAGATGAGCGGTTTCTGCGGCATACCTGCTACTCGGCGTAGCCCGGTACGTCTCGTTTCAGCGTCTTGCAGAATCACTCGTCTGTGGTGCAGAATTCTCAAAGACCTTAAATGCCGCATTTTGGCGGCTGGGCGGTGTTTAGAGTGCGAAACCGAGCGTCCCCTAACGGCTGCGGGTATTAAAAGTAAGTCTCAATAAAGGCAGCCAGGATCGTCATTCCGAGCTTTAAGTCCTTTGTATCCAGGAATTCCTCTCGCGTGTGTGCGCCGACGCCTAAATGACAGCCGAAGCAGATGGATGGAATGCCGATGGACAGCGGAATGTTGGAGTCGGTGGAGCTGGAGCAACATGGGACACGGCTGCCGGTGTAATGCTGGATCAGGCTTTGGGCTTTCTCGATCAGGCCGTTTTGTTTATCCGGATCCACATCGCCCGTACAGGGCCGTTCGCCAAGGAGCTCGCAGTCAACCGTCACCTTATCCATTTTCCGGTAGGCCTCGAGCACGGACTGGAAGAATGCGTTCATGGCCGTTAAGCTTTCGCGCACGTCGGAACGGTATTCAAAACGCATCTCGGCGTACTGGGCGATGGTGTTGATGGAGGTTCCGCCGGTGATTGTGCCAACATTATAGGTGCTGTGGCCGCCCTGCGGGACTTTATAGTCATAAAGTGTGCTGACCATGGAGGAGAGCACCTGGATAGCGTTTAAATTGCCGAATTTTGCATAGGAATGGCCGCCCTCGGTATGCACGCCGACGCGGTAGCGCAGAGATCCCACAGCCCCCGTGGCAATCGAGTCGTAGGAGCCGTCTACGGCGACAAGCTCGGCGATCTGGCCCTCATAGTCTTTCATGAGCTGGCGGACGCCCTTTAAGTTACCAAGGCCCTCCTCGCCGCTGTCGGCAACAAACAAAAGCCCCTGCTTCGGTGTCTTTCCTTTCTTGGCAAACCAGGCGGCCAAAAGCATGAGGACGGCGACGTTTGCAGTATTGTCGCCAACACCCGGACAGCGCATGAGATCCCCGTCGTAGACGACAGAAAACGGCTCGAGATCCGGGAACACGGTGTCAATGTGCGCAGTGAAGGCAACGAGATTCTTTTTTTCCTCACAGTGGAACGGCCAGATGACGTTTAATGCACTGTCAATGTAGGCGCCGTGACAGCCGTTTTTCTCAAACCATTCCTTTATGAATTCTGCGCGGCGCTCCTCCTTGTGGGAAGGGGATGGAATCCGGCAGAGCGCATCAAGAAGGGCGACTAACTCCTTTTGGTTTTCATCGACATAGGTTTTTAGCTCTTTGCTGATCGGTTCGTTCATGATACAGTCCTCCTTTTTTCTTCTAATATGGGTTCACACGTTAATTCGATGCCGAGCTTTTTAAAGATCTTGGTATCCACATCGGACAAAAGGACCGAGGTGTGCACCTGACAGCCGCGCAGCTTCGGAAGCTGATCGAGCGCCTTCTGCGCATTGGCATCGGTGGCGGCGCAGGTGGAAAGGGCGATTAAAACCTCGTCCGTGTGAAGACGGGGATTCACGCTTCCCAGATAATTGACCTTTAATTTTTGAATCGGAGCGATGGACTCGGGCGAGATTAGATCGATTTCATGCTCAATGCCGCCGAGCTTTTTAACGGCGTTCAACAGCATAGCCGCGGATGCTCCGAGAAGCTCCTTTGTCTTTCCGCATACGAGTGAGCCGTCAGGCAGTTCCATGGCAGCAGCCGGCGCGTGGATGGACTCTGCGAGCGAGAGGGCGGCCGGCACCGGCGGCCGGTCCGTGACGGAGACCTTTGCCTGCTTCATAATGAGCTCGATTTTGTAGGCCTCGTCATGGGAAGCATCTTCCCGCATGATTTTTCCGAGTGCCTGATAGTAGCGGCGGATGATCTCCTGGCGGGAGGCTTCACAGCAGGCTTCGTCATCCACGATGCAAAAGCCGACCATATTGACGCCCATGTCGGTCGGAGATTTATAGGGACATTCGCCGAAGATCCCCTCGAAGATGGCACTTAACACCGGAAAAATCTCCACATCGCGGTTATAATTGACGGTGGTCTTTCCGTAGGCCTCGAGATGGAAGGGATCAATCATGTTGACGTCATTTAAATCAGCCGTCGCGGCCTCGTAGGCTAGGTTGACGGGATGCTTTAAGGGAAGATTCCAGATTGGGAAGGTCTCAAATTTCGCATATCCGGCCTTGACGCCGCGTTTGTTCTCGTGGTAAAGCTGCGAAAGACAGGTAGCCATCTTGCCGCTTCCGGGACCGGGAGCCGTGACGACGACCAAGGGCTTTGAGGTCTCAATGTAGTCGTTTTTGCCGTAACCGTTGTCGCTTACGATGAGGGGAACGTTGCTGGGATACCCTTCGATCGTGTAATGACGATAGACCTTAACGCCAAGTTTTTCAAGCTTATTTTTAAACTGAAGAATCGCCGGCAGCTCGACGTAGTGTGTGATGACAACACTCCCCACAAAGAGGCCGCGGTCGGTGAACACGCGGATCAGCCGAAGCACATCCAGGTCGTAGGTGATTCCCAGGTCATAGCGTATTTTGTTTTTCGTGATGTCAGCCGCGTTGATGACGATAACGATTTCCGCCTGATCCGCGAGCTGCATCAGCATGCGCAGCTTGCTGTCGGGCTCGAAGCCGGGAAGGACTCTTGAGGCATGATAGTCGTCAAAAAGCTTGCCGCCGAATTCGAGATACAGTTTGTCACCGAACTGTCCGATGCGTTCTCTGATATGGTCAGACTGCATGGACAGGTAGCGATCGTTGTCAAATCCCCACTTTCGCATGATTTTGTCTCCTTTTTTGTAATCGTTCAGACAGCTCCACTGTTACAAGCAGTAATCTATCCGGAATTGCTTGCGGCAGTCCTAAGCACCGACGGCGCTTGTTAAGGCCCTATCGAAACGGAGGGCAGAGGGTTCCGATTTTCTACGTTTTCATTCGATCGGCACGGCGAGTAACCTCATTTTGCCGGGTCAGAAACGGCGCAGATCTATCTGAACTGTTACCTTTTTTTCGTATATGTTTCCATTATCTTACAAAATTTTACATTTGAACAGTACTTTTTTAAAATTTTTCTTCCCTAAATGGGAATACTTATGTTATTATATACAAATAAGGATAACTACACAAGAGGAACGAGAGGAAATGAAAAGATGGATATTTGCGGTTTCCCTGGCTGGCTTCCTGATTTTGACAGGCTGCAGCCGGTCCGCGAACGAGGGGACGCTTTCGGTAAGCGAAACGCCGGGGACGGAGCCTGCGCAAGGGGGAACCAGCGGAATCAAAGTCATTGAGGGCGCGGGAGCGAACCGAGACCGGACGGTCTCCATACGGATCGTTGATGAAGACAATCCGGCGCTGCCGGGGCGAGTTCCGACGAAGGTGCGTGGAATCTATATCTCCGGCATGATGGCGGGGAGTACTGACGCGCTCATGCGAATCCTTGACAGCGCGACAGGGACCCAGATTAATACGGTGGTCATCGACTTAAAGGATGACGAGGGACGGATTACCTGTCAGCTTGACACGCCTGTGGCGGCCGAAATCGGAGCGAGCCGTCCCTATATAAAAGACATGGAGGGCCTGATTTCTTCCTTGAAGGAACGGGGGCTTTATGTCATTGCGCGCGTTGTAGCCTTCAGAGACCCGTATCTGGCGGAAAAAAAGCCTGAATGGAGCCTGCATCTGGCAGACGGGAGCCTTTACCGCGACCGCCTGGGGCTGGCCTGGGTGGATCCGTATCAGAGAGAGGTATGGGATTACCTGATCGAGGTGGGGACCGCGGCGAAGGAACTTGGCTTTGATGAGGTGCAGTTTGACTATATCCGTTTTTGTACGGAGGGAAGCGTACAGGAGGTCGTGTTTGATAAAGACGTGACAAAAGGGCGCTCCAAGACGGATGCAATTACGGAATTTGTAAAATATGCCTATGAAAATCTTGCCTCTCTGGGACTTTATGTGTCGGCTGATGTGTTCGGAACGATCATCGGCAGCGACATCGACGCAAAGGCGGTAGGACAGATCTATACGGACATGGCAAAGCATCTGGACTATATCTGTCCGATGATCTATCCGTCTCATTACAATGACGGGAATTTTGGAATCGAGCATCCGGATCTGAAGCCGTATGAGACGGTGTACGCCGCACTTTTGCAGTCGCGCCAGGAGCTTTTAAAGGCGTCCGGGGACGGTAAAGAGGAGAGCGTGCGTGCGATTGTACGTCCATGGCTTCAGGACTTTACGGCATCGTATCTGGACGAGGGCAGCTATATGCCGTATGGCGCAAAAGAGGTTGCAGAGCAGATCCGCGCCGTCACGGATGCGGGGTATGACGAATGGATGCTATGGAGCGCCGCAAACCGGTATCATTTCGACGGTGTGCCGAAATTAGAGACGGAGGATGAGGGACAGGAACATGAATGAATCATATGAGATCGACCCGGAGCTCCTTTCGTTTTTGGAAGCAAAGGAGGCGGAGGATTATAATCGGATGCTGACGGTCGTGGCCCGGCTCTCACGGGCGGGGAAGGAACGGGAATTGGACGGCATCTGTACGGCACTTGACATGCCGGCGCTCTCGGACACTGCAGAAAAAAAGGCCTCTGCGATCACCGACCAGCTTTTGCTGCAGCAAAAATTTGACGGAGGTCGTCTGCGTTGACAAATAAGGAGAGCTCCTTTCAAATAGAAGAAGAATTAAAAAAACTCCCTGCGTCGCCGGGAGTTTATATCATGCATGACAAGCACGACGAGATTATCTACGTCGGCAAGGCCATAAGCCTCAAAAACCGTGTGCGCCAGTATTTCCAGAGCAGCCGCAATAAGACGGCGAAGATTGAGAAAATGGTCTCCCGGATTGCGCGCTTTGAGTATATCATTACGGATTCAGAGCTCGAGGCTCTGGTCCTGGAATGCAATCTCATAAAAGAGCACCGTCCGAAATATAATACCATGTTAAAGGACGACAAGACATACCCGTATATCAAGGTGACGGTTGAGGAGGAGTTTCCGCGTGTCTTGTTTTCCCGGACCATGAAAA
Source organism: Lachnospiraceae bacterium (assembly GCA_022792295.1). Taxonomy (GTDB): domain Bacteria; phylum Bacillota; class Clostridia; order Lachnospirales; family Lachnospiraceae; genus CANQGL01. The sequence goes on from JAAWAR010000115.1 coordinate 7,659, forward strand.
AAGATAAAAACCGCTATTTCGGCCCTTATACGAGCGCCGGGGCCGTTAAGGACACCATTGACCTGATCCATAAGCTCTGGAAGATACGGACCTGCAGCCGGAGCCTGCCGCGGGACATCGGGAAGGAACGGCCATGCCTGAATTATCATATCAGGCAGTGTGCGGCGCCGTGCCAGGGATATGTCTCCAGGGACGAATACCAAAAATCGGTAGTCCAGCGGCTGACGGAGGACCTCCCCGCCCTGGCGGACCTGCCCCAGCGTCTGGTGCGCCCGGGTACGCCTGAGGCGGAGGCGGATATGTG
>JAAWAR010000116.1 GCA_022792295.1 Lachnospiraceae bacterium
CCATCTTTCCGTCCACATTAAACAGATTGGGGCCGGTGACTATGTACAGCATGCCTCCTATATGGGGGATATTACAGAGGAACTGAATTCGACGACCAGACAGCTTGCCTGGCGGGAGATGCTCTTAAAACGGGATGCAGAAGCAGAGCGGAAGGTTTCCATGCACCTGCATAACAAAGCGTACCATGATGCGGCGACAGGGATCTTCAACCGACGGTATTTTGAGGAGCTGATGCAGAAGATTTTCCAGGAAAAGCATCTTGTTACATTTTGCTTCATTGACATGGATGGACTTAAATACGTAAATGATTATTATGGCCACATGGAAGGGGATCTTTACATCCGAATGTTTGTGGAGACCATTCTGTCCAGCTTCCGTACTTCGGATATTTTCTGCCGGGTCGGCGGAGATGAATTTGTCCTGCTCATGCAGGACTGTACGCCGGTTATCGCCGAAAAAAAATTGGCTGATGCACGCCGGATGTTCATGACCGCCTATGAAAAGCCTTACCCGATGGGATTCAGCTATGGCATTGTAGAAGTGAATGGAAAGGCCGACAAGGAGCTTGTGACTGTGGATGCGGTAGTCGAAAAGGCTGACGCTGCCATGTACCAGTTCAAGAGGAAATACAAACAGAAGGCGCCGAAGAACGCGCCGCCGCATGATGGAAAAGCATGAAAGGCTGGCCCTTAAGGAAATCGCAAGGGCCCGCACACAATTTCCCGAGAAGTTTGGAATTCCCAGGCAGAGCGGCCTTTCCTGGGAGTTAAAAGGCCGGATTATCTTTGAACCCGAATACCGCAATGAGGCCGCCCTGCGCGGTCTCGAAGATTTTTCACATATTTGGCTCATATGGGGATTTTCTAACTGTATGCGTGAAGGCTGGCTTCCGACGGTACGTCCGCCGAGGCTGGGGGGCAATAAACGCATGGGCGTATTTGCAACGCGCTCCCCATTCCGCCCGAATCCGCTTGGACTTTCCTGTGTGCGCCTGGAGAAAATCGAATTCCACACACCAGAGGGCCCCATTCTCCATATTGCCGGAGCCGATCTTTTAGACAATACTCCCATCTACGACATAAAACCGTATTTAAGTTTTACAGACAGCTGCCCGGAGGCAGCAGGCGGTTTCACAGAGCAGACGAAAACGCACTGCCTTACGGTAGATTTCCCATCAGAACTCCTAAACCAGGTGGATGAAAATGTCCGCGGAGCGCTTTTGGATATTCTGTCTCAAGATCCGCGCCCTTCTTATCAACACGACCCTGACCGCCTTTACGGAATGACATTTGCAGGCTATGAGATTAAATTCTGCGTGAAGGAAAACTTTCTTACAGTCATAAACGTGTCCGGTTCATGCACCGGCCTGTATAAACGCACATGAACCATTATACAGCGAGCCTTTTTAAAGGCTCGTTTTTTAGCGGAATTTTAACAAGAAACTATGCTATAATAAAAAAATATTACAGATCAGTATGCGTCTCTGCCGCAGGCTCTATGAGAAACAAAGAATACCTGGAGAAAATCCAGTCTATTTTTTATTTGGAGAACTTACATGCAAAAAATAAAAAACCTCCTGACAACCGTCGCGATCCTGGCCTGTGCCACTGCTCTTTGCCTGCTTTTGAAGCATTTTTCCCCTTCGGATACCCACGTTCCGCTTGTCTTCGTGCTTGCGGTTTTGTTTGTCTCACGATTTACGGACGGATATGTTTACGGGATCGTCAGCTCCATGGTCGCGGTTGCAGGCGTAAATTATGTGTTTACTTATCCGTATTTTGAGCTGAATTTTACGCTCACAGGCTATTCCATTACCTTTGGTGTTATGCTTGCTGTCGCCTGCAGTGTCAGTGCCATGACAACGCGTATCAAAAAACAGGAAGAAGTATGGTTTGAGGCAGAAAAAGAAAAAATGCGCGGCAATCTCCTCCGGGCTGTCTCTCATGACATACGGACCCCCCTGACCTCCATCGTTGCCTCGGCCTCAGGAATCATCGAAAATTATGACATGCTTACGTCCGAAAACAGACTGGAACTCGTAAAGGATATTCGCGCCGAGGCACAATGGCTGATTCGGATTGTAGAAAACCTGCTCTCAATCACCCGTATCGGAGAGGACGGTGCGCGGATTGACAAACAGGAGGAGCTTGCGGAGGAAATCATCAGCAGTGCGGTCGTAAAATTCAAAAAACGTTTTCCGGAGATACGGCTTTCTGTAAAGCTTCCTCAAGAGGTTGTGCTGGTTCCCATGGATGGAATCTTGATCGAGCAGGTACTCGTAAATCTTTTGGAAAACGCAGTCCTGCATGGACATGGTACAACGGAAATTGCGATTGTTGTAGCTGACGAGGGGGAAAAGGTCGCGTTTGCAGTCGAGGACAATGGCCAGGGAATAAAGGAGTCACTTTTGCCGAGACTCTTTGAAGGAACACTCCAGTCGGAAAGTGATCGGTCTTCGGATTCGAAACGCAATATGGGAATTGGGCTTTCGGCCTGCATGAGCATTGTCCATGCGCATAAAGGAAACATGGCGGCAGAAAACAGAAAGACGGGCGGGGCCAGAGTCTCATTCTGGCTCCCGAAAGAATAGGGAGGCGGCATGGAAATCAGAGACAGGATCCTCGTAATCGAGGATGACAAGCGAATCTGCAATTTTTTTAAGACAGTTCTGGAAGCGAATCATTATGATGTGCTGCTGGCACACACCGGTGCGGAAGCATACAGCCTGATCACATCCCAATGTCCGGATGTGGTAATTCTTGATCTGGGTCTGCCGGACATGGATGGACTGCACATTTTAAAAAGCGTGCGCGAGTGGTCGTCGATGCCGGTATTGGTAGTTTCGGCGCGCACACACGAAAAAGACAAGGTGGAAGCGCTTGATCTGGGGGCCGATGACTATATTACAAAACCGTTTGGGACTTCGGAGCTTCTTGCACGTATCCGCACCGCCATACGCCATACGCGCACCGGGCTCAACCAGAGTGGACAGCAGACAGGGATTTTCTCCTCGGGAGCTCTTTTAATTGATTATGATAAGCATCGGGTTTTTATAGACGGCGTGGATGCGAATCTGACACAAAATGAATATAAAATTGTCAGCATGCTCGGGAAATACGCGGGCAAGGTGATCACATATGATGCGATCATCCGAGAGATCTGGGGGCCCAACATGAAAAACGATAATCGGATTCTGCGGGTGAATATGGCAAATATCCGCAGGAAGATTGAAAAAAATCCGGCGCAGCCACAGTATATTTTTACAGAGGTAGGGGTAGGGTATCGGATTGTGGAACCGGACTGAAGAAGAAAGGGCAGGAGAGCAGGACATTCCGATGAGATGAGACAGGCTGCCATACCATAAAAGATTTCACAATATGGCAGCCTGTTGCGATTCTTCGGCTCAGATTCGAATCAGTTCATATTCACGGCTTCCAAGCCCGATTTTTTCTGCGTGTTCGAGGCAGCTTTTCCATTCGGACTCCGGGGAGGAGTTGGTAAAATGGTCATGATGGTCATGAAAATCCGAAGCAGCCAGATGCTCCGCAAGCTGGCTGTGGGGGAGTGGGTCGGCAGCCAGACAGGCATCCACACAGGCCTGGTCAAGGGCCAGCGGGTCAAAGGAAGCAAACATTCCGATATTCGGCAGGATCGGTGCATCATTCTCGCAGTGGCAGTCGCAGTTCGGGGAGACGTCCACGACCAGGGAAATATGGAAGTTCGGGCGCCCGTCCACAACGGCCTTCGTATATTCAGCCATCTTGCAGTTGAGGACCTCGTTGGCATTTTCGTTGTCAAAGGCGATTGCATCGAAGTTGCAGGCACCGAGACAGCGGCCGCAGCCTACGCAGCTGTCCTTATTTACGGTCATCTTTTTCATATCTGCATCGAAGACAAGTCCGCCGTTTGCGCATTCTTTCTGGCAGCGTTTGCATCCGCGGCAGGCTTCCGTGATGATATGGGGCTTTCCGCCACTGTGCTGGTCTGTTTTTCCAGCACGGGAACCGCAGCCCATGCCGATGTTTTTGATTGCTCCGCCAAACCCTGTCATCTCATGTCCCTTAAAGTGTGTCAGGCTGATGAATACGTCGGCATCCATGACGGCACGGCCGATTTTCGCTTTTTTGACGAACTCGCCGCCCTCAACCGGGATCTCGATGTCATCCGTCCCTTTAAGACCGTCGCCAATCAGGATAGGGCAGCCGACGGTTAACGGCGTGAAGCCGTTTTGCCAGGCGCATTCCAGATGCTCTAAGGCATTCTTTCTGCTCCCCGGATACATGGTATTGCAGTCGGTTAGGAACGGCTTTCCGCCAAGCTCCTTTACAAGGTCTGCCACGGCTCTGGCATAATTGGGACGCAGGTAACTGATATTGCCGAGTTCACCAAAATGCAGCTTAATCGCGACAAACTTTCCGTCCATGTCAATCTCTGCGATGCCGGCCTGTTTACAGAGCTTCTGCAATTTTGCCGGAAGTCCATCTCCAAAGGCGACCGTTCGGAAATCAGTAAAGTAAACCTTTGATTTTGCCATATGTACACACTCCTTTTTTGATTTCTTGTCCTTAGCAGGAACATTCTTCGAATGATTCTATTATAGCAGACCCGGCAGGAATCAGGCAACCTGTATTTTCAATTACTTTTATGGCGCCAGCTCCTCGATCGAATGGAACGAGTATCCCATCTCCTCCCATTTTGTCAGAAGTTCGTCAAGAATCTGTGCATTGGTGGAGGAGGTGCTGTGCAAAAGAACCACAGCGCCCGGATGGATGCGGCCTAAAAGTTTTTTAAACGCTTCATCCTGTGTGGGCTGCTTATCCTGATACCAGTCCACATAGGCGAGGCTCCAGAAAAAGGTACGGTATCCCAGCTCTTTTGCCATCTGTAAGTTAGCTTCACTGTATTTTCCCTGAGGAGGCCGGTAATATTTGGGCATGGTTTCCCCGGTGATTTCGGTATACAGCTTCTCCAAATCAGACAATTCCTTCTGAAACGCTTCTTTTGTGGAGATTTTGGACATATCCGGGTGGTGATATGTATGATTGGCGACGATGTGCCCCTCCGCACGCATACGTTTTACAAGCTCTGGGCTAGTCTCAAGATAATTTCCAACCACAAAAAAAGCGGCAGGTGCATGATGTTTTTTTAAAGCATCAAGGATAGCTGGTGTGTTGCCATTTTCATAACCGGCGTCAAAGGTCAAATAGAGAACCAGTTTATCTTCTGGTCCGGCATACAGGGCATCATACTGTCCGAGCTCGTCAGCTGTAGCATTGGCAACGGGTGGTTTTCCCTCCTGCTGAAAGCTTAAGCCCCAGTTTCCGTCCGCGGCCGCTGCGACAGCCTCTGGAGTCACGGCGGGAGAGGGAAGATGGCGGCTGACTGTTGCGGAAAGTCCTGCTCCGGAAAAATAGGCGGCCGCAAACAAAAACAGAAGGCGGCCGGCGCGTTTTATAGTTCGTTTTTTTGGCAGATGCATCATGTGAGAAACCTGTTTTTTCGTACAATATATGGAGAAGACCAGAAGAAAATGACAACGAAATTTTGTATGACAACAAACGGCATGCTATTTCCTCAAGACGGTAATGTACTGGTTGCGAAATCCGTCTAAAAGTGGTATGATTTTAATGTTTTAGTGTAACAGTTCCATAGGAGGAAGGGATTATGGTATTTGCACCGGAGGAGAGGCTGAAAAAAAGGATGCAGAAGGACGGCAGCGTGTTAAAATATATGTACAGCACTGCTGGAACCGGGCTGCGGCTTGCCGCAGGCGGACTGCTGCTCTTTTTTGCAGGGATTCTTCTGTATATTGTGCTAATGAGCGCTAACGGCACGATGGCGCTTATGCTGGGGGCAGTGACGGCAATTCCCGGAGGGCTCATGTGTGTCGGAGGGTTGATCCTGCAGAATAACCAGATGAGCAAATGGCTGGATGTCTGGGAGGAAAAAACGGGACTTTCCAGGGCTGATATTCTGCAGGCGGACAGGGAATTCAAACAGTCCGGGACTGTGCTTTTGGCGTTCGAAAAAGGCATGGACAGCAGCAGCCTGAAAAAAATGGGCTTTCTCACCGAACACTATCTGAAAATGCCTGGAATCGCGCCGTATCTGTACCGAATGGAAGATATGGTGGCTTGCTTCTACACGGATCAGTTTGTCGGCGAAGACGGCAAAGATACTTGTGCATTCGTCGCCTATTCGACGGACAAGACAACGCCCTATATACAAATATCGGCGAAACAGGAGCCGTCAGAGGAGATTGTAAAAACACTCGAGCGATGCAATCCGATGCTTATCACAACACACTTTTTTGCCTGTGAGGGCCGCCGCTTTGACGCGGTCAAAAGCTTTGAGGAAGTTATTGATTTACATAATCAGATTCTTGAACGACGCATGAAACAGGAGGCTGAGCGGACATGAAAATTACGGAATTAAAGTGTGCTGCCTGTGGCGGCAGCCTGAAAATTGACGAGAAAAACCCGAATATTGCAGAGTGTGAATACTGCCATACGCGTTTTACTTTGGAGACAGAAAAGGGGATGGAGGCGCCCCAGCTAAAGAAGATTGATTACACGCCGATCGAAATTCCCAAGTATTACACGCCGGTCGAAATTCCTAAGTCAAAGAAAAGCGGATGGGAGCCCTATGGCTGGAAGCGCGGCGTGGCGATGACAGTCGCGTTTGCCGTGATCCTTCTGATCTGGCACGGACCGGAGCTTTATGAGCGTTATAAAATGAATAAGGAGGCTGCGGAGGCCGCAGGAAAGACTTCAGCAGGGAATCAGACTGGCAAAAAGGGCAGCTCTGGGGCGGCAAAGGAGTCCACATCGGCAAAGCAGACCACTCAAACCGCCAAAGGAGCGGCACTTGAGAAGCTGCAGGCCGGGGGACTGATGACAGATTTTTGTGCGGCCGTGTTTGAAAAGCCGGTGGATTCCCTTACGGATGCCGAGCTTTCCAAAATCCGCTGGCTTGAATTTGGATCCGGAACGGATGTTTGGCGCATCGGCTATGGCTTTGAGGACCCAATTTCCAATCCTGACGCCGAGCTTACCTGGCTTGAATTCCCGCGGGATGATTACAGGGGGCCGGAGTTTTCCTGCCTTCCTGCTTTTTCGAATCTGACTTATGTGGGTACAAATCAGTCGCTTTCCAGGGAAAATCTGTCTGGCCTTTCGATCACCGGCCTGCGCGGATATTTTAGCAGCCTTAAGGAGATTGCCGCGCTCGTGGAGGATCCGTCAACGATCAAATGGGCCAGCCTTACAAACGACCCAGTCAGCCTTGAGGGACTGGAAAAGTTTCCGAACTTAGAGACACTCGTCATAGACGGCAGTCTTTCGGATGAAAAACAGCTGGTGCAGGCGTCCTCTTTGAAAACACTGGTGCTGGATATGTATGACGAAAACATGGACTTTTCCACGATTGGTATGATGCCATGGCTGGAGAGTGTAAGTGTCCGCTCAAAAAACCTTCGTGACATCGGTTTCGTCTCAAAAATGAGCGCTTTAAAGTCTTTGAGTCTGGAATATGGGGAATTCCTTTCATTGGAGCCAGTAAAGGGGCTCTCGGGCCTTTTGGAGCTTTCTGTGGTGAGCTGTGATGAGTTGAAGGACATGAGTGCCGCTGCTTCCCTCACAGGCTTAAAAAAACTGACGCTTGATCTGCCTTATGGCTGTCCGGAGCCTGATCTTTCGGGGCTTACAGCGGTGGAGGAGCTTTATTTGGAGGGCTTCACAAAATTAAAATTCTTACAGAATATGGGCAGTTTGACTGCGCTTACTCTGGACAGTTGTCCGGTTGACGACCCCGGAAACCTGTCCGGACTTACAGGCCTTAAATCGCTCACCTGTACGACTTTCGGTGCGATGGAGCAGGATTACAGCTTTATTCCAAAGCTCACTGCGCTGGAATCCATTGACCTGCACGGGACGGCTACGTACGGAGATATTTCCGGCATTTTCAATCTGCCTGCCGTCAAGCGTATCAATATTAGCGGTATGAAGTGTGAAATCAATTTTGATAAAATTGCAGAAAATTCCGTCCTTGAGGAGCTCTCTGCCGATCATATGAAACTATATAAAAATGTGAGTGTTTCAGGCGGCGGAGGCATCTTCTATGTAGACTGGGATAATGTGAGTTTTGTGGAAAATCTGTCATTTCTTTCAAAGCTTAAGGGGTTAAAGAGACTTTCTTTAAAGGAAAATGAACTGACGAACCTGGATTTTGCAGCGGGACTGGAATCGCTGCAGGCGATTGATTTTTCAGATAATTATGTGACAGATGTGTCGCCGCTTTCAGGACTTCGGGCCTTGAAACAGGTAAACGGGACAGATAATCCCGTCTCCAACTACGACGTGCTTGGGAAATCCGTCTTAGTGTTTAAATAAGGAGAGACGGCTGTGAAAATACGAATCCGGCGTATTCTTTTACCTGTGCTTGCCATCCTGGCAGTCGCTTGCCTCATCGAGCTGCCGCTCATGCAGACCACTATTTTTGGTGAAGAAATTATTTTGTGGGATACCCTGTTTCGGGCCATTTTAGCGGTTCCTGTCTTGTTCGTCTTTTATCGGGAAGACCGGGTCTTTCGCAGAGAAAAAAGAATTTCCATCGTATCGGCGGCCGTGTTTGCGGCCGCTGGCGTTTGTCTGTCCCTCGCACTTGCCTGCGGCATTTTTAACCGCCCGGAGCTGTTTTCCGGTACGTCTAAAGAGGAAATACTTTTTGTAGGACGGGTCTGGCTACAGCTTTTGGTGCTCTTGATTGCTTCGCCGCTTTTAGAGGAGCTTTTTTTCCGAGGTGTGCTGTTTGGCCGTCTTAAAGAGCTGTTTCCTGTGTGGATCGCTGTGTTTGTCTCGGCGGCCGTGTTCGGTCTGTATCATGCCGATCTCAGACAGGGGCTTTATGGCTTTTTCATGGGCCTTTATCTGGCTTTTGCGATGGAACGAAGCCAAACTGTTTGTTTGCCGGTACTCATACATGTTGCGATAAACGGGGCTGCCTTTGTCTTGCACTCGGTCTAATCAATTTCGCAACAAGGAGGAGCGGGAAATTGCCCTGTTTTTGTAAATAAAATGTAAAAATTTACTAATTGTATCGTAAGAGATGGATGGTATAATCTCAAGAGAATTTCGATTCGGCACCGCCAGCTTCTGCGTTTGCCAGAAAATATGGGTGTCTGGTGTTACATGATTTTCACAAAATTTTGAAAGGCAGGAACATGAATGGGTAAGAAAAAACTGCTGCGATGCAGTATGATGTTGACGTTGTGCGCTTTACTCTGCGCAGCTTTCGGTTTATTTACAAGCTTTGCTGCTTATGACAGGGCCACTTTGACCTCTTGTACCGTGGAGAACGGAGACGGCATTGCGATTTCCGGAACAGCACGCAGAGGAGAATTAGAGGAAGGAGAAACAGCGGACGACGGCTATTATTATCTGTTTGAGCTGCATCCTTACGAGAGCGGCATCGGCAGCCGAACCGATTATGTCTCCTGGTGCAAAAAGGGAGAGCAATTAAATTTTTCGTTGCCTTATAATTGGGATGCGGCAGATACGCGGTTATATTCCCGCTTTGTTGTGGCGCTTAAAATTCAAGATACATACTATGAGATCAGCAATGCCATCTATGTGACGAACCCAGGCGACGTAGCTCTTTATACGGAGGAGTACCCGGAAGCCATGAGCAAAAAGGGGCTTTTGATTGAGCTTGATATGCTCGGCGATGCGATGGAGCTTGGCGTGAAGCATACGATCGTTAATATTCCGTATCATTTCCTCTTGGGTGGCAATCTGGAATACCGCTATAATGGCAAGCTCTATCATTTTAATGAAGCGGAAATTGCCAAATTTGACCGGATGATCAGTGCGTTTTCCGGAAAGGGCATTATCGTGACGGCGATTCTGTTAAATGGCTGGAACGATGCCTACCCGGAGCTGCATGAGCCAGGAATTCAGAAGGGATCTGTGAATTACTATGGCTTTAATGTGTCCACGGAGCAGGGATATGAGACCACGCGGGCGCTTTTCTCCTTTATGGCAGAGCGTTACTCAGGAAAATTTGATCAGTATGGCCGGGTTTCCAACTGGGTGGTCGGCAACGAGGTCAACAATCAGACCTGGAACTATGTGGGTGCGATGGAGCTTGGAGAGTATTCGAAGCGATTTGAGCGTGCGTTTCGTGTGGCTTATACGGCAATTAAGAGCCACAATAAAAATGCCAGAGTTTTCTTTTCAACCGATTATTTATGGAAGAAGGAAAATACCAATCTCTGGTATTCGGCCAGAGATTTCCTCGATGTATTTAATGAAGGAATTCGTTCCGAGGGGAACATTGAATGGGGACTGGCCTACCATCCGTATCCGTATCCGATGACAGAGCCGGAGTTTTGGGATGATGACTCCAATATGCTGACAGAATCGTTTGATTCTCCGATCGTAAGCCTGAAAAACATTCACATCCTGACGGATTATCTTCAGCAGTCCCATTTTCTGACGACAAGCGGAGAGGTACGCCATGTAATATTTTCGGAGCAGGGCTTTACCTCCACCAGCCCGACCCGAGGAAATATATATGATATTCAGGCGGCGGCGTTTGCCTATGCCTATTATCTGGTAGACAGCAATCCTTATATTGATGCCTTTATTATCAGCCGCCAGGTGGATTCGATTGTTGAGGTCAATACGAGCTGTGCATTTGGACTCTGGACCGTCGATATGTCCAGGCCGGATAAGGTAATTGCGGTTATGCCGAAAAATATCTATCAGGTATTTAAATATATTGATACGAAGCAATCTCTGCGCTACACGGAATTTGCAAAAGAGATTATTGGAATTTCAAGCTGGAGTGAGGTCATTCCAAACTTTAAATTGGAACAATAACTATCTGGAATTATGGAAAAAATTGTTAATTATGGAGAAATATGGAGGGGAGCTTTGGCAACAGATTGACAAACTTTTCCAGAGGGCTTATAATTCTCCTGAAGACGTTAATAAGACCGCATAATGCATAAAACAATGACAGCTAGGGATGCCGGCTTAGAAAGAAACGATTTTTAGGAGGATATGATTATGGCAACGAAAAAAGGAATGGCTGGAGTGAAGCCTGTTGAGAAGAAAATGGCTTCAGCCAAGACTGTTGCCCCCGCTGTTGAAGTGAAGGCGGAGAGCACGGCTGAGGAAAGGGCTGAGAATACGGAGACGGCTGAAAAGACCGTTGAGTCAAAGAAAGCGTCAAAGAAGGTTCCGGCTGCGAAAACAGCACCGAAAGCCATCAAGAGCTCTCTATGTGTTCAGTTTGCGGGCAAGGAATATACCGAAAAAAGTCTGGTATCCGCAGCCAAAAAGGCATATGTGGCTCTTGGCAACAAGGCCGCAGATATTAAGACGATTGAGGTTTATGTAAAACTGGAGGATAGTGCTGCTTATTATGCTGTAAACGGTGTCGGGTCTCCGGATTATAAGATTGAGCTTTGATTTTCGGATTGGATAAAAAGCCGCCATATAAATACGGCGGCTTTTTATTGTACCTGTATGTGCAAAACCGTGTGTCCCCTTGTCCACTGAGGGTAAGGCCCTTGTCTAAAATCGGCATGATAGAGACCGGACGCGGCAGCCGAGAAAGGCGCGGCAATCCACACAGGAAACAGTTCCTTAAGACGGCCAAACAGCACACCTCAGAAAAAAGCTCCTTTCAAAGCGGCGAAGCAATCAAGGGCACCAAAAGTTGCAGCCAGATCCGTCCTGCAAAAAGTATTTCCTCTTTAGGCGCATCGGAAAACGGCTCCGGGCGGTCAAAAATACCGCAGGCAAACGTTGAGGGACAGACAAACGCCAGCGGCCGCAGACACGGCCGCCGATATAGAAATTCTTTTTTCTCTGCGAAAGACCCGGTCTTCCCGGTAAAAGACGAACAACAATGGGAGAGTGCATAGGAGGCTCAGAATAAACTGATCCCCCATACAAAAGCAGGTGCTAAGGCAATCGCAGGCAGATAATTTGCAACCTTGATTTTGGTTATGCCTGTCAGATTGGTGCCGATAGCAATAATAATGAGAGAGCCCGTGCAGGTCATCTCAGCGATTGCAGCCTCTGTCATGATGGGCGCCAAGAAACCGGCAAACAAGACAATCGCTCCTTGAAATACAAGAACAAATACAGCAGAGAAAAGTACGCCAATCACCAAGC
>JAAWAR010000117.1 GCA_022792295.1 Lachnospiraceae bacterium
AGATGCTCTGCAAAATCGGGACAACAGACTGTCCCTTTTCTGACAGGGCATACTCCACGCGTGGCGGGATCTCATCGTAAGACCTTCTGACGATCATTTCATTCGCGGTCAATTCCTTCAAGGCCCCCGCCAGCACCGCATCCGTAATATTCCCCATCTCCTTTCGCAGCTCGCTGTAGCGCAAAACCCTTTTTTCTGCCAGCACACAAATGATCCTAGAATTCCATTTCCCTCCAAACACCTCAAGCCCGTATTCCAGCGGACATCGGATATCCTTGTCTGATTTTCTCTGATACATTCCCCTTGCCTCCCTGTTTTATCGAGTGTTCTTTTTCATGATTATATAGAAATTACTTCTTTTATTCAAGTAACTATTAAATTTAATAGTTACTTATAAATTTCTTAATATCTTGTGAACAACAAGCAAATTTCCTATAATGAGCACAGCCCAAGCAAACAAAACAAGGAATTTGGAGGTATTTGTCAGGATGAACGAAAAAGTTGTAAACGTATTAAAAGCAAACATGTGGGATCTGGCCACCTGCGCAGACGGTGAGCCAAACGTCGTACCCGTTGCGTTTAAGGATGTGATGGAAGACGGAAAGCTGGCCGTAGGAGACGTATTCCTGGAGACCACACTAAACAATTTAAAGGCCGGCAGCGGACGGATCGCCATTTCCGTATACGATGCCAAAAGCCTCGAGGGCTACCAGCTCAAGGGAACCGCAGAATACCAGGCCCAAGGAGCCCTCGTCGATGCTTTCAAAGCTATGGTAGAACAAAAGTTTCACGGCGCCGCGACCGCCAAGGGAGCCCTTCTCATCACGCCCGAACAAATAATCGTAACGACTCTCGGCGCAGAAAACAAGAAAATTTTATAAAACAGGCACATCAAAACAGGCGCAGAGCTTTTAATCTCTGCGCCCGCAGCCGCCAACAGGCCATATCCCAAATCATCTCCTGCAGAAAGCCTTCCCCCTCCGCACAGACACCGGTATTTGCCGTCCAAATTCCGGATCCAATCTGCCTCACCCCCAACGGGCTTCCCATATGAAACACATTCGCACCGCTAAGCAAATGACATCTTCCAGCTCCAGCAATCCGATTTACTGCATACCGCTCCCTTACAAAAACCAATCTGTTCATCCGGATAGTACCCCTGTCAATCCCTCCCCAAAAAATGCGGCTCAGACAGGAAAGCAGCAAAGGCGGACAGGAGCGGCCGGGCGCCGCAGCCTGTCCGCAGAGCCCGGCCGTCCCTGTCCGCCCTTGCGGACCCCTCGCGGACCAGATCCCTCACGCCCCCCTTTGCACACCTCTGACTAACATCACACAGCAGCACTGCTAATCCACATCAATGAGCACCTTCATCGACGTCTCCCGATTCGCCTCGATATACTTATACGCATCCAAATACCTCTCAAACGGAAAATGCATACTCTGAAGCGGCTGAAGTTTCACCTTCCCCTCCTCAACCAGCCGGATTGCCTCCACATAATCCTCGTGGCGGTACATCATCGTCGTGTCCAGATCCAGCTCGTGGTCATTTAAAGTAAACAAATCTGCGCTCGCCATCTCCGCAAAGACCGCCACCAAAACGAGCTTGCTGCCTTTCCTCGCACTGCCGATCGCCTGATTGATCGTCACATTATTTCCGGCACAGTCATAAATTACATCCGCCTTATCAGGCCCAAAGCACTCGGCCATGGCCTCGCCAAAATCCCTCTCCTTCGTATTCACGGCAAAATCCACACCGCACTGCTTAGCTATCTCCAGCCGTCTGTCCGAGACATCGGTAATCATCACCTTCCCGGCCCCCAGCGCCTTACACGTCTGCGCAAGCAAGATCCCGATCGGACCGCACCCTAAGACCGCGACCCGCGACCCTTTGATTTCTGCAAAACGCCTAGCGGCATGTACGGTGACGGCCAAAGGCTCGATCATGGCACCGTCATCATAACTCATCGTATCCGGCAGAGGAGTCACCTTTTCCTGGGCTACACAGAAATACTCACTGGCCGCACCAGTCGTCTGAAAGCCCATGACCTTTAACTCCTCGCACAGATTATACTTACCGTGGCGGCAGGGATAGCATCTCCCGCAGACCACCTGCGGCTCAATCGTCACCTTCTGCCCCGCCTTAAGCCCGGTAACGCCCGCACCCGTCTCCACTAACTGGCCGGATACCTCATGTCCCTGCGTGACCGGATAGCCGGTACCGCTGTGCTCACCGTAATAGACATGAATATCACTGCCGCAGATCCCGATCCGCTTGATCTTTATAAGAACCTCACCGGCTCTGGGTTTTGGGATCTCAACGTCACGGAAAATAATTTCCGCCTCGCCGCCGTTTTTTACAGGCCGGGTCATGACCTGCTGTTTCATCGTTGCCATCTTGTCTCCTCCTGAATTCTTACGCCCGGAACCTTTTTCGTCCGGGCGTACTCATGTAAAGCTATATGCCTGGCACACAGGTCACGCCTCGTCAGTCAACCAGCCCGCCATTAATCGGAAGCCAGTCCAGAATCCTGTGGATATACGGGTCCCAGAAATCAAAATTATGCATACCGGGCCCTTCCTCCCACGTCAGATCCACGCCAAGGCTCTTTGCAAAATCCTTAAACTCCACATTGTCCGCATAGGTGAAATCCTCGGTTCCGCAGCACTGATACAGCCTCGGCAAAGAAACGCCCTCATCCACTCTTTTCTTAAGCAACGTCTTTAAGTCGCTCATCTCCGGCACAAAATATTCAAACTCCTTACCAAAGGCAAACGCGCGCCACGCATTGCTGCGGCTGCTCACGCCGCCCGGACTGTTGCTCAGTTTGGGATTCAAACCGCCGGACAGACTCGCTGCCGCAGCATACCGTTCGGGGAACCGCAGTGCCAGCTTATACGTACCGCCGCCTCCCATGGAAAGCCCGGCAATAAACCGGTTTTCCCGCTTGCCGCTGATCGGAAAAACCGCTTCCATCGCAGCGGGAAGTTCTTTTGCAACATAGTCCGCATAACCCGCGCCGAAGGGGCTGTTTTCGTAAAAGCTGTTGTAACCATCCGGCATGATTACGGCAAGGTTCTTCGCCTGGGCATAGCTCTCGATTCTGGAAAACCGTTGCCAATCGCTCTCGTCGGCCGAAAAACCATGCAAAAGATACAACACCGGATATTTTTCTCCCGGCTTTGGGTATCGGATATCCGCGCCGAAAAAGTCATTGTTGCTGTCCGGAAGCGGAAGAATCACATTCACGTTCACGCTGCGGTACAGAGCCTGTGAAAAAATCTTACACTGGAATAAAGCCATTTGTTATCCTCCTTCGGGTATCAATCCTGTGGATGTACCATCACCTTAATGGATTCGGCACTCATCTGCATCCGAACCGCCTCCTCCAGCTGGGAGAGACCATACGTATGCGTGATCAGCTCCCGTATCTTTAAGCTGCCGCTGTTCAGCAGATTCACCGCGCGCTGATGTGTATCCGGATTGATCATACTTCCTACGATTGTCAGCTCTTTTTTGTACACGTCAAACAAGGGAAGCTCCACCCTGCTGTCCACGCCCGGCACACTGAAAAGCAGGATCCGGCAGCCAAGCCCTGCAGCAGCAAACGCTTGCGTCACCGCTGCCGGACGCCCTACGCACTCAATCACAACGTCCACACCAGAAAGCCCGGTCCATTCTCTCAGACGAAGTTCCACGTCTTCTTTCAGCGGGTCGATCACATAATCTGCGCCGACTTCCAGGCCGATCTTCTGGCGCATCTGCACCGGCTCGCTTAGCACAACGCACGCCGCACCGGCCTTTTTTGCCATCTGCACCATCATCAGGCCGATTGCACCGCCGCCGATGACAAGGACCGTTTCGCCCGGCACAATGGCTGCCTGGTCAATTCCGTGTATCACACAGGCCAGGGGCTCCGCCATTGCTGCCACGTCAAAATCCAGAGCATCATCTACCCGGTAGCACTGCGTATCCGGGCAGAGCGAGTATTCGGCAAACCCGCCGTTCACATTGACACCCAGAGCGAACAGGTTCTCACAGTTTTGCTTGTGTCCCATGCGGCAGGGACGGCAGAGCTCGCAGTATATGTTTGGGTCAACCGCAACATGGTCTCCCGGCTTCACTCCCGTGACTGCCGCTCCGACCTTTTCCACGATTCCGGAAAATTCATGTCCGAGGATAACGGGAGGCGTCACCTCTGCACTGCCCTTTTCGCCGTGATAAATATGTACATCCGTACCACAGACGCCGCACGCCATATTTTTTACAAGAACCTCATGGGGTGCCAGAGCGGCAGGAAAGTCCAATTCCCGCACCTCAAATTTCGGAGAATTTTCAGTGCCCAGAAAATATGTACCTTTCATCATGCATGCCCTCCTGTGCCGGCTTTCTTTTCTTCCGCGGCTGCAGCGCTCCGGATGATATGGCTCCGGCGATTCGTCTGGATAACGGACTGATAGCTGTCCATGCCCACTGCAATGATCAGGATCGCGCCTTTGACGATATACTGGTAATACTCGCTGATGCCGGCCACGTTCATGCCGTTTGAGATCACGCCCATGACAAGGACGCCGCCTAACATCTTAAACACATTCCCCTTGCCGCCGCGGCTCGAAATACCGCCGATGGTACAGCCGGAAAGGATCTCGATGTAAATATCCGTGCCTGCGCTGGGAATTCCGCTGTTGACGCGGCTCATCAGCACAACGCCTCCCAGAGAGATAAACAAAGAGCCGATCACATAGGAGGAGATCACGATCTTATTGACCGGAATACCGGAAAGACGCGCCGCCTCCTTATTGGCTCCGACCGCAAACAGCATACGCCCGTAACTCGTTTTATTTAAGAGAAAATGGCCGATAAAGAGGATCACGACAAACAAAACAACACAGACCGGCAGATGGCCGCCGAGCCAGGAAGTCTGTCCGACAATCTTAGCCGGCTCCGGCAGATTGTACACGATAAACCCATCCGTGATCAGATAGGCAATGCCGCGCGCAACATTCTGCGTGCCCAACGTCGCAATAAGCGGAGGCATGCCGGTGTAGGCGATGCTGATACCGTTTAACAAACCTACCGTGCAGGCGGTAATCACGATTGCCGCCGCAAATGCCGGGAGCACCGGCCAGCCCTTGTCCACTAAAAGCGTCGAGCAGATCATACCGGAGACCGCCGCCTGAGAGCCGGTTGACAGATCAATACCGCCGCCAATCAGGATAATCGCAAGTCCGACAGCACAGATTCCGTTTACAGAGACCTGCTTTAAAACGGTGATCATATTTTTGGCCGTCAGGAAATTGGGGCTCAGAAAGTAGAAGAAAACGAGCAATGCGATCAGTACCAGCCAGCACGCATTGGCTGAAAGGTGTTTTTTGAATTCTTTCATAGTAAACTAACTCCTCACCAATTCTTCGCCGGAAGCCAATGTCAAGATGGCTTCCTGAGAGAATTCGGACTTTTCTAATGTCCCGGTCTGTTTTCCCTCATATAAAACGACCACACGGTCGGACATGCCTATGAGCTCATCCATCTCGGAGGAAATCATGATAATGGACATCCCCCGTTTGCACAGGGCATTCATCAGGTTATAGATTTCCCATTTTGCACCGACGTCGATGCCCCGCGTGGGCTCGTCAAAGATGAGGATCTTTGCGTCAGACGCCAGCCATTTTGCCAGGACCACCTTCTGCTGGTTGCCTCCGGAAAGCGTGCCCGCCAACTGCTCGCCTCCGTAACAGGCAATCTTTAAGTCCTTTCGCTGCCTTTCCACCATTTCGTCTGCTTTTTTCCTGTTTACAAACAGACCTTTGCTGACCTTTTTCAGATTTGGCAGCACCACATTCTGGCTGATCGGCAGTGTAAGCAGCACGCCTTCCCTTTTGCGGTCCTCCGGCAGCAATACGATTCCGTTCCGCACGGCCTCCTTGGGATTTTTGAAAAATACCCGTTTGCCGTGCAGCGTAATCTCACCGCTCCCTCCGTTATCTGCGCCGTACAGAATACGCATGATCTCGGTACGTCCGGCTCCCACAAGCCCGGCAAGCCCTAGAATCTCCCCTTTATGCAGCTCAAAGCTTATCTGTTTGACACCATTGCCGGAAAGATTTTCTACCTTCAAAACGGTTTCACCGATCGTCTTTTCACAGACCGGGTAGGCTTCACTCATACTTCTGCCCACCATATCCCGGATCAGCTGATCCCTGTTGATCTCTGCAATGTTATGGACACTGATTAGCTGCCCGTCCCGCATGACGGCCGCACGGTCGCATACGTCAAAAATCTCATTCATCCGGTGGCTGATAAAGATAATCGTTACGCCGCGTTCCTTCAGCTTTTTCATGATACCGAACAAAATCGCACATTCATGCTCCGTCAGAGGGGCCGTCGGCTCGTCCATAATAAGAAGGCGGGTCTCCTTTGCCAGATTCTTTGCAATCTCGACTAACTGCATGTAGGCAACCGAAAGCTCCTCCACCGGTTTCGTTACGTCGATATCGACCTCCATGTCCGCAAAGATCTTCTTCGCATCTTCTATACAGGTCTTTTTGTCATACAGGCCATGTTTCATGGGGAGCCTGCCGACATATACGTTTTCCGCAACGCTCAGGGTATTCATCAGGTTAAATTCCTGATAGACGACGGAGATACCCAGATCCTGCGACCGCTTTGGGGTCATACTGTCATACTCTTTTCCGTCGTAAACGATGATTCCCTCACTTGGCAGGATTGAGCCGGACAGAGTCTTTATAAGGGTCGATTTTCCCGCACCGTTTTCTCCGCAGAGAGCCAGCGTCTCGCCCTCATAGACGTCTAATGAGACGTCGTTGAGGGCCAAAACGCCAGGATACTGTTTGGAGATATGTTTAAGCGACAGCAATACCTGCTTCACAGCATTCACTCCTTTATTCTTCCAGCAGCCATTTGGCGGCATCCTCCTGCCATACCATAACCGGTACAAAATAATGATGGATCAGCGTATCGTCAGCAAGCTGCTCCTCGGTATACTGGAAGCCGTTTTCCACGTAGGCGACACCCTGCTTAATGATAAACAGAAGCTCCTCCGCGCAGTTCGTGGAGACAGAGCCCTTCAGAATATCGCCGTTTAACATAGCCTGGACTTCCTCCTGCGAACAGTCAAAGCTGAACAGAGCGCCATCCCAGTTGGCTCCTTTAAGCGCCTCATAGGCTCCGGCTCCGGAACCGCCGTTCCACATTACGCAGACATTCATGTCCGGCAGACCGCTTAAAAGGTCTTCTCCGGCCTTCATGCCGCCCTCTGCCGTACCGGGCTGCGTCTCGACCTGCAGCTTAACACCGCCGTTTTTGATCGTCTCCTCGATCCCGTCGGCAATACCCATGGCGCGGTATTTAAAGGTCTCATTGGAAATACGGTTGCCAAGGCCGATGATCGCTTCCCCTTCAATGTTTTCATTGCACCATTCGCCGATAATTTCACCGAAATATTTGCCCGCTCCGTAGTTGTCAAGGCTTAAGAAAAACGTATCTTTTTCCGCCTCATACTCAGAGTCGTATTCGATCACGCAAATCCCGGCGTCAAGCATCTCGTCGATCTTGGAGGAAAATGCCTCCGGTGCCTTGTTTGCCTGGATCATGACAATGTTACAGCCGGCGTTGATAAAATTCTCGATGGTGCTGACACAGTTGTCCTCTGTGAGTGTAATCGCCTGGTACTCCCAGCCGTTTTCCTCCGCTTCCTTCTGAATGCGCCTGTTGGCATCGACGAAAATGGCGTTGGTGGTCCAGCTGGAGATTGCAACACCAATCTTGGGCGTTACCTTTTCTGCATCCTCTGATTTCGCAGAAGCCGCGTCTTTTGCGCCGCTATCGGCGGGCGCACCGGCCTGTGTAGCGTTTGCCTGCGTTTCCTTGGAACCGCAGGCCGTCAAAGACAAAGCCATCCCTGCAGCTAATGCAATCGCGAGTAATTTTTTCATATTCTTTTCCTCCTAATCATTTTTTGAGCATCTCCGGAATCTCTTTATACCCGGGTTTCTTGAAATGCTTTTTATTCAGAAGCGGACAAATTTATACAGTGTACGAAAAAATGTACATGGATCAAATTTGGATGCTTCCGGCAAAAATCAGCAGACAAGATGAATCCGGCAGGGCTTTCGGGAATCCTCTTTTATCGCAGCAGGTCAGATGGACCGAACCTGTTACTTTTGATTTGTTATTGTAAATTACATTCATTAATATTACATTAAATACTTTTTTTATATATTTAATAAAGTCATTATGCCATTAATTGAATACATTGTCAATCACATTTTGCCAAATCTTGTATGAATTGTCTATTTTGCACAATTAATTTTCTATTTTTTATGCATTTTAACTATTAAAGCCTTGTATTAAGATTAGGAAGCCGATATACCGATTCCTCCATCATTCTAACGGCTTAAGCAGCAAGATGGGTAATTCCTTACTGGGTGCAAGGTGTATTAACCACAAAATATATTGCAGCAGATAGGAGTTGATTTTTAACGGACATCCATATAGAATTGCTATAGCAATGTTATCCCTGCGAGCAAAGGAATGCTCCAGGTGCAGCCAGATCTTTACAGGCAGAAAGAAATAGAGAGGTACACAATGGATACAAAAACTCCTGCCCAAATCTGTGAACGCTTATCCGACTGTTTCTTCAACACGCAGCGTTTCATGGATCAGATGAACGACGAGCAATATGACAACGCATTTTTGAACTATAAGACACAGTGTGAGCCCATCGCAGCGGCAATCGAACGCGGGCTAAGAGACGGCAGCCTGCCGCTCCCCGATATACTGGCCCGGCAGCTTATTGATGAAATTGCCGCAGGCTGGGCCGCAGAGCATGCGGCGTCTCCCAAACGAAAAAAGCACCAAATTGAGACCAGAGATCAAATGTTCCTCGCCCTGTATCTCATTCCGATGCTTCTGGAGACCGGTGCGGCCGACACCATGCCCCTGGCAGAGGCCATCCGTGATGAGTGGTGCAGGCGATACCCCAAGATGCCCATCGCCATCGGCCGCTATGCGGATATTTCCGCCGGCTTTCGCAAGAAGGCATGGGGGATGTGCTTCCTCACCACCGCGGTCTGTGAATTTGAAAATAAGCCGGATGACTGCTCAGAGCTTACCACACTGCGTCGTTTCCGGGATCAATATATGATGAAGACTCCAGCCGGCCGGGCGCTTGTGCGGCAATATTATGACATTGCCCCCAAATTAGTCATTGCCATTGATCTCTGCTCTGACAGGGAATCCGTTTATGCCGACCTGCGCGACCGGTATATCACGCCCTGTCTGGCCCTCATCCGGTCAGGCCGACTCGCCGACTGCCAGTCCCACTACTGCGCCATGGTCCGGCATCTGCAGGGTTTGTTTTACATGCCTAAGTAAAAAAGGTCCTCCAAAAAGAAAAAATTTTTAGACAGGCAACTATGACAAGCAGCCCGGAATAGAATAGAGTGTAATCAAAAACCCTTTGGAGGACTTGAACATGAGTGATTTAGCTGCAACAAATTGTGGATGCGGATGCGAGACCTC
>JAAWAR010000118.1 GCA_022792295.1 Lachnospiraceae bacterium
CTTTATTTTTGATCGCACCTGTAATCATGCGTCTTTTCCTCCGTCTTCATTATCAGAAACAAATTCCATAACATCGCCAATATTGCAGTCTAACACTTTACAGATTTTTTCCATGCTTTCCATTGAAACAGGCGCACTCTTTCCCAGACGTGCCAGAACATTGGTGCTGATGTTTGCACGGTGCATCATATCGGTTTTACTCAAATTGTGATCTATCAATCGTTTCCAAAGACGATTATAGCTAATTGCCATTCTGCACCTCCTGATGTTTTTCATCTCCAATATACTTGATTTTGCACAAAAAAACAAATAAAATTCACGAAATAGTGAACTTCAAGGCTATGAAAAGGGCCTAAGCTAAAATGCCCAAGCCCTCGAACGATAATTATATCATTTGAAAATGCCTCAATGCCTCCATAATTGCCGTTTCCTTTTCCGGCGGACACTGCGGCGCTTTGGCATCTTCTTTCTTTGACAAGTTATAATTTTGTCCCACATCCAACCCACACTTGCGCTTAATCTGCGAGATGTATAGGGACGATACCTTCAAGCCAGTATGCTCCAGCACATACGCCTTAATCTGCTGGTAGGTTGCCCCCTTCTGGAACCCGGACATATCCATATCCTCCAGCGAAAACTCCACCCGCACTTTCTTCGAGTCGATTTCTCCCTTGGAAAGCAATACTACCGTCTCCACATGCCGCGTCATCGGAAACAGATCCACCCCCCATGCCTCCCTCGCACGGTATCCCTTCTTCCCAAACAGCTCCAGATCCCTCGCCAGCGTCTCCGGATTGCAGGAAACATACACCACTCTCTTTGGTGCCAAGACTCCAACCGCATGGATAAATTCGGCCGTGCTTCCGCTCCGCGGCGGATCCATAAAGACCACGTCGGCCTTGCCTCCCTCTGCTGCCATTTGTACCATAAAACGGCCTGCATCATTCGCATAAAATCGAATATTTTTTACTGCGTTCAGCCGCGCATTGCTTACCGCATCCCGCACTGCGTCCCGGTTTAACTCCACTCCGATCACCTCTTTGGCCTTCGCCGATGCCGTGATTCCGATGGTTCCTGTCCCGCAGTAAGCGTCCACAACCGTCTCCTTTCCGGTCAGGCCGGCCGCATCGACTGCCAGGCGGTAGAGGACCTCTGTCTGTATCGGATTTACCTGATAAAACGATTTTGCGGAAATCCGAAAACGGAAGCCGCAAAGCCTGTCCACGATGTATCCAGGGCCATACAGGACATGCTCCTTATCTCCCAGAACCATACTTGTCCCCCGGTTGTTGATATTTTGGATAATGGTGGTAATCTGCGGATGAGCTTTCCTCAATGCGTTGACAAAATTATTTTTGGAGGGGAATACCGGTGAAGCCGTTACAAGAACCACCATAATCTCCCCGGTTGCCCGCGCTGTTCGGACAAGAACATGGCGCAGGAAACCATAGCCTGTATCTTCGTCGTATATTTTCATTTTAAAAGAAGGGACCAACTCCCGAATCGTCCCAATGATCGCATCCGCCTTCTGATCTTCGATCAGACACTCCGTCACCGGAAGAACCTCATGTGTTCCCTCCCTGTATACCCCGGAGAGGATCTCCCCTTTCCGGCCGCGCGCCATTACTGCATGTACCTTATTGCGGTAGTGATATGGATCCTTCATTCCCATAATCGGGTGAACTTTGCAAAACGGCTTTAAAATTTCCGCTAACTCCTTCTGTTTTTTCTCCAGCTGCTTTTCATAGACCAGATTCAGATACTGGCAGCCGCCACATTTCTTAAAATTTGGACATTCCGGCATGTTGTATTCTCCTTGCTTTTTTTGCTTTCACTCTGTATAATTATACCGTCTTCCCGGCATTTTCGCCAGCATTTTCAGAAAGGACGTAAAATCGAATGAGCTTTTATATTGACCCGACCGTTTATACAGCAAGACCCGAATTTTCTGAAGGCCGCCTCCCGAAGGAGCTTCGCGCATATGACCTGCTTGATTCTTTGCATATCCCCTACACCCGTATGGACCATGCCGCCACAGCTACCATTGACGACTGCATGGAAGTAGAAACGCTCTTAGGAATCCATATCTGCAAAAACCTTTTCCTCTGTAATGCCCAAAAAACCGCTTTCTATCTTCTCATGATGCCGGGACATAAAAAATTCAAGACTAAAAACTTGTCTAAACAAATCGGCTCCGCCCGGCTCTCCTTTGCCGATGATGCTCATATGGAGGAATTTTTGGACATCACGCCGGGTTCTGTCAGCATTCTGGGACTTGCAAACGATCGGAAAAATCAGGTTCAGCTCCTAATCGACGCCGATGTTTTAAAAGATGAATTTATCGGCTGCCATCCCTGCATCAATACCTCCAGCCTAAAAATAAAAACAGCAGACATTCTGGAAAAATTCCTGCCTGCTGTTCATCACTCTTATACACTTGTTGATCTTCCCTGGGAGGACGCCTGACAGCCCTCTCCGCTTACAGCATTGCGCCGCTTCCGTCAAAACTGTATGTGGTCCCTTCAATTTCCATGGTCGTATTAAAGACCATGGCACCGCCGTTTGCCGGGTCAAGATAATACCATTTTCCATCCGGTTGGATCCAGCCAGTTACCCGCTGTCCGTTTACATAGTAGTACCAGCTTCCATCCTCCTGACCCCAGATTCCTTCGGCGCCCGGCCCCTGTGGATTTGAGCCGGTATCTGTGTTCTGCCCGGATGAATCCAATTTTGACAGTCTGCCCGTATAATCCTTAAACGCAAACTCCAGGCAGACATTCCCGTCAATGCCTGCAATCCGTCCTTTGTCGGTTGACTGCCATATCGTCCGATTCGCATAGGTGTGATCTTTGCCGTATCTCGCCAGCCAGATATCATACGGGATCTGATTGGTATCCATATTGGTCGTAAATTTGCTGTAATCGCTGTATACGATCGGCGTATAGCCGCTCTCTGCTACCACCTGACAGAATGCGTTTACAATGTCCGTTAACTCCTGAACCGGAAGATCCATAATGGACTGAGACTCAATATCCACCGCAAACGGATATGTAACTTCGTACTGCTTTGCCGTTTCCACCGCATAGCGGGCGGCTTCCTTTGCCTCCTCGACCGTCCTGGTCTGAAGATACACATAAGGAGCGGTGTCAATTCCGTTGGCTCTCGCCTCGCGCATATTCCGGTCAAAAGTTTCATCCATCGTGTACTCTCCCTCATATCCAAAGGAGCCCATCCGAATCCAGGCAAATGCCACATCATCTGCTGCCGCCTTTTCCCAGTCTATCTGCCCCTGCCACTTAGAGACACTGATTCCTCTTAAAAGCGCCCCTTCGATTGCCTTCCCTGTCTCATCCATATAGACTCCATCAACCTTTTTCCAGGCCATATCATTCTCTCCTGAATTATTATTGCTTTCTATATTAATTTCATTATTGGAATTATTATCAAATCCAGGCCCTATTCCATTTGTATCGTCTCCAGATAGTGTTACTGCAGCAAAGCCTGCTATTTGTGGTAATACACAAAAACACATTGCCAAAGTAACAGCAAATATTCTCTTATGTTTCATATTTCTTTCTCCTTTCTGTCGGTCGTTTTTGTCCTCTGCACATGAATCGTAACCCAGTATACCATTCTTTTTTGTGGTTGTCTTTAATAAATTCTTACGTTCCTGTGGCAAACCTTACGTCTCCTTTACTTTTCCCTTTTGCTATGCTATGATAGGGGAACACCAAAATGACCTCATCATTCTATCCATATCAGGGAGGACCCATGAATACCTTCAGAAAATTTGCCGCCTATTATAAGCCCTATCGTACCGTTTTTTATTTGGATCTTATCTGTGCCGCCATTATCAGCGCTGTGGATCTTGTCTACCCGCAGCTTTTAAGACGAGCCGCCAATTCCTGGTTCCGTGAGGCGCCCTCACACATTCTGCATTCGCTTCCGCTCCTTTTCGGCGGTCTTATTCTTCTTTATCTTATACAGACCCTATGTAAATATTATGTCACCTATCAGGGACATGTCATGGGGACATGGATCGAGCGGGATATGCGTAAGGACTTATTCGACCATTATGAAAAGCTCTCCTTCTCCTACTATGACCACAACAATACCGGACAGATGATGAGCAAACTCGTCTCTGATCTGTTCGAAATTTCTGAATTTGCTCACCATGGGCCGGAAAATCTGTTTATCTGTACGATTAAGATCATCGGATCCTTCATCTTCCTGATCCTGATTAACGCAAAGCTTGCCGCTCTTTTAGGGATCGTCGTCCTTTGTATGGTCTGTTTCTGCCTCTCCCAAAACGCACGCATGCAGGAGACTTTCATGGACAATCGCAAAAAGATCGGAGACATCAATGCCAGGCTCCAGGACACGCTCTCTGGCATCCGTGTGGTTCAGTCCTTTGCAAATGAAGACATCGAACGAAATAAATTTAGTCAGAGCAACGAACGTTTCGTCCATTCGCGTGACAACAATTACCGGGCTATGGGACGTTTCCATGCCGGCACTTTGTTGTTTCAGGGCCTGATGTATACGACGATCCTGATTGGCGGCGGTTTTCTGATTGCCGCAGGCAGCATGGCTCCTGAGGACCTGGCCGTGTATGCCCTCTATATTGGTATTTTTATCAGTCCGCTCCAGATTCTTGTGGAATTTACGGAGATGTTTCAAAAAGGGCTTTCCGGCTTTAAACGCTTCCTCTCCGTCACGGAAACCGCCCCGGAGATCTTTGACGCGCCAAAGGCCTGCGAGCTCACGCACACAGAGGGCCGGATCTCCTTTCAGGATGTGAGCTTTTGCTATCAGGATGGCGAGCCCGTTCTCTCCCATGTTTCCTTTGATATACCGGCCGGAAAGTCCGTGGCGCTCGTCGGCCCATCCGGCGGTGGAAAAACTACAATCTGCTCTCTGCTGCCGCGTTTTTATGACGTGACAGCGGGTGCGGTCCTCGTTGACGGCTGTGACGTCCGAATGCTTACTTTAAAGAGCCTGCGTCAAAATATCGGCTTGGTTCAGCAAGAGGTCTATCTGTTCGGCGGCACAATCCGTGAAAATATTGCTTACGGAAAGCCAGATGCCTCCGAAGCAGAGATCATAGAAGCGGCCCAAAAGGCCAATATCCATGACTTTATCATGGAACTTTCTGACGGATATGACACCTTTGTCGGCGAACGCGGTGCCAGGCTCTCCGGCGGCCAGAAGCAGCGTATCTCGATCGCCCGTGTATTCTTAAAGAATCCGCCGATCCTGATTCTTGACGAGGCCACCAGCGCTCTCGATAACGAAAGTGAACGTCACATCCAGCAAAGCCTTGAAGCCCTTTCCAAAGACCGCACAACCATCACGATTGCCCACCGGCTCTCCACCATTCAAAATGCCGATGAAATTATCGTCATTGACGGCCAAGGCATCGCCGAGCGCGGGACTCACCGGACGCTTCTGGATCATGGCGGCTTATACGCACGTTATTACAATATGCAGTTTACATAATCGTACCTCCTGCCGGTTCGTTTTCAACTATCTTTCAACTTACTTACAACAGTAAAATCCCCGGACATGCTCAAAGCTTTCACGCCAAACATGTCCGGGGATTTTCACATATCCTATTTTAATCAATCGTATTGCCCAGCAGCCGAATCACAAACATGGTTAACAGCATCAGGATAATCCCGGTTGGCAGGGCAATCCATGCGCTCTGCACAAAACCGGCCACAATGTACGTCACAAATGATACGGCGGCCACCGTTACCGCGTAGGGCAGCTGTGTCATGACATGGTTTACATGCTCGCACTGTGCGCCCGCCGATGCCATGATCGTCGTATCTGAGATCGGCGAACAGTGATCGCCGCACACCGCGCCCGCCATGCAGGCCGAAATTGAGATGATCATGAGCTGCGGATTGCTGTTCTCGAACACGGCCACAACGATCGGAATCAGAATTCCAAAGGTTCCCCAGGAGGTTCCGGTTGCAAACGCCAGGAAGCAGCCTACCACGAAAATAATCGCCGGAAGGAAATTAAGAAGCCCGCCTGCGCTCGCCTCCACGAGGCCTGCTACATACACATCCGCGCCCAGGCTGTCGGTCATGGCCTTTAAGCTCCATGCGAAGGTCAGAATAAGAATCGCCGGAACCATGGCCTTAAAGCCTTCAGGCAGACAGGCCATGCAGTCGGAAAAGCTTAAGACCCGGCGAATCTGATATAGCACAATCGTAATTACAATGCCAAAAAAGCTGCCGAAGGTCAGGCCCAGCGAAGCATCCGACTGTGAAAACGCCGTCACAAAATCCGTACCGGAGAAAAAGCCGCCTGTGTACAGCATCCCGAACACACAGCAGACAATCAGGCACACGATCGGAATCAGAAGATCGATCACCGTACCGCGGCTTGCCGCGCGCTCATCCTTTGCAAACTCGTAAGGGCGTCCGGGGGTTGTAAAAAGATCACCCTTTTCTGCATTCAATTCATGCGTCTTCATGGTGCCGAATTCTTCCCTCATAAGCACCATGCCGACCATCATCACAATCGTCAGAATCGCATAGAAATTGTATGGAATCGCACGAATAAAGATTGAGAAACCATCCTCACCCTCCACGAAGCCTGTCACGGCAGCAGCCCAGGAAGAAATAGGCGCAATGATGCAGATCGGAGCCGCTGTCGCGTCAATCAAATATGCAAGCTTGGCACGCGAAACGTTGAATTTATCCGTCACCGGGCGCATGACGCTTCCCACGGTCAGACAGTTGAAATAGTCGTCGATGAAAATCAGGACGCCGAGCAGGACCGTTGCAAGCTGCGCACCCACACGGTTTTTGATCTTGTTGGCGGCAAACTGGCCAAATGCAGCCGAACCGCCGGCTTTGTTCATCAGGCTCACCATTGCACCCAAGATCACAAGGAATACCAGGATTCCCACATTGTAGCTGTCGGAAAGCACACCGATGATGCCGGTCTCAAAAATATGTGTTATGGTTCCCTCAAATCCAAAGCCTGCATACAAAAGCCCTCCAACCAGAATCCCGATAAAGAGCGAGCTGTATACCTCCTTTGTAATCAGGGCAAGCCCGATCGCCACCACAGGCGGCACCAGCGCCCAGAAAGTCGCATAGACCGCCGGCACATATTCCGCCGCTTCCTCCTCCGCGCCAAAGGCAGTCATGGCACATATAAGCGTAAACGCCAAAGCCGCCGGCAGCACGAAAAGTCTTCTTCTTCTTTTGCTGTTCATATCGTTTCCCCTTTTTTGATTTTTACATAACAAACCGGCACCTTCTTACTTTCCCATAAAAAAACACCCTAAAGCTTTTCCCTCTGAAAAACGCTCTGTGGTGTTGATGATGCATCGCAGCATGACGCAGGAATACCAGATAGCGCTCCACCTTCGTGACAGTACGCCGCATGTTTTGCGCCGTCCCAGGATCCTTGCCCGGCCGGCAAGATTCCTTCGGCAGTCTCCCCTTTCCTTCCGGACCGGCTGCCCTGCCATAAGTCCGTGGTACTCTTGAAGCCTGCACCTCTATCATGTTTCTGTTATGTTAAAACTATTCTAGCACGCTTTCTCCAAAAAGAAAAGCAATATTTTACGGAAACTCTCCCAAATTCACACTTCCCGACGTTTAAACGTTCCTCCGATCCCAAGTTCGGTCCTGTATTTTGCAACCGTCCGCCTCGACACGGCCATCCCTGCCTTTCTGAGGCTTTCTGCAAGCTGCTCGTCGCTGCATGGCCTGCGCTTGTCCTCAGCCGCCACGAGCGCCTTCAGCTTTTTCTTGACCGCGCTCCGGCTTACCCCTCCTGCATTTCCGTCTTCTGCGGCGATTCCCGTTGTGAACAGGTTGCGCAGGAGAAAGCACCCGGCAGGCGCAAGCAGATATTTATCGCGGATTGCACGGCTTACCGTAGATTTATGGACCGCAAGTTCATCTGCGATCTGCTCTAAGGTCATAGATTTCAGAGATCCCTTTCCAAGCAGATACCGCTCCTGGCGTTCCAAAATCCCACGCGTGATTCCCAAAAGCGTGCGCCTCCGCTGTTCCACTGCATTTATGATAAAACGCGCACGCCTAAGCTTCTCCTCAAAATACCCCTTCAGCTCCTCATCCTGCGCGGCCTCCATCATGTGTACATAAAAGCCATTGATTGCCGGCTGGCCGGCCCATCTATCGTTCAGCTCGATGTTCCACTGTCCCTCCTTACAGCTTAAAAGAATATCCGGAATGATATACTGTGCCCGTTCATCTCCGTAACCGTTGAGCGGCCGCGGGTTCAGTCCTTTAATTATATGAATGAGCTTGCGGACTTCCATTGAGGAAAGCCCTGTTGCCCGCGAAATGTTGCTGATTTTTCCCTCTGCTACATCCTGCAGATGGTTTTGTATAATCTTGACAAGCTCCTGCTCACGCTCCAGACCTGCAGCCTGCATCAAAAGACACTCCTCAAGCCCGGAAGCAAAAATCCCGCATGGCTCCAGCGCCTTTAACTGCGTAAGCACACGCTCGACCCGTTCTGTGTCTGTCTCCAGCGCCTTTGCAATCTCCCTCGCCGAAAGGGGCAGATACCCGCTCTGTTCCAGAGAATGAATGCAAAAATCCACGATCTTTCGCGCACATGTATCCAGCCTCTCCCATGGAAGCTGCATCGTCACCAGTTCCTCAACGGACTCCGGGTCGCCGGCCGCCTCATAAAGCTCCCTCTCTCCGGAATCCTCACGGCCTCCCCCGTTATAAAAGCGCTCCGTCTCCCGGTACGTAATCGACTGCTCCTTCCCATGTTCTCCCAGCGAATACTCCATCAGCGGATTCTCAATCTCCTCGTTCTGTAAAAACTCCTGAAGCTCTGCCGCAGACATGCACAAAATATTCAGGGATTCCATCTGAACCTGCGACAGGGACTGCTTGATCCGCAGAGATATTCCGACTTTTATCTCCAATCTTTTTTCCTCGCTTTCCCTAACACCGCATTTTCGATTTTAAATAAAAAATATACCCTACCCTCTGGGCTTGCTGTCCCTCCGAGGGATTTACTCGGTTTTCTGTGGTGAACGCAGAACCCGGCTTGCGCACGTATAATCTTTCGTATGATTATACCATAATCCGACACAAAGTTAAAGTACCCGGCGTTTTGCAATTTCTGGGTATAATTTTCTTTGCGGGAACTAAACATCTTATACTGCCCTGTTTTTTGCAGGAAATTTTTCTCACCTCTCTCACTGAATAAAACCATCTCAAATCGTACATCATTCTTTTGTAGCAGTCTGCTGCTCAGAAGCATCAAGAATGGAATTGCGGAGGTAAGGGGTATGCCTGGTTATAAGGTTGAAATCTGCGGTGTCAATACAGCAAAGCTGCCGCTGCTTACCACAGAAGAAAAAGAGGCGCTTTTTAAGCGTATCCTGGCCGGTGACAAACAGGCCAGAGAAGACTACATCAAAGGAAATCTGCGTCTTGTATTAAGCGTCATCCAGCGCTTTTCCGGAAACAATGAAAACATAGACGACCTGTTCCAGATCGGCTGCATCGGTCTCATCAAGGCCATCGATAATTTTGATATAACCCAGAACGTTAAGTTCAGTACGTACGCCGTACCCATGATCTTGGGCGAAGTACGCCGCTATCTGCGCGACAACAACGCCATCCGCGTAAGCCGTTCCTTACGGGACACCGCCTATAAGGCCATCTATGCGCGCGAGAGTCTGATGAAAAAGAATTTAAAGGAACCGACTATCATGGAGATCGCAGATGAGGTGGGCCTGAGCAAGGAGGAAATCACCTATGCCATGGATGCGATCCAAAGCCCGGTCAGCCTCTATGAGCCCGTCTACACGGACGGCGGCGATCCCCTCTACGTCATGGATCAGATCAGTGACAAAAAAAACCGTGAGGAAAACTGGATCGAGGAGCTTTCCTTAAGCGAAGCCATGAAACGGCTTCCCGAGCGTGAACGCCATATCATCGACATGCGCTTCTTCGAGGGCAAAACCCAGACCGAGGTAGCCGCCGAGGTCGGAATCAGCCAGGCTCAGGTATCCCGGCTTGAGAAAAATGCTCTCAAAACGATGCGGAATTATCTGAGCTGAAAGCAGGAAGCAAAGGAAATAAAAAGCCCGGCCAACCCGGCTGCCAAGCAATCTGATTGAATGAATTGCTTTGCAGCCCGGTTGACCGGGCTTTTTGTATTCCTATCACTGCGAAAACAGGATGTATCCTGGACAACGTTTTATCCTTGCTGTTTCCTATACGCCATATAGTTTAAAATATTGAGTGTGCCCTCAGCAGACAAAGATCCACACGCCGCAAGTACCGTCTTTTGGCATCTGGCAGCGTCACCGTCAATCGGTGTACGTCCAGTACGCCAAGCGGCAGTGATGCCGAAGGATCGCGGCGCCGCTTTTACACGCATGCGCTGGCCTCCTTCTCGATTCGCTCCAGCTCCTCTTTCCCATCCAAAACGGAAATCGAAAACCGGTACACCCGCTTTTCCATCGCTTTAAGCATCTCGGTCTTTCCGGCGCGGCCCGAAAAGCCGCAGTTTGTCGGCTCCATGGCCATTGCGTAATCCCCGGAGGCGCCGCTTTTCCAAAGCGTCATATATGGAAGACTGCCCACATTCCAGCGGATACAGAGTCCGAAAGAAAGCCTGTCATTCACGACCGCAGCAAAGGTATTTCCCGCCGGATCAGCCGCTGGAACACATTGGAATACCTGCTCTGCTTCCCCGTCCTTAGGCTCTCCCATGACCTTTCTCGTCTCCATGCCCTTCTCTGCCGCCTCATCTCTCGGCATACAGGATTTCTCCGGCAAAATCAGTCTCGCCCCCGGTTCCAGAAGCGGATATCCGGCGTTGCAGTGGTACAGAAGGCAGAACGGCTGCGGCTCAAACCCCTGGTTTTCCACTTCGTCGGTAAAAACGATCTCCCGGCTCCCGTACACCGACTCCACTCTCCGCCGCAGCACAAGATTCTCACCGAAAATCCTGGCCTCACGCATTTCGCCACTCACACGAAGCTTATACGTGTCTCCCTCAAAAAACGCGTCCATTCCTACCTTCTCCGCCGGCGTCGTCCGAATCCGGCCGTGCGTCGGATACTCCACGCCGTCAATCGTTTGGCAGCCATGGATGTTCTCAAAGCCGCAAGTAAACATGGCCCCGCCCATAATTGAGCGCACTGCCTCCTCCCCCGCCGTATCATAGGGATTGCGGCCCTGCAGGCCCGGCTTCGTGAGGAGGGTAAGCCCCATGCCTTTATAGCTAAGCCATGCCGGATCGAGGCATTTGTCGAGCATCAGTGCAAACTCGAGCGGCCCGTTCTTTACAAGCGCGCACCGCAGTCCCGCGGCCCGGCCATCCTCAAACGTTACCCGTCTCACAGATGCAACCTGCTCTATGCTGCCGCAGAGCCGCAAAAGCCGCTTGCGGCCGCCCTCACCCAATATTCCGGCAGCCGGGCTCTCGTCCGATCCGACATTCCCGAAACGGCAGCTTCCTGTCTCTGTCTGCGCTTTGCCGGCTCCAAATCCTGTGGCAGCCGCTCCGTTAGAAGAATCAGCCGCCGTACTTCTGTCATTCGCTCCCCCAGCCTTTTTCATTCGCTCCATCTACTGCTTCGCCTCTGGATACTCGTTGCACAAGAGACGATACGGCTTCTCATCCTCCTCGATCTTCGGGAAACGCCCCATTTTCTCGTAAAAGCGGTTATCCGTGTTGTCATCGTTGCACTGGCTCACCTCTCCAAGGAGCACCGGACCGCCGCCCTTTTCTACCTCGAAATCGTGGTACAGGTACGGGTAGATCGTGATGCTCTCGCCAGGCATCAGCCGGACCTGCGTCCCTGCCGGGACCACCATCTCGCGTCCATCCACATGGACGTGAACCTCGCTCTCCTTATCCAACTCCTCATCCTTTGTGGAATTATATACACGGATCAGAACGTTCCCGCCGCCCCGATTGATGATATCTTCCATCTTCGACCAGTGGAAATGCATCGGTGAATACTGCCCTTCCTTAATATAGAGAAGCTTTTCCGCATACGTCTTCGTATACTTATCACTCATTTTCAAATTTCCGTTGCGGATAGTGATCAGAGAAAATCCTACCTTGTTAAAATCTCCCATGCCATAATCCGTGATGTCCCAGCCAAGCATGTTGTCGCGGATCTCATCATACTCATGGCCCTTCTCCTGCCACTCCTCAGGCGTAAAATCGCAGAATGGAGGAATAGCGAACCGGTATTTTCGGACCATGGCCTCCATCTCCTTCAGCGCCGCATTGATTTCGCTTCGTTTCATAAAAAACGGATCTCCTTTCATACTCACTGCCGTTGGCAGCTTTCTCTGCATATACATTGATTAAAAGAGGCACCGGACCCCAATGGCCCGGCGCCCTAAAAAGCATTGTTCCTTCTGAAATTACTTCTTCAACACGGAAACACCCGTATCCTGCACCTTGCCGCCAAGAGACTCGCCCTCAAGAGCCGCAACCGCTGCCTTTACGCCCTCGATGCCCATGACATCCGGGTTCTGTGCCATCGTGCACAGAAGATAACCGTCGTTGATGAGGTTCATGATCGCGTCAGACTTATCAAAGCCCACTCCGATGATGCCGCTCTTTCCGGACGCCTTGATCGCATTTCCAGTTCCGGTCGTAGAGCCCTCGTTGCAGCCGAAGATGCCGACCACGCCCTGCGTGATGTAGTTCTCGGCGATCGTCTGGGATTTCGCCGCATCGCCCTCAC
>JAAWAR010000119.1 GCA_022792295.1 Lachnospiraceae bacterium
GATATTCTGGAGCGGAAAGGTTTTCGCTGCGCATTCCTTTGCGTCAAAACAAACCGGGATCCCCTGGACCGCTCCGATATAGTCAACCGTGCTTTTCATGTCAAAATAGGCCAGCGTGATATGGCGGCTTACCTTGTCGATCTCGATCGGAGTGATCGGGGTCGGAATCTTCTGAATCAGCGCCAGTTTTTTTTCTCGGTAGCTGTCATTGGTCCGGTTGATGAACTCCTCCAGGCTTGACCCGCGCAGTCCCCGGGTTTTCCATGTCCCCATTGCACAATTCCTTTACATAATATTTTTATGTCAACCAATTTCTTTCTCTGCCGCTGCTAGAAGTCCCTCACCAGCCGCCATTTGGCGAAACTCGTTTGGGAGCTTTGCCCGAAAGACACGGCCTGACAGATGCGCAAACTGCCCTGAAAGCACAGGAAATTCCAGTCTGTAGGCGTGAAGAAGCTGGGTGCGAAGCCCATACAGCTCCCCACACTCCAAAAGCTTTCGGTTCTGTTTCATGTGCAGCGTATCCGCAGTGCCGTATTTCGGATCTCCTATGATCGGATGCCCGATGGAAGCCAGATGCGCACGAATCTGATGGGAACGCCCTGTTAAAAGAGTCACCTTTAAAAGCGTGTAGGTGCGGTTTGTGGCGAGTGGTTCATAGCGGGTACGGATTCTCTGTCCCCCAGCCACCTCCTTCTCAAATACGCGCACTTTATTCTTCTCCTCATCCTTGTAAAGCCAGCCGTCCAGCTCTCTGGCCTCTCTGACCTCGCCCTCGACCATGCAAAGATACTGCTTTTTAACGCGCCTGTCCCGAAATACCTCCGAGAGCATTTGAAGCCCTGCAAGCGACTTTCCGGCGGCGACAATGCCGCTGGTATTGCGGTCTAAGCGATTGCAGACAGACGGCCGGAAACTCTTAAGCTCAGCCTGGGTGACTGCCCCGCTCTCCAAAAGATAAACAAGCAAAAGATCTACCAAAGAAATGTCCGTATCCTTTGCCTTTTGTGTCAAAAGCCCTGACGGTTTATTTAACAGGATAATATCCGTATCCTCATACAAAATAGAAAGTGCTGACCGGTCTGCTAAAGTCGCCGCCGGAACAAATTCCTGCGAAAATTTTTCGATCGTCTCGTCGGAAAGGAACAGCTTTACCACATCTCCCTCTAAGAGCAGACGTTCTCCGCCGCTTTTTTCTCCGTTTACAACGATATTTTTCTTCCGCAGCATTTTATAGAGGAAGCCCTTTTGGGCCAGCCGCAAATACTTTGTCAAAAATTTATCGAGCCGCTGACCGGCCTCATTTTTCCCGATCATAATCTCACGCATGAAACTTTCCCTTTCAAGACGTTTTTGGCACTCCTATACCGGTTTGGATACCGTCATGCAGTCTTCGACCTAGATTGTTTAAGCTCATGCTGCTACATGGATAGGCTTTTCAACAGCTTTACCACATGCGGCGCACACCCATCATCCTCTGCCACGGAGACCTCTTTAAGCTGAGAAAGACGCCGTAAAAAGTTCTTTTCCTCATTCATGATCTTCGCGTTCCCGTCCAGCTTCCATTTGAGGAGCATTTCATTTAAAAAATGTTCTGCCTTTTTCCCATCCAGCTTTTTGTCCGGACAATAGCAATAGACCCCGCTCGGATGGATTATGGCGGCGTCAATCGGCACGATCTGTTCCGCAGACGTGATGATCAGATCATACAAAATCGGAAATTTTTCCTCATATGGGGCACATGTGGCATGGACAGAAGCCGAAGTCTCTTTGATCTTAAGCGCCGCAACCAGCGGAGAGGCCAGGTTTGCCATCGGGAGCACTAAAAGGATGGCGCTGATCGTTACGAGATTGCGAAGCCCATCCCAGGTGATGAACTGCCGCCAGACGAGCAGCGCCGCGATCGCAGCCAGAAAAAAGCCCACAACTGCGATTTGGCGTTTCCTGTGTGCCCTTCGATAGCCAAACTCACCCTTTTGTCGTTTGTTTTTCAATCTGTTTCCTCCTGCCATCGTATGAAATTCATCAAAAAAGCATGTGGCAGGAACTTACACAGGACATAAAACAGCTTCATGGCTGGGCTGGGAATTGAGAGCTCTTTTCCCATGAGGGCATCCTGCAGTGCACACCGCACAACCCGGTCCGGTTTGACCGTCACAAGCCGCTTATAGCCCGTAAGCTTTTTTCCATTCAGCGCAATATCAAAAAATTCCGTATCCACCGGACCTGGACATACTGCCGTGACCGAAATATTTTTTGCTTTTAATTCACAGGCAAGCGCGCGGCTGTAGCTTAAGACAAAAGCCTTTGTAGCCGCATATACCGCAAAGCCCGGCTGCGGCAGAAATGCCGCCGCAGATGCAAACTGAATAATCCGGCTGTTTTCCGGAATATACGGCAGAACCGTCTCTGTCACGCTGACGAGCGCTTCATTATTCAAGCGTACCATACCCAAGGCCTCCGAACGGGGAATCATCCCCACTGCGCCGGTTTTCCCGAAGCCTGCCGCATTGACTAAGAGCTTTACTCTTGGCTTTTTTTCCTCAAGTGCGGCTTTTAGGACTAAAAGAGCCTCCGGCTCCCTGAGATCGAGGGCAAACGTGCGTACACGCACCGGCACGCGGCCCTTAAATTCTTCCAGCCGCTCCAGCCGCCTGGCCACGACCCAAATCTCATGCAGGCCTGCAAAACGGTCTGCCAGCCGGTATACCATCTCTCTCCCCATTCCCGAGGAGGCGCCTGTCACAATCGCAATTCTCATAAATGCTTATTTCGTTCCTTTCTTTGCCGGATGAATGTGGCGGATCGTTTTTTTACGAGCCTTTTTTAACTTCCCGTTTTCTGTCCCGGACAGGCTTTTTCTTTCCGCCTTTTTTGACCGCGGCCGTATCAGGCACGTTTTCTCATAGCCGATCAGGTCCTTTCTGCCCGCCTTTTCCAACGCTTCATATACGAGCTCATATTTATTCGGATCCCGATACTGCATTAATGCCCGCTGCATCGCCTTTTCATGCGGATTTGCCGGAACATAGACCTTTTCCATGGTCCGCGGGTCCAGGCCCGTATAATACATACAGGTCGAAACCGTGGCGGGCGTCGGATAAAAATCCTGCACCTGCTCCGGCATATAGCCGAGTTCCCTCAAATATTCCGCAAGCTTTACAGCGTCCTTAAGTGTTGCATCCGGATGGGAAGACATGAGATAAGGGACAAGGTACTGCTTGAGTCCGAGTTTCTCGTTCATCTTTCGGTATTCCTGTGCAAACTGCGTATATACGGCATGTTCGGGCTTGCCCATCCGTTTCAGCACGGCATCGGAGACGTGTTCCGGCGCAACCTTTAGCTGGCCGCTTACATGATACATGCATAGTTCCTTAAGAAACTGCCGTTTTTTGTCAGCCAGTACATAGTCAAAACGGATCCCTGAACGGATAAACACCTTTTTTACCTTTGGCAGGCTGCGAAGCTTGCGAAGCAGAGCCAAGTAGTCTTCATGATCTGCAATCAGATTCGGACATGGCTTCGGAAACAGGCACTGCCTGTCCGGGCAGGCCCCGCTCTTTAACTGCTTTTGGCAGGCCGGGGCACGAAAGTCTGCAGTCGGACCTCCCACGTCATGGAGATAGCCCTTGAAATCTGCCTCTTTTGTAAGCAGTCTTGCCTCCGCCAGAATCGACTCATGGCTCCTGGTCTGGACAATCCGCCCCTGGTGCATCGTCAATGCACAGAAATTACAGCCACCAAAGCAGCCGCGATTGCTCACCAGGCTGAACTTCACCTCAGAAAAGGCAGGAACGCCTCCCTCCTTTTCATAAGACGGATGCGGTGCGCGCATATAAGGCAGCGCATACACATCATCCATTTCCTGCATGGTAAGGGGTTTTGCAGCCGGGTTCTGAACCACATAAAGCCGTTCACCGTACGGCTCACAGAGCCGTCTGCCCGAATAGGCATCGGAATTGCGATATTGAGCGGCAAAACTCTCGGCATATTTTTGTTTGTCTGTTTGCACACTGGCATAGTCGGGAAGCATAACGGCGTCATAGACATTCTCAAGGCTCGCCGTTTTATAAACGGTCCCGTTGATAAACGAAATGTCCTTTACGGAAATGCCTGCCTCGAGTGCCTCGGCAATCTCCACGATGGAACGCTCCCCCATGCCGTAGGAAATCAAATCGGCCTGCGCATCCACCAGAAACGAACGCCTGACCCGATTTGACCAGTAATCATAATGTGCAAGCCGTCTGAGGCTTGCTTCGATCCCGCCTGCTATGATCGGCACATCCTTATAGACCGAGCGGATCAGGTTGCAGTAAACCACTGCCGCATAATCCGGCCGTCTTCCCATGACGCCGCCGGGCGTATACGAGTCCCTCTCCCGCCGCCTCTTAGATACTGTGTAATGATTTACCATTGAATCCATGTTGCCGGCGCTCACAAGGAAGCCCAGACGCGGACGCCCCAGGGTCATGATACTGTCTTTTTTCTTCCAGTCCGGCTGTGAAAGGATGCCGACCCTAAAGCCGTGTGCCTCGAGAACACGGCTGATAATCGCATGCCCGAAGGACGGATGATCCACATATGCATCACCGCACACATAGACAAAGTCGCACTGGGACCAGCCCCGCGCCTCCATATCGGCCTTACAGACCGGGAGAAAATCGTGTATCATGGGAATCACCTCAGCTTTTATCCGTAAATTCGATCAAAGCAGCATATAATAATCGTCAATGAAACCATCCGCCAGCCGCCGTTTTTCGTCCTCCAACGGAACCGAAAATGCGTCCGCAACTGCAATCACAGTCATACCTGCCCGCTTTCCTGCCAGAATCCCGGCCGGAATGTCCTCAAACACGAGACACTCTTCCGGACTGGCTCCCAGCCTTTTTGCGGTTTCCAGATAGACATCCGGTCTCGGCTTTCCGCCTGCGACCTCACAGCCTGTCACAATTACCTGGATGGCATATCCGATCTGTACGGATTCGATTACCGCTTCCACCAGCTCGCGTCCGTTTGAGGTCGCGACCCCGACTTTTAAGCCATTCCGGACGCAGTAATCAAGAAATTCCTTTGCTCCGGCCTTTAAGGGAACCTCGTGCCGGTATTTGTCAACTGCCATTAAGATCCAGCATTCTTTGATCTCGTCAAGGCTTAAGGGCAGATGAAAGCGCTCCTTAAAGTAGATTGCAGTCTCCGAAAAGCTCATGCCCTCAATCTCCCTGGCAAGGCCGGGCGGACAAGTCAGTCCAAAGCGGCCCAGAAATTCCAGATCAATTTTATCCCACATCCACATGGAGTCCACCAGCGTCCCGTCAAGATCAAACAGTACTGCCGTTTTCCCTTTTAGCAAATCCTTTATCATAATCGATTCAAAAGCTCCACTTCCTTCTTTGTCAGCCGTCTGTATTCCCCCGGTAAAAGCTTCGGATCCAGCGTCAGAGGCCCAACGGACAGGCGTTTTAAGGAAAGGACCGGACAGCCTACCGCCTCCATCATGCGTTTCACCTGATGAAATTTGCCCTCACGGATTGTCAGACGCACGGTGGTAATTTTATCGTCTGTGCCACAGGCATCTTGTGTGTCTTTAACAAAAGGCGGCGTATTGTCAGCCGGAGGCCGTATCCCGTCTTCCACGTTTCTCTGCCGTACACCGCAGATTACGAGGCTTGCCGGCAGACAGCAGAGCCCATCCGGAAGGATCAGTCCTTTTGCAAACATTTGGATTGCAGTCCCGGGTACTTCACCCAGGCAATCCGCCATGTAGACCTTGTCAACCTGTTTTTTCGGCGATAAGAGTCTGTGGGCCAGCGCACCGTCATTTGTGAGCAGAAGAAGGCCCTCCGTGTCCAAATCCAGCCGACCGACCGGAAAAAGGTCCCGGCGGCTTGGCGTTTGGATCAGGTCAATCACCGTTTTATGCCGCTTATCCTCTGTCGCGGATACCACGCCTTTTGGTTTATTCAGCATAAAATATTCCATAACCGTATAAGACACCGGCTTTCCCGCAAGTGTGACCATATCGTCCGGGATGCGGATTTTACGCTCCGGCCGTTTTTCTGTCACACCGTTTACTGTGATCAGGCCGTTTTTTGCCATGGCTCGGATTTGGCTTCTGCTTCCCTGCGCCATATCTGCCAGAAATTTATCCAGCCTGAGTTCCTTCTCCAAGCACTCACTCCTTTCCTGGTTGTCTTCTATCATATCAAAAACCGTGAAAAAGTACAACCTTTTATGCAGGCTCTTTTTTGCCATACCGTGTCTGGCCTTTTAAATCGCCTGTGGGGATTGGTGTACGGCTGCCCTTTTATTCAGTCAAATGGCTGGCGCAGAATGAATGTTCGGTCTGCAGGAATCCGATGTATAAGCCGTGATATGTGTCCTTACGGACTTTGCAGCAAACGCTGTGTCTTGGATTGAACCGTGATTTTTTGCCTTCGTTTTTCCAGGAAACGCAGCACCCAGTACGGATTTACCGAGAGTTCCTCATAATGATCCGTCCGCAGGTAGATTCCAAGATGCAGATGGACCGGGAATTGACCGGTCGTGCCTTCCGGCCCGTAGCCGGAATCCCCCATATAGCCCAAAAGCTCTCCCGCATAAACTGCATCTCCCTCTTTCCATTCCCGCGCGTAAGAAGCCAGGTGTGCATAATAAAAATATCCTCCGGATGGTGCGCGGACCCCCAGCCGCCAGCCGCCCTTTTCCAGCCAGCCGACCCGCTCCATTACGCCGTCCGTCATACTTACAACCGGATAATAGCCGGCCGGCTCACCGGCCCCCATCAGATCGCAGCCTTCATGACCGCGCTCGCCGCCATAACTCCTTTTTTCCATCCAGCTATCCTCATAAGAAATATCTGTCTGGCCTTTGGTTCGGTTTTCCGGAATCGGAAAGAAACGAAGATCGTCAAAAATCACGTGATAGGCTGCCGCCAGCTTTTTAAATTCCCTCGGACGTTCGGTGGGAAATGACAGAGCCAAAAAGCTTTGCTTTCTAAGACCCTGGAGATTAAATCCATGTTTTGCCATCAGCGCTGCCAGCTCCTCGCAATCAATCTCCTCCTTTGAGGCAATTTCCGGCCCACATTTTAGCACCCGAAACGCGTCGGACTCCCAGGTATAGGCACTTAAGAGCTCATACCCTGTATAGGAATCCAAAAACTCAAACATAGCTCCATTAAAAAGCACAAGAAGCAGCAACGCCAAAATTTTCATACGCCCGCCAGTCCGCACATAAGCTGTATCAATCAAAGCTTATTCAGGCGCCTATGAAAAAATCCATCTGTCTTTTTTTGTTTCTGCTCCTGATGCTGTTCCATGCGGACTATGTAACGGAGGGCGCAAAATATGGCCTGCTTTTGTGGTATTCTTCGGTGGTTCCCGCCCTGTTCCCGTTCATGGTTCTTTCCGGGCTTATTGTGGCAGGCGGCGGGCTTTCTGTACTCATGAAGCCTTTTTATCTTTTGCTCCATCCGCTTTTGGGCCTGTCTGCGGAGGGCTGCTATGTCCTTGTAGCCGGACTCCTATGCGGATATCCGATGGGCGCAAAGACCTGTGCCGATTTCATGCGGGAAGGCCGGCTCAGTCTGGCGGAGAGCCAATTTTTGATGGCCATTGCAAACCATCCAAGCCCTATGTTTGTCTTAGGATATGTGTATCCCTTTTTCAGGGAACAGGCGACACTTTCCCGCCTGCTTTTATCCGTCTACGGGCCGGTTTTTTTGATTGCTGTTGCCGCGAAATTGGTATACCGGCCGGCCCCGGCTTTTCCTATGCTTTTAAAAGACAGCGCCATGGAGCAAACAGCCGGTTCTTTACCGGCTGGCCCCGGCTCTCGTACTGTCTCCAAAGACTCACAGCCGGCTTCTGTTTCATCGGCGGCTGCCGACGCGTCTATCCTGTCAGCCGTAGAGCTTTTGTGTAAAATCGGCGGTTATCTGATTCTGTTTTCGATTGGGATCGTTTTCCTGCGTCATGCGGCGTGCCTTCCTTTTTCCTTGCGTCTTCCCCTGGTTATTTCGATGGAGATGACGACTGGCATCCGGGAAGCGGCCGCCTCGCTCGCCTTTCCTCTCTCCGGCGCAGCCGCCTGTGCGGCACTTACCTTTGGCGGATTCTCCGGCATCTTCCAGACCCGTTCTGTT
Source organism: Lachnospiraceae bacterium (assembly GCA_022792295.1). Lineage (GTDB taxonomy): Bacteria > Bacillota > Clostridia > Lachnospirales > Lachnospiraceae > CANQGL01. Next base: position 8,144 of record JAAWAR010000119.1, read on the forward strand.
ATTGCGGATGCAAAAAAGACCGGACTGTCAATCCGGCCATATTGCATCTGGAAACTGCTGCATGCCGGACTGGCTGCAGGATGCTTTTTAGTTTTATAAAGAAAGAAACCTGCAGCCTCTACTGCATTGGCTCCTCCTCACGCTCGGTAATGATGCCGCCGGACAGCTCCTGCCGATTCGACGAGACAACGTCATAGCTTGAGCGCAGTGAGCTAATGAAGGTTTCAAAACGGCCCTGCGCGCCTTCCATTGTATGATTGATGATGGCCTGCAGGCTCCTCAGCATATCGTCCGTATACTGAACCGAGCCCTGGCGAATATTGTTGGCGTCGCTGATCGCATTGTCCAGGATCTCCTGTGCCTGTAGCTGTGCCTGCTCAACAATTTCATTTGCACTTGCATACGCTTTCTGCATGATCTCATGCTCATTTACCAGCTCGTTGGTCTGGGCCGTTGCCTCGGCAAGCATCGCGTCAGCCTTTGAGTGGGCGTCAGAAAGAATTGCCTCCTGGTTGCTGATAATCTTCTGATATTGCTTAATCTCATCCGGGATACGAAGACGCAGCTCCACTAAAAGCTCGTCCAGTTCCTCTTTATTTACGATGATCTTCGTCGTGGACAGTGCCTGAAACTTGCAGCTGTCAATATATTCTTCAATTTCACTGATTAATTGTTCAATTCTGCTCATGGTCTCTCTCCTCATTCTGTTCCCAAACCGTTGCGCTTCTCCTCCAGCTTTTTATGAATGGCATGTTCCACATACGGCGTCACAAAGCTGGAAATATCCCCGCCGAATGCCGCCACTTCCTTTACCGTACTGGAACTCAAATAAGCATATTTCAAATTAGTTGTCAAAAATACCGTATCAATAACCGGGGAAATAACTCGATTTAACTGTGCAATCTGAAGTTCATATTCAAAATCCGTAACTGCACGCAGACCGCGGACCACCGCGTTTGCATTGCAATCCTTTGCAAAATCCACTGTGAGACCGCCGAAGCTTCTGACCTCCACATTGGGAAGTGCTTTTGCAACTTTCTCTAACATAGTAACACGTTCTTCGACAGAAAACAACGGATTTTTCGCCCTGTTGTTCAGGACGCCGATGATCAGATAATCAAACAGCTTGGAAGCTCTTTCGATTACGTCAATATGTCCCAGCGTTACTGGATCGAAGCTTCCCGGATAGATTGCCTTTTTCATGTCTTTCTCCCTCGACCGTATGTATGTCTTTCCTTCAGCAGCCTCTTTCATTCTGCTCCTTGTGTATTCTTTTTTTCAGAAAGACATGTTGATTGGTCTTGTATTTCTTATTTTTTATAATCTGGTAGCCCATCTCCTCTGCCCAAGAAAAATCCGTCTCCAAGGCAGCCTCCACAATAAATACCGTTTCCCTATCCGCCAGCACAGACTCCCGAAAATATGAGAGCACCTGCTTTTCGTGATTTTTGAGATAGGGAGGATCCATAAAAACCAAGTCAAAACAGGCTTCTGTCTTTTCAAGACGTCCAAGCCCCTCAAGTACATCAAAGGCCAATACGAGCGCATTATCTGAGAGATGTGTGGTTTCCAGATTCTCCCGGATACAAGCGATCTGACGGCGGCCATTGTCAATAAAAACGGCCCTCCCGGCTCCGCGGCTCAACGCTTCAATTCCGATCGCCCCGCTCCCGGCAAATAAGTCCAGAAACCGGCAGCCGTACAGCTCATTTTGAAGCATGTTAAAGAGCGTCTCCTTGATCCGGTCTGTAGTCGGACGAGTGTCAAGCCCCTCTGCTGTCTTTAAAACAAGCCGTCTCGCACTTCCTGCAATTACCCTCATTCTGCCCTCCCGGATTCTGCCTCTTTGTTTTGTCCATCCTGTTTCATTTCTGTTCCATTATAGACGCAAAGTCTGTGAGATACAAGCACTTTTCTATGTTTTATTTCTTAATTCTTTAGACCGCCAGGGCGGATTGAAAGCTGAGGATTTGCCGTAAGCGGGATGTGCAAATCTATCCCTTTTGACCCTTTAGCCGTCTCACAAATTCAAAGCTCCTTGGCCCAAATGCCGCTGCATAGATCCCCTGATACTCATCGAAGGATACCTCCTGGCCGTTGCTTAAAAGCTCCATCTCAACCCCGAACAAAAGGACCGAACACGAAAGCTCCGTCAAACCGTTTCTTAAATAGAACGCTTTTCTGCGAATCCGTTCCTTGTGATTTTCGGATTCTTTGAGCGTACTCTCAATCTCTAAAATCAGACGTTTTCCCTTATAATAAGAGAAAATGGACGCAAGAGCCCGTGAGCCGTACCCACCACCGCGTTTTTTATCGTCGATCGCAAAATAATCCAGAAGCACCAAATCCCCTTTTTTCACCAGGATCGCCAATCCGACGAACGCATTGTCCTCCTCCAGAGAGAAGATATCTACAAAGCCTTCTTCCTGTTTTTTTACCATCAATTCATAGGGCTTCCTTTCATTTTGTGGAAAAGCGGACAAATACAATGTTTCCACCCGCTCTCTTTGCTCCCCGTCGATTGCTCTGACTAATTTCATTTTTGACTCCCCGCGTTTTTTATAGTATTTTTTGATAAGACAAAAACAGACCGCCAATTATCTGGCAGTCTGCTCTTTTTGAAAAGCCATTGACGTGATTCGAACACGCGACCCCTTCATTACGAGTGAAGTGCTCTACCGGCTGAGCTACAATGGCTTATAAAATTTTGCTGCTGCATAGAACTACGCAGCAGCGAATGACCTGTCCGGGAATCGAACCCGGGTTTACGCCGTGAGAGGGCGTCGTCTTAGCCGCTTGACCAACAGGCCGAATCTTCAATCGAGGCGACAAGATTCGAACTTGCGGCCTCTGCGTCCCGAACGCAGCGCTCTACCAAACTGAGCCACGCCTCGATTACGTTTGGTAGTATAATACAGAAATGCAGAAATGTCAACCGAAATTTTCAAATTTTTTGATACAATTTTTAAGGCTGAGAGGGCAAAGCCTTGCCGGCTGCACCCGAACCTTTCTGGCTGTAAGGGCCACGCGAAGGAAACAGAAGTGCAGACGGACTCAGGGCTGGAATTCGGTCATGTATTTGCGGTAGCGGAGAGGGAGCATGTTTCTCTGACAGCGTGGGTTTTTTCGTTCCTCAATTGCAATCGTATGGAAAAAGGTTTTCCACAGTTTGATATAGCAGTCAGCCGAAATGTTTTTGTCAAACAGACGGCTCTCCTCCTCCGTAATTTTGGTGCGAATCACGAGCGCACCCATCGAGGCATGCAAGGCGGCCTTCTTTCGCAATTCATCATAAAGCGCCCAGTCCATATCCGGGAAGCGGTCTGCAAAGTGGGCGGCTACGAGCTCCAGAACGTCGTTTTCCGGACCTATTGTCCCGCAGTACAAACCGGAGGGCTGTCTCCAGAACCGCGAAAATTCAACAAGAAAGTGCGCCTCATTTTTTACATATTGATCCATCCGCAAAATTTCATAAACAGCCGGCTCTTTGAGCATCTGCATGACTTGACGCCCGGCAGACAGGCCCAGTGCAATAAAGCGAAAGATTCGGTCCGCACGGGCAGGGCTCTTGTGGAGCGCTGCCCGTGAAAGGGCGCGGTAAGCCTCCATGGACATGTGGTTTCTTACTTTTTTTGCTACCTTTTCGGCCTTTGCGGGATCCAAAGGGATTTCTTTGTAACTGCAGAACAATTCAGGCTCGTATTCCTCTCTGAGCGAGAGCCTGCATTCGGAAAGAGGCTGTCTGTCTGCATACACCTCATACACGCCGCAGAAGATTCCCTCCAATCCGTTTTCACACAAATAAACGGTCACACTGCCCTCCCCCTATCTTACAGTTCTCCAAAGAGTGCCTTTTTTGCGTCCTGGGGCGCCGGCGGCGCCTCAAGATGCATATCATCGAACAGAGAAAGCTGCCGAAAGCTTGAGGCGTTTTCAAATTCACAGGTCTTTTTCCTCTCCTCTCCGATAAGCTGGCTTGTGATATAATTTTCCTCCAGGCGGACAGGCGTCATCATTTTTCCCTGACACGTCAAAAAGTAGGCGGCTCGCTTGAGCACAACACCAAATTTTTTCAGGTCTGTAAACTCCAGCCGTCCGGTTCGCCTTGCCATAACGATTCGCTTGGCCGATCGAACGCCGAGTCCCGGGACGCGCAGAAGCGACGGATAGTCCGCCGTCATGACCTCCACAGGGAAGCGTTCCAGATGGCGCACGGCCCAATCGCACTTGGGATCCAGCAGCACATTGAAATTCGGACGTTCCTCTGTCAAAAGCTCTCCGGCTTCAAAACCGTAAAACCGTAAAAGCCAGTCCGCCTGATAAAGCCGGTGTTCCCTAAGAAGCGGAGGCCCGCCTGCAGGAGCCGGAAGGCTCTTATCCGGAACAACAGGAACGAAGGCTGAGTAAAACACGCGTTTTAATCCGAACCGCTGGTACAGCGCCTCCGCCACACAGAGCATCTGAAAATCATTTTCCGGCGTTGCACCGACGATCATCTGCGTGCTCTGTCCCGCCGGCACAAATCTCGGCGCACTCCGGTAAAGAGTCAGCTCATTTCTGTTTTCTGAGATTCCTGTCTGAATCTGACGCATCGGACGAAGAATCTTTTCACGGGATTTGCCGGGGCATAGCTTTTTTAAGCTGTCGGCCGTCGGCAGCTCCAAGTTTATACTCATTCGGTCTGTCAAAAACCCCATCTTCTCAATCAGAGCCGGGTCCGCGCCGGGAATCGCTTTGACATGGATATAGCCCCGAAAGCGATGTTCATTGCGCAGCTTCCAGATCGTCTGATACAAAAGTTCCATTGTGTAGTCCGCATTGTAAAGAATCCCAGAGCTTAAAAACAGGCCTTCTATATAATTTCTTCTGTAAAATTCCATCGTCAGCGTGCAGACCTCATCCGGTGTAAACGCCGTACGCACCACGTCGTTTGAGCAGCGGTTGATGCAGTATTTGCAGTCATGAATGCATTGATTGGTAAACAGGACCTTGAGTAAAGAAATACAGCGGCCGTCAGAGGAAAAACTGTGGCAGATGCCGCCGGCATCTGCATTTCCCACATAACCGCGCTTTCCTTTTCGTTCCACGCCGCTGGACGTACAGGCAACGTCATATTTTGCCGCAGCCGAAAGAATCTTTAACTTCTCCTCGATTGTCAGACCTTCATCGAATACCATCTCATCACCACCATGAACGTATGTTCTATACAAGCGTCATTATAACACATTTCACGGAAGGATGCAAGAACTTTTCCGAACAAATATTCGATTTTTATCAGACGATATTCCGGCTTCCTTTATTTTCCTTCTTTTTTAAGAAGCTTTACCAACACCGCCTTCTGTGCATGCAAACGGTTTTCTGCTTCTTCGAAAATCTCTCCGGCATGCGCTTCGAAGATCGAATCTGTGATCTCCTGGCCGCGGTAAGCGGGAAGGCAATGCAGCACCATCGCTCCCGAATTGGCGGCCGCCATAAGCTGCGCATTGATCTGATAATCCTTGAATGCTTTCAGACGCTCCTCTTTCTCGCTTTCCTGCCCCATAGAGGCCCATGTGTCCGTGATGACGACGTCTGCACCGGAGGCAGCCAGGAAGGGGTCGCTTTCCAGGAAAAATTGACCGCCGCATTCTTTTGCAAAGGTGAGCACCGCCTCATTTGGCCGATACCCATACGGCGTCGCGATTGATACCTCCATACCAGTCTTTAAACCGCCGACGATCAAGGAATTGGCCATATTGTTGCCGTCTCCGATGAAGCAGAGTTTTCGTCCCTTGAGCGGCCCTATTTTCTCGCGGATCGTCATCAGATCCGCAAGCACCTGGCAGGGATGGCAGAAATCTGTCAAACCATTAATGACCGGGATAGAGCCGAATTTTGCAAAATCCTCCACCTCCTGCTGTGCATATGTGCGGATCATAACACCATCCAAATACCGGGACAGCACTCGTGCCGTGTCCTGAACCGGTTCACCGCGGCCGATCTGCAGATCTCTGCTGGAAAGAAACAGGGCATGTCCGCCAAGCTGGTACATGCCAGCCTCAAACGAAACCCGCGTACGCGTCGAAGACTTCTGGAAGATCATTCCCAGTGTCATGCCAGAAAGCAACGGATGGGCTATCCCGTGCTTCCTTTCATATTTTAATTGATCCGCCAGATCCAGAATCGAAAAAATCTCCTCGGTGCTCAAATCTAAAAGTTTTAAAAGATGTTTCATAATGCAATTCCCTCATTTCCTGACCGCCCATACCGGTTTTTTGGCAAAGTAGGGCGTTAAAAGTATTGTTCTTGAATAATTATACTATTATATTTATAATTATTCAAGAAGAATTTTGGCGAATTTTGCATTTTTATGCATAAATATCTGGGATCGTTCCACTCAAAAAACTGCCTGCGTCAGAATGCCCTAAACGCAAGCAGTTTTTTGTGCCAAATGCCGATTCGGCAGATTAAAATTTCAACGCCCATATTGGAAATAATGACTTTGCAGACACCTTCCCTATTTACTTCCATGCCTCCGTAAGACCGGGCCTGAAGCAAAACCGAGTATCCTCTTGTATATTTGAGGAAATAATCCTGCCCGAACCCTCACAGCCTGATTATGGCAGTCCCCTCTAACAGGAGATTTGCCGTTCGAAAGCCAACGGCAGAATCAATTATAGGGATTGCCTCGTTTTCCCGATAATCCACTCCGCAGTCCAGAATGCCACCAGGATGCCCGATACGAATATGTCGGGGATCGATCGGTTGAAGCAGCACCTGCTGGACAACGCTTCCCGGAATTACGGCCGCTGCTGCTGTACACATCGCACCGGTCATGGCATAGTTTGGGTGAGGCTTCTGCATGGACATCATTCTGGATAATAGATCCATGCTTCCCCTTTTTATCTCCTTCCCCTCTGTCGTGACAGAATCGTATGGCTTTGAGATGAAGGTCATTTTGGGGATGCCCGGGGTATCCCAGGCGGAGCGGGTATAATCCTCAATCAATCCCAGCTTTACAGCTGCCATACCCCGCACTTTTTCCAGCAGATCCAGTTTTTGGGAATTTCCCTCCAACTCGGCAGGCAGCTCATCTCCCCGCAGTCCCAGGTCCTTTGCGTGAATAAAAACCAGGGGATTCGCGGCGTCAACGATGGATACAGGCACCGGCCCTACACCCGGGACAGCCAGTGTATCCACGGCGTTCCCTGTGGGAAGCAGGCCGCGGCCCAGGGTCCCTGCCGGCTCTGTAAATGTGAGCCGGATGGGGGCCGCTGTACCCAAAACGCCAGCGATGGCAAAGTTTCCGTCATATGCAACTGCGGCATTCGGCGTCTGTACGTCTGCAAGGATGATCTTACCTGTGTTCGTGTTAAAAATGCGTACAGAGGTCATGCCATCCTTTGCCTCAACCAATCCCTTTTCAATCGCAAAAGGGCCGACGCCGGAGGAGATGTTGCCGCAGTTTCCCTTATAGCTTACCAAAGGCTTATCCACGGATACCTGCGCGAAGGTATAGTCTACGTCCGCATCCCGACGGGCAGACTGCCTGATAATGGCAACCTTGCTGGTCACGGACTGGGAACCGCCCAGACCGTCAATCTGTTTTTTGTCAGGACTCCCCAAAAGCCTGAGGAGCAAAGGCCCCCATTCGCTGCGGTCCTTGGGCAGATCTTCTTCTAATAAATAGATTCCTTTGCTGGTTCCGCCCCGCATAATGGTTACAGGCAGGCGATACCCTTCTTTGCCCCTCATATCTCAAACCTCCGAATTTATATTTTTATCCGGCCTTTTTTGCCCTTTCAGGCTCCTCTCCAACTGATACTGCCCTTACAGCCCTGTCCAGCCGATGCTCTGTAAGATAGCCAGACCGATGCAGGCAAACACCATCTGCAGAATGAATAACGGCCACATACGTTCGATATACTTTCCATAGGAAATCCCGCCAACCCCTAACACAGCCATCAATGCGGTTCCCGTCGGAGACGCGGAATTGCATAAGCCGTCGCCGAACTGGAACGCCTGACATGCTACCTGCCTGGTAACACCCGCCAGATCGGCCAATGGAACCATGACCGGCATCACGGCGGTGGCCTGTCCGGAACCGGAGCCGATAAAGCAGTTGATCACATAGTTTGCAAAGAACATGAAGATCGCTCCTCCGATCTGCCCCAGGCGGACGATCGGAAGTATCAGCGAAGCAGATTAAAAATGTACTGACAAATCACAACCGTCGCCACACGCAGGGATTCCTCATCAAATACGACTCTCGGATTATGTGCGCCCACCTTTGTCTCCGGCTGATCGTTTGCGCTCCCCACCCGGAAACGGACACCCGGAATCGAACTCAAATATTCCGCGAAGTCATCCGAACCGGAGCGTGGATGTTTCATTTTTATGATCTTTTCTTCCCCGATTGTCTCCCTGGCGGCCTCGGCAATCTCATCCACCATCTTCTCATCATGCACGAGCGGGGCCGTACCCGACAAAAATTTTACCTCGGCCCGAGTGCGCATACTCTCGCAGTGCAGTTTGCAGGTCCGTTCGATTGCATCCAGCATGGTCTTTCGCACCTCAGGCGTAAAGGAGCGCAGGCTGCAGCCAAAAGTCACGGTCTCCGGCACGACATTGTTGGCAGTACCGCCATGGATCTGACACACACTCAGTACCGAAGACTCAAACGGAGAAATCTCTCTGGAAACAAGCATGTTAAGCTGTGCAATCAAAGTGGCTGCCGACAAAATCGGGTCAATAAAGTTTTGAGGCCTTGAACTGTGTCCTCCAAAGCCATGGACCGTGACCTCAAACTGATCCATCCCAGCGGCCGACGGTCCCTTAATCAGGCCGATTGTCCCTGCCGGCATATCACAATCCACATGAGCCCCGATGATACGCTCCGGTTTCGGTTCCCTTGTGAGAACGCCGTGTTCGATCATTCCCTTGGCCCCATCTCCTTTTTCTTCCGCCGGCTGAAATAGGATGCGCACGTTTCCATGCAGCTTATCCCGGTTTTCATGCAGAATCCTGGCACAGAACAGGGCAAATGTCGCATGAATGTCATGCCCACATGCATGGCAGACTCCCGGATTTTCAGAAGCAAAGGCGAGCCCGGATTCCTCCTGCATGGGGAGTGCGTCGATGTCACCCCGGACTGCGATCGTAGCTCCCGGATACGCCCCCCGGATCAAAGCGCTTGCGCCGGCTTTCAGGCCGAAGTCCTCAACTTCGATCCCCCACTCAGTCAGCTTTTCCGTAATCAGGCGGGTCGTTTCAAATTCCTTCCAGCCTAATTCCGGCTTTTGATGAAATCTGCGGCGAATCCGGACAAATTCATCAAACAATTCATTTACACGGTTTTGGACAAATTTCATTTGTAGTTACCTCCTGGCAGTAAGAATGGTACTGGTTAACAGGCTGCAAAATTATATTGATACACCATCCGTCAGTCCGCCCGATAGAAATTGATGAGCGAACCGCGGCGGATAATCTCCTTTTCTTCGTCGGTGAGCGCTGTAATGGACAGCTTAAGAGTGTGTATGGTTTCTCCGATCACATAGGCAGAAACGGCGCTCGTATCTCTGCTTAAGGCCGTCCGAATATCTGGTACAAAGATATAGTCGTCATCCCGAAAATCCGGTTCGCCCACGATGACGAAAGGAATCATACCCCAGTTAATCAGGTTGGAGCGGTAACGCTTGGTCGCGTATTCCTTTGCAAGGTTCGCGCCGCCAAGCAGCATACGCTGGCAGGAGGCTGCCTGTTCTCTGGCGGAACCGTCACCGGGTTTTGCCGCATAGATCGTGCTGGACAGACCGATTTGTTCATCCTGTATGGCCGTATAGCCGGGAATGGAGCGGATTTGATCCAGGATGTGCTGCACTTCTTTCGGACAGCAGCCGGCTTTTCTGGCCTCCTCGCTGCGTTTCACTTCCTTTGCTTTCCCCACATAGGTAGGAACCCGACGGCTTAATGTGAATTCGGCTAATCGCATCGGATCCGAACGGAAAGAACTCGTTTCACCGGAAGGAATCAATTCATCCGTGGTAGTAACCGGATCCGTAATGTAGGCGCAGACCTTAAGAAGCATATGTTCACTCAGGGGCGGCAGCTTTGGCCAGTCCTTAATATTCGGGCCGCACACAAGCTCCTCTTTTGGGTTTCCTTTGCCAAAGCCCTGATATACCCTGTGTTCGTAAGCCGTGGAATCGTAGTGATAGGCTGGACAATCAAAGGTATACCCAAGCTCGTCGGCGGCAGTAATTCGGCCTTTGTTGACGACCGAAGCCGCAATCGAGCGGGCATCCATCAGCGCCACACAGGAGATTTGGCCCTGGCCTGGTTTGGAGCCCTCCCGGTTGGGAAAATTCCGGGTCGTATGCCGGATCGAGAGACTGCCGTGCGCAGGTGTGTCCCCGGCGCCAAAGCAGGGGCCGCAGAAGGCGGTCCGGACCGTGGCGCCTGCCTGGAGAAGCTTCTCGATTGCCCCCTTTTTCATCAGCTCCAGCAAGATGGGCTGGCTCCCGGGATAAAGGCTCAGGGAGAACGCATCCGTACCCGTACTTTTGCCCTCCAAAAGGCGGGCAGCTTCCATAAGGTTGGTATAGGTGCCGCCTGCACAGCCCGCAATGATCCCCTGATCCGCGTACAGGGCGCCATCCTGCACTTTTTTTCGCAGCTCCAGGTGCAAATTGGGATTGTTGAACCGTGTTTTTGCATCCTCCTCTACGGCATGGAGAATATCGTCCAGATTGGCGTTCAGCTCCCGAATTTCAAACCCGTTGGAAGGATGGAACGGCAGCGCTATCATGCTGTGGACCGTGGATAAGTCCACATAGATGCAGCCGTCATAGTAAGCCGTGTCCGCGGGATCCAGCCGGCGAAAATCTTCTCTGCGGCCATGCTCCGTGAGATAGGCTTTTGTATCCTCGTCGGTGCGCCAGATGCTGGACAGGCAGGCCGTTTCGGTCGTCATTACATCAATTCCGTTACGGTAATCTGTTGTCATGGAGGAGACGCCCGGCCCTACAAATTCCATGACCTTATTTTTTACATATCCGTTTTTGAATACGGCAGAAATAATGGCAATGGCAATATCCTGAGGACCGACGCCGGGGTTGGGCCTGCCGTCCAAATAAACAGCGACAATTTCCGGGTAGGCAATGTCCCAGGTCTGTTCTAAAATCTGTTTGACCAGCTCTCCGCCCCCCTCTCCCACAGCCATCGTTCCCAATGCGCCGTAACGGGTATGAGAATCCGAGCCGAGGATCATTTTGCCTCCCCCGGCAACCTCCTCCCGCATGTACTGATGGATTACACCCATATGCGGAGGAAGGAAGATGCCGCCATACCTTTTACAGGCTGTCAGACCAAATACATGGTCATCCTCATTAATCGTGCCGCCGACTGCGCACAGGCTGTTATGGCAGCAGGTCAGAATATACGGCAGCGGAAACTTATCCAGCCCAGAGGCACGGGCAGTCTGGATAATTCCTACATAGGTTATATCATGGCTGGCGATCGCATCGAATCGGATTTGCAGGTTTTTGGGGTCTGCACTTGTGTTATGAGACTGTAAAATATGGTAGGAAATCGTCCCCCTTTTTGCCTCATCTTGGCTTTCTTTGGTGGCATCCACGGCTTCTTTTTCCGAAATCAGTTTTTTTCCATCCAGAAGATATACACCGGAGTCATACAGCTTGACCATGTAAACTGCTCCTTCCCTTGCTTAATTGACTCCATCTTAACACAAACGAAAAAGGAAGTAAAATTCATTATTTAAATTAAATTCATGGTTTTAAAGAATGTTTATATGCAATTTTACCAAAATATAAATTTATTTTTGAACAAAAATGGTTTTTCTTGCCAATAAATATCGGATACGTTATAATGGTAGTATTCTTGTACATGGAGGTGTTTTTGTGGACTTCCGGGAACTGAACTACGTCTTGGCAATCGCAAAATATCAGAATATTACCAAAGCGGCTGAATCTCTTTATGTCGGCCAGCCTACCCTCAGTAAATTTTTGATTGCATTAGAAAATGAACTGGGCCTAAAGCTCTTTCGCAAAATGGGGCATCGGTACATCCTGACCTACGCCGGGGAACGCTATGCAGAAAAGGCGGCGCAGATTCTTCAGTTAAAGCATGAGCTTTCCATGGAACTGACCGATATGGTCAAACGGGATGTGGGCGTGATCAATGTGGCTTTTGCCAATATGCGCTGCACCTATATGCTTCCCTGTACCCTTCCCGCATTTCAGGATCTCCATCCCAATGTCAAAGTAAATGTATTTGAAGGAACCTCTGACGAAAATGACCGAAGACTTTTGGACGGGCAGATAGATGTGGCTTTCTACAGCAAACCCGGCATCTTAAATCCTCTTATCGAGTATAAGACGCTGGGCGAAGAAGAACTGTTAATATGTACATGTAAAAACCATCCGGTCAGCCGCTTTGCGCAGCCAAATCCGGCCAGTCGGTATCCCAAATTAGACCTTACCTTTCTGAAAAATGAAAAAATATTAATGATGCAGCCGAAACAGCGCACCCGGCAAATTATGGACAGTTATATGCAGAAGCAGGGATTCAAGTTTGAAAATATGCTCTGTACCAGTAATTTGTCTGCTATTATGGAGTTGGTATCGGTTGGCTACGGTATTTCTTTTATTTTTGAACCCCATCTGCTCCATCGCCGGGACAGCCAGCCGATTGAATGCTACAGCTTCGGAGAACCGCGCATGGTTTCCCATTTTGTGGCAGCCTGCCGCAAGGGGAGTTATCTGTCGCACTATGTGCAGGACTTTATAGAAGTGGTCTGTCGTCTCCACGCCGGACAATGGCGGGACAGGAAGACCGGCTGCTAGCCTGCCCCTGCCATCCGACTCCATTTCTATCTGGTGCTTTCCATCCCATCCCGCAGCTTTTCCACCGCGCGTTTTTCGATCCGGCTCACGTACGACCGTGAGATCCCAAGTACGCCCGCAATCTCCCGCTGTGTGTGCTCCTTAGAACTGAAAAGGCCGTATCGCATGCGGATAACGGTCTTCTCGGTGTCGCCAAGCTTCTGTTCATACGCCTCATAAAGCTTCTTAATATCCTGTTTTAAAATGACCTGTTCCAGGGCCTCCCGTCCCTCTGCCTCCAGGACATCCATCAGACTCACGGTCTCTCCGTCCTTATCCGTGCCGATTGGATCGTAAATCGAAACCTCACGGGAATATTTTTTTCCTGCTCTGAAATGCATCAGAATTTCATTTTCGACACATTTGGCTGCATAGGTCGCGAGACGTGGCCCTTTTTCCATGTCAAAGGTGTTTACTGCCTTGATCAGCCCAATCGTCCCCACCGACAGCAGATCTTCGTTTTCGAAATCAGAGCCCTGATATTTTTTCACCACATGCGCTACCAGCCGCATGTTCCGGTTGATCAAAACAGCCCTAGCTTCCTGGTCACCCTCTTTGTATCGTTCGAGGTACTCTCTTTCTTCACATGCGGTCAATGGTTTTGGAAATGTTTTCAAAGAAAGCCACCTTAAAGCTTCGTTACTCTATCTTATGCGCCGATTACGCCGCAAGTGCTTTTACAAGATTTTATTTGTAATAAGGTTCTGGGAAAACTTGCCAAAACAACAAATTATTTTGTCAATTTCAATAGATTAATCATTGACTGTCAAGAATTTATGTACTAAAATATATATGGACTGTCAAAAAATAAAGCTGCAAAGGTCAAAATACAGGCCCGGCAGTCTGCAGAGAACAGGGGGATATAAAAAATGCTTGAAACACTCAGGAAAAAGGCAAAAAAATCGCACATAATCCAGGCTGTGATAGGCTTAGTCCTTGCAATCGCTCTATTGGTAATAACCAAATTTGCCATTTTCAGTGTCATCACCGGAGCAAAAAAGCTCGACATTACTGCGGATCCCGCAACCTTTGAGGGAAAATACGTCACGATCGACGCAGACTTCATCCTGACCGATTATATCGAGCACACAACGACCACAAAGAGAAAGTACGGCGGCAGTTCCACACGTACAGACGGCAACAGCTACATCGCTTTCCAGGCAATCGACGATACCGAGGCAGAGTCCGATACCTGGTACTTTTACAGTATCTATAAGAAAAAAGCCGATGCCAGTGCCATGGACGCTTTGATGGACAGCGCGTGGGACTATTTGACAGGAGAATCCTCCAGCTTTCCGGATTCGTTAAAGGTTACCGGAACGTGGTCCAAGATGGAGCCGCAGATGGAACGCTATTACCGCGAGACGCTCGCCGAGATGGGCATCGAGGAAAGCGAATATGACATCTTCTATTTTTATCAGATAGATACCGGAAAAATCGGCAGCTTTTCCGTAGCAATCTTCTGGGTCATGAATGCGATCGCGCTGTGCCTGCTCTTATGGGGCATCATAAACATCATAGGCATTTTCGGAAATGGGTATGCGAAAAAAATCAATAAATATCTGCAAAACAATCCGAATGTTTCTATCTCCGCCATTGATGCGGATTTCCAGGCAGCACACGTTATCGACAACGACACCTGGATCGGAAAAAATTGGACCGTTTACATACGGGGAACTTCGGCTGATATTTTGACAAATAAAGAGCTGATCTGGGGCTACTACTTCAGAAGGACCGGCAAGAACAGCGTCAGCGAGATGCGCCTGTTCACCAAAGGCGGCGGATGCAGCCATATCAGCATGTCCGAAAGCGATACAAAAGAAGCTCTGCAGTACTACGCACAAGAACAGCCACAGATGATCGTCGGCTATGACAAAGAACTGGAAAAGATGCACAAGAAAGATTTCAGCGGCTTTTTGAATATTAAATACAATCCGGCTATGAGCGCTGCGGCGACAGACTCCTTTAACCGGTTCTGATGATCCATTCAACAACAGACAAAAATGCGGAGACCGATCCCCTGATCGAGCCTCCGCATTTTATCTGTCTCCTTACCGGTCCAACCACTTCACGACCTCTGGAAACCGATACTCTCCAGTCTTTTCTCCATACTGCTGCGCCCACGATAATCCAACAACCTGCCTCACACCAATCCCACCCCGCCGCTCCAACACACCTCTTTGTCCTCTCAAAAAATTACTCTTTTATTAAATTATTCACACTCATAAAAAACACCTCCAACTCCCCCACCCGTCATCCCTTATCCTTTATCTCTCATCCCCTCCCTCCCTCCCCCTCCGTAGCAAAGTCAGGCACGCGCACAGGGACTTTTGCGGCCATTGGCTCGGCGCGCCAGAAGTTCTTAGACGCTGGCCATATAAAAAACAGGGGCGGATTTCGGCTTGCCAGCCGAAATCCGAGAAGCCCGGAGCGGAAAAATCCATCCGGATTTTTCCAGCGACATGCTTCTGTACCCCTGTTTTTTATATGGCCAACGACTTAGAACTTCCAGCACCGAGACCAGGCCGTCAAAAGCCCCTGTGCGCGTGCCTGACTTTGCGGACCCGCGACCCCCTCCTAATTCGCCTTCCGGTTAATAAACTCCGTCCTCGTCTTCGAATACACAAACTTCTGGCTGCTGTACAGACCATAATACCCTGACAAAGTAAAGCTGATCGCGACAACAATCGCGAAAAACGGCATAGCCTCAAACCCAAACAGTTCGAAGCCCAAAAACATCGTTGCAATCGGGCAGTTCGTTACGCCAACGAACAGGGACAAAAGCCCGCAGGCCGCACAGAGCGACGGTTCAAATCCGGTAATCCGGCCGAACGCGCAGCCAAGTGTCGCCCCGACTGCCAGTGTCGGAACAATCTCCCCGCCCTTAAAGCCGCCCCCAAGCGCCACGGCTGTAAACAGCATTTTTAATAAAAAGGCTTCATAACGGCCTTGCCCCTCCATTGCCGTCTCGACCAGATTGAAGCCCGCGCTGCAGTAATCCCGGCCGAACAGCAAGACAAGGGCCAAAAACAGCACGGACGCCAAGAGAATCTTTTTATATGGATTCGGTGCAACACGTACATAAAGCTGATGTGTCTCATGCAGGAGGATACAAAAGCATACGCTCACCGCCGCCCCGATAAGCCCTAAAAGGCTTAAGAGTGCAAGCGGCCCCCAGTCAAACTCCGGAATATGCAGAATTGTAAACGCCTCGGGAGAAAGCCCGAGTCTCCCGGAAATATGTACACCGATAAATGCCGCGAACACACACGGCACCAGCGCCGCATAGTAGGCCACACCGATGCTGATGACCTCCATTCCAAACATCGAGGCCGCTAGGGGCGTCCCGAAGATCGCGGCAAAGCAGCCGCTCATGCCGCTCATGATGGCCACCTTTTTGTCCCTCTCATCGAGCTTTAGTATATCACCGAGAAAATTGCCGATACAGCCGCCGATCTGTAAGGCAGCGCCTTCCTTTCCGGCCGACGCACCTGCAAGCTGGCTGAGGATCGTGGAAATATAGATACACGGCAGCAGGGCAAAATGAAGCTTTTCTGTTGACGAGACCGAATCCAAAACCAGGTTCGTCCCCCGATTTCCGATCTGACACAGTACTTGGTGCAGCAGGACAATGAGAATACCGCATACCGGAAGCAGATACAGGAGAACGGGATTGGCCCGAAACACACCCTGCGCCCAAAGGACAGACTTACCAAAGGCAGCCCCGACAAAGCCGCAGAGCGTCCCCATCACAAAAGAAATAAGCGACCAGCGGACAAAATAGAAAAGATTTTCTTTCAAAGGTTCTATCTGCAGTTTCTTTTGCATACGCCTGTTCCCCCTCTCCTGCTATTGGAACATTCCTGACGTCTTTGAGAGCACTACCTTAAAACCGGCATCCCGCAGTCCCTGCAGGATATGATTTTTATGTTCAGTCCCAAACGCTTCCAGCGTGATTTTCAATTCCACTCCGGCGCTCCGGTTTACGTTTGCAAACAGGTTGTGCTCTGTCTTGATGACATTGCCCTGAAGCCTGGCGATGATCTCGGTCGCCTTGGCAAGCTGCCCCGGCTTATCCGGAAGCATAATGGAGACGGAGCAGACACGATCGCGCTCCATGAGACCGCTCTGCACCACGGTTGCCATCGTGAGAACGTCCATGTTGCCGCCGCTTATGACCGAAACGACCTTTTTACCGCAAAAGCTTAAGTGCTTTAAAGCGGCCACCGTCAAAAGACCGGAATTTTCCACAATCATTTTATGGTTTTCCACAACGTCCAGAAAAGCCGCCACCAGCTCCGAATCATCAATCGTGATGACCTCATCCACGTTTTTCTGCAGATAGGGAAACAGCTTATCGCCTGGGGTCTTGACCGCCGTGCCGTCGGCGATCGTATTGATCTCGGGCACCGTGACCACCTCTCCCGCTTCCAAAGACTGCTTCAGGCAGGCGGCCCCCGCCGGCTCCACGGCCAGGATGCGGATCTTTGGGTTCAGCAGCTTCGCAAGCGTCGAAATGCCTGTGCAGAGCCCGCCGCCGCCCACAGGGACCAAAATATAATCCACAGTCGGAAGCTCTTTTATGATCTCCATCGCAATACTGCCCTGGCCGGTGGCGACTTCGAGATCGTTAAATGGATGCACAAACGTGTAGCTGTGCTCCTTTGCCAGGTCAAACGCATGCGCAAGCGCCTCGTCAAACACATCCCCATACAGCACAACCTCAGCCCCGAGGGCTTTCGTCCGGTTGACTTTGATCAATGGCGTCTGTATCGGCATAACCACCGTAGCTTTAACGCCTGCAAGCTTGGCTGCATAGGCCACGCCCTGCGCGTGGTTTCCCGCAGAGGCCGTCACCAGACCGTGGGCGCGCTCCTCATCGCTTAAGCGGCTGATC
Source organism: Lachnospiraceae bacterium (assembly GCA_022792295.1). GTDB lineage: Bacteria > Bacillota > Clostridia > Lachnospirales > Lachnospiraceae > CANQGL01. Next base: position 25,922 of record JAAWAR010000119.1, read on the forward strand.
TTATAATACGCACCGCGCACCTTGTACGCGCCGGTCCGCTGCATGTTTTCCGGCTTTAAATATACCTTGTTGCCGCTGACCTCGGAAAAATATTCACTGTAGATCAGCTTGGTCTCCTGTGTCACCTTACTCACAACCTCCGAGGCCTCCTCGAAGTATTCCATTGTTAATTCCTGCATCTCCATTGTCCTCTGCTCTCCTCCTTTGATCGTCAGGTACTCTGGTAACCGTTCTGATCCTGTCACCAGGTCAGGACTATTCTAAATGGTTTCCTCCGGTTCTCTCTGAAACAATGCGTTTACAAAGTCTGCGGAATTAAACTTCTGCAAATCATCAATCTTCTCTCCCACACCCACATACTTGACGGGAATCCCAAGCTCCGACTGGATCGCCACAGCGATGCCGCCCTTGGCTGTGCCGTCAAGCTTCGTTAAAATAATTCCTGTGATTTTTGCTGCCTCCATGAACTGCCGTGCCTGTGCCAGCGCGTTCTGGCCCGTTGCCCCATCCAGGACGACGAGAGTCTCCCTATATGCCTCCGGGTATTCTTTATCAATGATCCGGTTGATCTTTTTTAGTTCCTCCATCAGGTTCTTTTTATTATGAAGGCGGCCGGCCGTATCGCAGATCAGGACATCCGCGTTTCTTGATTTGGCCGCAGAGATCGCGTCGTAGATGACGGCCGCCGGGTCTGAGCCTTCCTTTTGCGCAATCAAATCTACGCCGGCACGGCCGGCCCATTCGGAGAGCTGTTCGATCGCCGCCGCGCGGAATGTATCGGCCGCCGCCAGGATAATCCGCTTTTTCTGTGATTTTAACTGATCCGCCAGCTTTCCGATTGAAGTAGTCTTTCCCACACCGTTGACCCCGATAACAAGTACCACAGATTTCTTGTTTTCAAACTCATATGCATTTTCGCCCAAATCCATCTTTTCACGGATCGTGTCTATCAGGACCTGGCGGCACTCGGATGGATCCTTAATGTGCTGCGCCTTTACCTTTTCTTTGAGCTCTGCGATGACCTCCATCGTCGTCTGGATTCCCATGTCACCCATGATCATGGTCTCCTCAAGCTCCTCATAAAAATCCTCATCAATAGACGAAAAGCCCGAAAAAATTGAATCCATACCGGAGACAATGTTCTCCCTCGTCTTGGAAAGTCCGGCCGCAAGCCGGGCAAAAAACCCTTTTTTCTTTTCCTCCATTTCCTGATTTCCCCCTATTCCAATCCATCCTCGATCAAATTTACGGAGACAAGCGTCGAAACGCCTTTCTCCTGCATCGTGATGCCATAAAGCCTGTCCGCAGCTACCATCGTACCGCGGCGGTGCGTGATAACAATAAACTGTGTATGCCTCGTCAGTTTATGTAAATACTTTGCAAAACGATCTACATTGGAGTCGTCCAGGGCCGCTTCGATCTCATCTAACAGACAGAAAGGAGACGGCTTTAGATTCTGGATAGCAAACAGCAGCGCAATCGCCGTCAGTGCTTTCTCTCCGCCGGACATCTGCATCATGTTCTGCAGCTTTTTCCCCGGCGGCTGCGAGATGATCTGAATCCCGGCCTCAAGGATGTCCTCATCCTCCACAAGCTCCAGCGTACCGTGGCCGCCGCCAAACAGTTCCTTGAAAACACGGTCAAATTCCTGGCGGATCTTTGCAAATTTTTCGGTAAACTGCGCCCGCATGCCTGCATCCAGCTCCTCAATGATCCGAAACAGCGCATCCTGAGCTGTGATCAGATCGTCATGCTGCGTTTTCATAAATTCATAACGCCCGGAAATCTCTTTATAGTCTTCGATTGCGTTGACATTCACGTTTCCGAGTCCCTTGATTTTCCCTTTTCGGTCTGCGATCTGGCGGCGCATATCCGACATGGACGTCAGGGTCTCGTCTAAAAGCTCCCTTGCCGTCGTAAAGGTAAGTCCATATTCGGACCACATATATTCCACAGAAGAATCCCGCTTTTCCTCAAGCTTTTCCCTCTGATTCTGTAAACGGAACAGCTCCTTGTCCAGATCTGCGATGCGCTCCCCAAGCTCATCTCTTTTTTCAATAAAACGGCGCTGCCCGGCATTTTTTTGCTCTTTCTGCTCTCTGGCGGCAAGCGTTTTTTCTTTATAGTCTCTTGCCGTCGCCTCTGCGGTCTTTATCTGCTCCTTTAACCGCTCGATCTCGGCCAGCCGGCTCTCCACCGCTTCCTGACTTAGGACCGTCCCGCCTTCTAAGGACTCCCGCTCGGTTTTAAGCCGGCTCTCCTCCTTTGCGATTCGGGCAAGGTTCTGGCTTAGAAAGTCATCCTGCTGTCTGACCTCGGCCGCTTCCAACTGAAGTTTCGCGAGTGCAGCTGCGGTGGTTTCCTTTTCGGTCCTGGCCTTCTCCAGCTCTTTCCCATCCGACTCAAGCTGCTCGTTTCTTTGCTTGTTTTCTGCTTCCAGTGCGTCCATCTCCCGCTCGATAGCTCCGGCACTCTCCTGGATCTCCCAAATCTGCTTTTCCAGCTCCTTATTTTCCAGGTTCATGTCCGCAAATGACTCGGTGACCTCGTCTTTTTTCTCATAGAGGCCGTCCAGATTAACCTTGGCTGTGTTCTCCTCCAGATATTTTTCCTGAAGCAGTCTGTTTGTCTGCTCAAGTTCCTCGCTCTTTTGTGCAAGGAGTGCCTCCTGTAAGACCAGTTCCCCCTGAATCCTGTCCACGTGAATCAGTGCTTTCTTGCATGCCTCCTCTAATTCCTCCATCTCCCGCCTGCGGCCCAGCAGGTTGCTGGAATTCTTAAACGCCCCGCCGCTTAAGGAGCCGCCCGGGTTTAAAAGCTCGCCATCCGGCGTAACGATCCGCAGAGAATGGCGGTATTTTCGCGCGATTGCAATCGCATGGTCAATATGATCCACCACAAGAACGCGGCCTAACAGATACTGGACCAGTTCCCGGTACTCCGGCTTACATCCCACGAGCGTCCCCGCAACACCGATCACACCGCGCTCGGTCAGGACATCCCCATCCGGTATGCCGCCGCGGCCCGAGATCCCTGTCAGAGGCAGGAAGGTGGCACGGCCGTATTTGTTCTTTTTTAAATGTTCGATCAGGATCTTGGCCGTCTCCTCCGAATCTGTGACAATGTTCTGGATGCTGCCGCCGAGTGCCGTCTCGATTGCGATCTCATACTGCTTTGGCACCTCAATCAGGTCTGCAACAACGCCATGGATGCCATGTACCCGATCCCGCACCTCCATGACCCGGCGGATGCTGTTTCCGTAGCCCTCGTACCGTTCGGCCAGGTTGCGCAGCGATTCCAGCTTTGTGTACGCCGTGTGATACTCTTGTTGTGTATGATTCAGATTGCGGTTCAAACGCGTAATCTCGGATCCGGCTCGGCTTGCATCCTCTTTTAAAGCATCCGCGTTTGCAAGAAGCTCTGCGATCTCGGCTGCGATCCCCTGTACGGCGGCCTCCTGCTCTCTGATCTGGTTTTCCCACCCTTCTTCGTCGCTTTTGACCTTCAAGAGCCGATTGGCTACTTCTAAGCGACGCACTCTGGCCTGTTCAAGCAGCGTGTCATAGCGCTGCTTTTTGCCTGAGAGCCCGGATTTTTCGTTCAGCGCTTCAATGAGGGCGGCTTTTTTGGTTTCTACCAAACGTTCGAGCTCCTCAATCCGCCCGGCCGCACGCTCGTTTTCATTCTCTGCCTGTATGAGCCGTCCTTTCATTTCATGGACGCGCCCAAAGAGGCCGTCCTTTTCGGTCTCATACTGTCTGCGGCTCTCGCTCCGGTCCAAAAGCTCACTCTCGATGGCTTTGATCCGGCTCCTGATGTGCTCTGCATTCATCTCCTCGGTGCGGATCTGTTCATTTAAGACATGAATGCGCCCGTCCAGGCTGCCGGCCTGCATAAGGGCTTCGTTTTCGGAGGCCTGCAGAGAGGAAATCTCCTCATCCAGATGCATAAGCTCCTGCTCAATCCGCTCATAGTCGTTTTTTAACTCCTCTGAGGCCCGTTTTGAGGCTTCCATGTCATCTGAGACGGTCTGCTCTTTTTTAGAAAGCTCCGAGAGCTGCTCCTCGGCCATGGTATTTTCCGCAAGAAACAGACTTACGTCGTACCGTTTCAGCTCATCCCGCAGACGCAGATACTCTTTAGCCGTCTCGGCCTGCTTTTCGAGCGGCCCGACCTGCTTTTCAAGCTCCGTCAAAATGTCGCTTACCCGAACGAGATTCTGCTTTTCATCCTCCAGCTTTTTCTGGGCGATTGTTTTCCTGCGTTTAAATTTAACAATGCCGGCGGCCTCGTCAAACAATTCTCTGCGGTCCTCAGGACGGCCGCTCAAAATCTTGTCGATCTGGCCCTGCCCGATGATGGAATAGCCTTCCTTGCCGA
>JAAWAR010000120.1 GCA_022792295.1 Lachnospiraceae bacterium
ATTTCATTAAATTTCTTTACAAATTCGTTACACGCTCTGCCGCAGTTTTGCCGAAATTTTCCAAAAATCCGGCATCTGCTGCTTTTTTCGCATCATCAGGCGTCAAAAAACGCCAAACATATACCTTCTTTATTGACCTATGCAGCCGTCCTGCTCCCCGTCTTCCCCTTCCCATACCCACTGCGTTACGTTTTTTGTCTTCGCCACCTCCAAAAAATATGCAAAAGAAAAGCACCTCCAATGAGGTGCTTTATGCAGTATTTCGTCCCTATCTCTCCCTCTGACAAGCTAATCAGGCAGTTTGTCCAGGTATTGTATCCCCTGTCTTATCCACCCTGCCGTCTCCTCGAATCATTCCTTGCAGCTTTTACGTACTTTCTTACTTTTATGGATGTTTTCCCGTCTCCCAACACCATCTGGCAATATCAAAGATCAATTCCACCGGAACCGGCCTGCTGTATGGAAACTGTATGGTTCCCTTACTGGTCTTATATTCTTTCAGCCGCCCAGAAAACTCCCAGACAGCATCCGGCCCCGGATACAGGCCGGCATGTTTTTTAAATCCGGCAAACTGAATGATGGTATGTTTATTCCAATAAGCCGGCATGCTCCATGCGATTCGTTCCTCCGCCTCCGGAAGTGCCGCACGAAGCGCTTCCCTTATCTCTTTCAGATATGGCTGTATATCTTCCGGATATGCCATAATGTATGCATCCACCGTTTCCGGCGGCTTACCGCAGTAATGGCTCTGCTCCTGCTTTTTAAAAGTACGCCCGCACCTCGGACACGTCCACATCTTTCGTTCCCTCCTGCCTCATTCCCGCTCTCTGACCGTCACCAGGACTCTGTCTCCCGGCTGTTTGCCTATCCGGGAACGGATATTTTTAAGCACGCCAATGATATAGCACACGCTCCCATCCGCGTTCTTTACTCCCATATTTACAATGCTGCCGTCATAGGACTCCCCGTCAAATGTGACATGTACTTTCACCCGGCCCCGTCCAAACTCTTTTCTAATATCGTAGGGAAACATAACATAAGCGCCGCCTGTCTTCCCCGCTTCATAAATCAGGGATTCATATTCATACATTTTACCGTTCATTTCCCGCACTCCATCCGAATCTGTTCTTTCTAGTATACCACACTTTTTCCAAGTCACAATCCCCTGTCTCCCCGTAATTCATATAAAGAGGAAAAAGCTCTTAATGGCAGCCGATCCCATTAAAAGCCTTTTTTCTGCTTGACGTCCTCATTTTTTTGCATCAACCATCTCATACAGCTTACTGAGCGCTTCCCTGATCCCGCCGACTTCGTTGATCAGCTGTTCCTTCACCGCGTCTTTGCCCACCAGGACCGTCCCAAGATCCTTTGTGAGCATCTTCGTATTATGCATCAGTTCCTTTAAATGCTCATACGTGATCCCGCTGTGGCTTGATACAAAGCTCAGAATCCGATTCTGAATCATCTCAAAATAATCGTACGTCTGTACTGCACCGATGACCATGCCGTTCATACGGACCGGATGGATCATCATCGTTCCGGTCGGAACAATAAATGAATAGTCGGTCGCCACTGCGAGCGGCACACCGATCGAATGACTGTCTCCGATGACAAGCGACACCGTAGGCTTGCTTAACGACGCCAGCATCTCCGCGAGCGCCAGACCGCAGCTCACGTCACCGCCGACTGTATTGATTAGCACCAGCACGCCTTCAATATCCTTATCGTCCTCGACCTCCGCAAGCTTCGGGAGAATATGTTCGTATTTTGTCGTCTTCGTACTGCCGGAAAGATTTTCATGCCCTTCAATCTCTCCGATGATGGAAAGCAGATGAATCTTTCCCTTTTTCGATCCGCCGAGTGTAAGCTGCCCGTTCTCCTTGATCCGTTCTTCCTCCTCTTTCGTCTTTGCGCTGTCCCCGCGCGAATCGCGCCCCTGAGACTGGCGGCCCAATCTTCCTCCGTTCTCCTCTGCCACATTCTCCGGCCCGTAGCCGAACCAGGGTGAAAATGCATTTTCCATAAAAAACTCCTTTCTCACGCATTTTTTTATAGTCTGCGCGAGAAAGGAGCTTTCTATTCGCTGGAGTGTGTTTGAAAAATGCATCCTGTCAGATGGACGTCACATTTTGCGGAAGATTTGACCCAAATGCGGGAGATATAGCGGGCTGCTTTGGCCGAAAATGAGCCACATATGACGCAGAGCGAAGTGCATCTGGCGAGAATGGCTTTTCAAACACACTCCGGAACTGTCCCTAATCCCCGATTACATCCACGATTCTAAGCGGTGTCCGGTAATTCCAGGTTGAAATCTTGATTCCGCTTCTGCGGCTGGCAGCGTGGATGATCTGGCCGTTCCCGATATACATGGCCACATGATTGATCCGGCCGCTGCTGTTGCCGTAAAAAATCAGGTCACCTGGCCGCATCTGGCTCGAATTGATCCGTTTGCCGCGTTTTGCCTGATCGCCGGAATAATGCGGCAGTGAAATTCCAAAATTCTTCAGAACCGACATTGTAAAGCCTGAACAATCCGCACCTTTCGTAAGGCTCGTCCCGCCCCACACATACGGATTTCCCAAAAACTGCATCGCATAGTTGACAATCCGGCTGCGTAAAGACGCATTCTCCTCTGCCGGCGAAAACTTGATCGCCTCCGAAAGTGCATAGCGCACCTCCACGTATTCCGACGCTACGAATGCCGTTGAAGCCTCTCCGCCGCCTTCCTCATCGTCACTGCTCTCGTCAAACTCAATCTGTACCCAGCCATCCAGCTGCGAGACGACCTGATAACGCTCGTTGTTGGAGATCTGCGTCCAGATCTTTGCATCCAGCTTCGGCTCTGTCCGCGCGTTCAGACGGTCTGTGCTCACCACCGCCATGAGCTGCGCATGTTCCATGGCCGCTTCTCTGGCCTGGTCGCCTGTCAAAATATAATCGCTCTTTACGTAGCCCGTAATTTTGCCTGAACGGATCTTATACCACCCGTCAAGCTCCTCTAAAATCTCACACCCAGCATAGCTCGGGAGCTTTGCGATAATCTTTTCTTTCTCTCCCGCACCTTCACGGATGTTTAAATAGCCTGTCACATTGGAAACACCAGGCTTATCATAATAAGTCAGCACCATGGCCTTTAAATCAAGCTTTCTTGCCTCGTTTAAGCAGAGCTCCCGGCTCGCATAGTCAGCCGATATATAGCCGCCCGGAATCTGATACCAGCCGTCTGCCTCACCCACGATCTCGTACCGCTCGCCCCCCAGGCATTTCCCCGTAATCTCTGCATCCATGGAGGGCTCCGTGCGGATATTCAAACTGTCCGCCGTGACCACCGCACGCTCTGTTACGTAATCCCTCGCTGCGGTCTTTGCTTCCTCGCCGGTCAGCACATACTGCGAGCTCACATATCCCTCGATCCCACCCGAGCGAATCTTATACCAGCCCTCAAGCTCCTCTAAAATCTCACATGCACTGTTTGCCGGCAGCTTCCCGATTACCTGCGCCTGCTGCTCTGCGCCTTTTCGGATATTCAAATAGCCGGAGACCTGCACGATCCCAAGCTTCGCATACGAATCAATTACTTTACCAATCGCCTCCTGACGCTCTGCCTCTCTGGACTCCGCCTCCGACGCCTCCACAGACGCCGCAATCGAAGACGCAAGCTCTGCACTCTCCGATTGAGCCTGGGCGGCAGCCTCTTTCGCCGCAGCAGTCACATCCACCGATGCGTCCTGCCCCCGATTTTTCAACGCCTTGCCCGCAAAAAATATACTGCATCCAGCCAGGAGGCAAACGCCCACAGCCGCCGCCCCGATCGCCAAGCGCTCATAAGATTGGCGTTTTTTGTTCCTCTGTGCCTTGTGAACGGGAGCTCTGTAATCGTCCTTTTTTTTATCTTCTGCCATGCTGATCACTCCATCAAAAATTTACGAAATATATATACCACAGTTTATCATAAACCGCCAAAAAAAGCAAAAATAAAAGTCTTACATTTTTTTGTATATTTTTTCCTGTTCCCTTAACCAGAAAAGGGGAACATTCGCTATAAGTACCGTCTTTCAGCGTCTGACAGCCTTACCGTCAAGCGGTCTACAGCCAATACGCCTCGTTTTGCCTCCTTGCCAGACGCTGAAATCGGCACTTTTTAGGGGATAGGAGACGTTTTTCGCCGCAGCTTTTAGATTATGCAAGGCACCGGAACAAGGTGTACTAGGCGTACACTGAGCGGCAGTAACACAGCAGAATCAAAAATTTGTGGTGCAAAACCGAGTGTCACCTTGTCTGCTGAGTGTAAAAAATTGTAAAATCTGGCGTCCCTTTTCTCCTTTATAGGTTTCGCTGCCTTTCCTGTAATTTCTTCTACGAATTACTTGCACAAGCAACAATTTTCCAGTATAATTAAGAAAAATTCCTATACTAACCAAAAAAAACCCTTCCGGAGGTCCTCTATGAAATACTACATCCGCCGTGTCCAAAAAGCACAGCACATCATCCTCAAAGTTTCTCTCTATTTTGAAATCGCCTGTGCGATCACTCTGATCATCGCCCTTTTAATTGCCTTTTTAAATATCCCTTCCAACCTCTACAGCCTGTATCTGGATAATGGCTTTGAACTTAATGACTTTATCAAAAAAAGTTTTGAACTCGTCATCGGAGTCGAACTTTTAAAAATGTTCTGCCGTCATGACCTTGACTCCGTCGTCGAGGTACTGCTGTTTGCCATCGCCAGACAGATCGTCATCGAACACCTTCCGATTATCGAATCCCTGATCGGCATCTTTGCCGTTGCGATCCTGTTTGCAATCCGCCGCTTCCTGTTTGTCTCCCATTTAGATGATCTGGATCACGCAGAACAGAAACTTGTCAAGGACGACTACATCAATCAAAAGATAGCCGAAGCAATCGCCCAGTACCGCAAGCAGGCGGCTGCTACCACGCTTCAGGAAAAGGCGAATCAGGGCGTTTATACTGCAGATCCCACCGAAATGGGGCCCGAATAAAACCGGGTACGGCTTAAAGCACGTCCCGGTATACCCGCATCACATTCTTATAAAATATTCGTTCTATTTGTTCATCTGTAAACCGCTCCTCGCAAAGCTTTTTTTCCAAAAGCGGCAGATCCCCGGCGTCCTTCATCTCGAATGACAGCCGGGTTCCGTCAAAATCGGAGCCGAGTCCTACGCATTCCTCTCCGCCAACCCGAATCAGGTGTCGGATATGACGTACCACGTCATTCAGTGATACCGCGTTTGGCACATTTGACTCTGCCTTGTCTTTTAAGAATGCAGGGCAATAGTTAACGCCGACCACACCACCATGCTCGGCAATTCCCCGAATCATTGGGTCGGTCAGATTGCGCGGATGACCGCAGATGGCCCGCGCATTAGAATGGCTGGCCACAAATGGACGTTTTGCATGTCCGATCACATCAAAAATTCCTTTATCGCCCAGGTGCGACACATCAGCCAATATCCCCAGCCGTTCCATCTCCTCAAGAAATGCAAAGCCCGTCTTTGTCAGCCCCCGCTCCGTCTCCGGCACAAACCGTCCGGCATGTACTCCATAAAGCTCCACACGATTCGGAAAGGCCAGTTCATTCGGGAAATTCCAGGTAAAAGTAAACATGCGCACGCCCAGTTCATAAAAGATTCGCAGGTATTCGAGCTTTCCTTCGCAGATTCCTCCCTCCTCCATAGTCAGCATGGCAGAAAGCCGCCCGTTCCTTTCGTTTTCCTCCATGTCGGCAAAGCATGTCACGATCCCAACCTGCTTTGGATACCGCCGCAGCTCAGTCAGGAAAAAATCAATGACTCGAAACGCATACTCGGCCATTGTCATTTTTCCCTGCAGATGGTCTCTGTGTGCAAACACCGCAAAATTCTGCAGCATGTATCCGCCGCGCAAAAGCTTACCCAGATCCACATGCAGATCATTGGCCTGCATGTCACAGGCAGCGCCCTCCAAGCGCTTGGCATACATTTCCGTAATCGTATCACAGTGCATATCCACTGCTTTCATCCTGTGCACTCCTTTGATCCATTTTTGTTATGTATATGTCCATAGCCTTTCTGTTAAACCGAATCCGCAGATTTTGTGCCCTGTTTTTTATATAGGAAGCAGTCCTCGTCATGAGAGCAGATCACACCGATCGCCTGCAGATAGGCATACAGGATCGTCGTACCGACAAAGCTCATACCACGCTTTTTTAAATCCCTGGACACACGATCCGACAGCTCGGAACTCGTCTTCCCGGTCTCATAGACAACATGTCCATCTGTAAAATGCCAGATGTAGGCGTCAAAAGACGAGTATTCCTTTTGGATTTCCCGGAAAACACGCGCATTTTTAACGGCGGCCTCCATTTTTCGGCGGTTCCGGATAATGCCCGGATCTGCCATCAGTGCCTCGATCTTTTTCGCGTCATAGCCACAGACCCGATCCGGCACAAAGCCGTCAAACGCCTTCCTGAAATTCTGCCGTTTATTCAGGACACACTCCCACGAAAGACCGGCCTGGAAGCTTTCCAGGATCAAAAGCTCAAACAAAACCGCATCCTCATGCTGCGCGACCCCCCATTCTCTGTCGTGATATTCTACATAAAGGGGATTTTTCAAATTACACCATCCACATCTGCATTTGGGCTGCTTTTCTGTCTCACACATTTTGTATCACCTTTCCTGTATCCTGTCATGCCATTCCAAGATGCTTGCCCCCCCTGAAAGAGGAAGGGCAAAGTAAACTCGTGAAAAACCTCGTTAAGTGTTCGGGTATGACTCGCACTATGCTCGTGAGTGACCTCGCTTAGTGCTCATAGTATACCTCTAAACGGATCTGTTCGTCAATCACTTCGGAGTGCGTCGATTGGATTTAAGCGCGCCGCACGGCTTGCCGGCGCGTAGCCGAACAAAAGCCCGATCCCGACCGATACCGTAAAGGATACAAGCACTGCCGTCGCCGTCGGAGGTGCGTCGATTCCCATCAGCCTGCCGATCCCGACGCTGGCAAGCGACCCGAATGCAATTCCCACCATGCCGCCGATCGTGCTGGTAACGGCCGCCTCGATTACAAATTGCTGCAAAATCACGCTCCTCTTTGCTCCCAGGGCCTTTCGGATGCCGATTTCCCGCGTGCGCTCTGTGACTGATACCAGCATGATATTCATAACGCCGACCCCCGCAACCAGCAAAGAGATCCCTGCAATCCCGCCGAGCATCATTGACATCATGGCGATCTGCTCGTTTAAAGAATCCATCAATGCACTCATCGCCGTCACCGAGTACAGGCTGTCGCTTTTCATCTTCTCATACAGAAAGCCTTCCAGCGCATCTGTACATACACTCGATTGACTGATGTCCCTGGACGTGAAAATATAATTTGTGATATTCGCATTTCGGGACATTTTCACCGCCCGCGAATACGGGAGCCAGACAAAATCATCGTCGCATCCGTCAGAAAAGCCAGACGTTTCCTCGGTCTGCCGTTCGACCACACCAACGATCGTATAACCGTCTCCGTTCAGCTTAATCGTCTCGCCGAGCGCATTTTCCTGGCTGCCGTAGAGCTCCGATGCCACATAAGCCCCGATGACTGCGACCTTCTGCCTGGAGGCCATATCCGAATACAGAAGATTCCTTCCGAACGCCAGCTCGTATCCCATGATGTCCAGGTATTCCTCGCTGCAGCCGGTTACCGTGGTCTGCTCCATCGCATCGGTTCCATGTTTAACCGACACATTCACCGATACGGTCGGCGACATGCTCTCAAACAGCTCCCCTTGTTCCTCATAAAACTCATAAAATTCATCCACATGAATGCTCCTGGACGGCAGCGCCGTATAGCGCACCGTAATCCGGTTCACGCCCATGCTGGTAAAGCTTTCCACCATGTAGGACATATAACCGTTTACAATGCTCACGAGAATGATCACAGAAGCCACGCCGATGATAATGCCGAGCATCGTGAGAAACGAGCGCATTTTGTTGCCCCATATGCTTTTTAAAGCCATCTTAAAGGATTGCAGCATAGTCTTTTACATCTCCGTCAAAATTAATCTTTCCATCATGGATCCGCACTACCCGCCTGGCTTCCATGGCAATGGTGCTGTCGTGGGTAATCATGACAATGGTGTTTCCTTCCGCATTGAGCTGCTTAAGAAAGTCCAGCACCTCTCTGCTGGTTTTAGAATCCAGAGCACCGGTAGGCTCGTCAGCCAAAATCAGCGACGGTTCCCCGGCCAGAGCTCTGGCAATGGAGACCCTTTGCTGCTGGCCGCCGGAAAGCTGATTGGGCCGGTTTTTATATTTTTCCTTTAAACCCACTTTCTCTAAAGAGGCCATGGCTCTCTCCCGCCGCTCCTTACTTCCCACTCCTGCATAGAGGAGAGGCAGCTCTACATTTTCCAGCAGGCTTAGCTTAGAAAGCAGATTATACTGCTGGAAAATAAAGCCGATCATCTTGTTGCGGATCCCGGCCAGCTCATCATCGCTCATATCGCTGACATCCTGGCCGCCTAAGTAGTAGGTTCCCTTTGTGGGAACATCCAGGGCCCCGATAATATTCATCAGGGTAGACTTACCGCTGCCCGACTTTCCCACAATGGCTACAAACTCTCCCTTATTAATGGTTAAAGATATGCCGTCGTTGGCTTTCACCTCCTGGTCGCCCATCTGGTAAATCTTGTAAATCTCGTTAAGCTCAATAAGAGGGGTTTCTTTTTTTCCTGTTTCCATGAAAACCTCCTATCTTCGGCGGTCATTACCGCCGCCACCGCCTGAATTTCCCATACCGGGACCTCCCATACCAGGGCCTCCTGGCTGGAATCCCTGCATGTTGCCGAAAATTTCTGTGTTCTGGCTGGATTGGTTGATATACACCTCGTCCCC
>JAAWAR010000121.1 GCA_022792295.1 Lachnospiraceae bacterium
ATATTCTCATCATCTGCTGCAGAAAGATAATACCAGGGACCGCCTTCCTCAAATCGCCGATAGCCAGTATCGAGATAACCATTGGCGTCAAAATGATAACAGTATCCGTCGATCTCTTTCCAGTCGGCGCCTGTCCGGCTTCCGTTATCGTCACGGTATTCCCACTTCCAGCTCTCCGGCCCTATAAAATTCCACTCACCAGCCCAGGCGATTATACCTCCCCAAACTGTCATCATCAATCCCGCCATCAGAGCTGTAGCATACTTTGCTGTTCTTCTCATGATTTTTATCTCCTTGTTTTTGCATTCACCGATTCACAGATGATTGTTAGATTTATAAGTTATGACTTAGTTTTATTGAGCAACAATTCTTTCCATATTATACCACGGAAGGCGAGGATAAACAAGAATATTTTTAGAAACCTCAAACTCTCATGGGGTTAAAATATAATTCTTATTCTCTTTTATTTTCAGAACATTTGTTCTTTTTCATCTTTACTTGTGATATGGCCCTCCATAACATACTTAAGTGTGAAAATTTTCATAATATTATCTTAAAACAACTTTTGCCGACTTCCTATTTCCCGCCTAAATCTTAGCTTTCCTGCACTTTCTGGCCTTCCTCAAAACTTCGCCCTTACTTATGGTAAGGCTGCTTCTGTATGATCCGATAGCTGCGATAAAGCTGTTCCAATACAAGCACGCGCATGAGCTGATGAGGAAAGGTCAGCCTCGAAAAGCTCAGCTTAAAATCTGCCCTGGACAGCACGGAATCCGCAAGCCCCAGAGAACCGCCAATGATGAATACAAGATGACTGATGCCCGAAACACTCCATGCTTCGATTCTTTCCGCAAGACCCAAAGAATCCGTCTCCACGCCTTCAATCGCCAGTGCAACTACATAGCAGCCCTCCCGAATGTGAGAAAGTATCCTCTCACCCTCCTTCTCCTTGATCTGCCTTTCCAGCGCCGGGCCGGCCCCATCCGGCGTTTTCTCATCCGATACTTCCATAATCTCCAGGCGGCAATAGCGCCCCAGGCGCTTTGTGTACTCGGCGACCGCTTCCCGATAAAATCGTTCCTTCACTTTTCCGACCGCAAGCACCGTGATCTTCATACATTCCCTCCCTCTGCATCCTCTTTGTATCTGCATCTTGTGGAAAGATGGTATTCCTTGATCTTATACTGAAGCTTTCTCACGGAAATCCCCAAAAGCTTCGCCGCCTTTCCCCGATGCTGGCCGCATTCTGCCAGAGCCGCTATGATCTGTTCCCTGCCAAGGCCCGAGGACGCCTGCATTTCAAATCCCGCAGGCACGCCAAAGTTTTCCGGCTCTCTTGGTTTGGCAACATTTTCTGCCTTCCCTCCGAAGTCAAGGAGTCCCGGAGAAATACTGTGGATTTCCTGTGCCGCCTTTGGTGTCATCACCGCGACCCGTTCTGCAAAATTTCGAATTTCCCGAACGTTTCCCGGCCATTCATAGTGTTCCAGTTCCTTTAAAACAGTTTCAGACAGCTCTTTCCTCACATCATACTTCATACAAAAATGCTGAAGAAAATGTAAACATAGGGGAATAATGTCTTCGCGCCGTTCCCGGATCGGCGGAATCGTCAGCGGAATCACCTGAAGACGGTAATACAAATCTTCACGGAATTCCCCTTCCGAAACCATTTCCCGAAGATTTCGGTTCGTCGCAACAATCAGCCGAAAATCCACCTTTTTTGTTTTAGTCGAACCGATTCTCTGGATGCTCTTATCCTCTAATGTCCGCAAAAGCTTTCCCTGCACATTCAGTGGCAAAGAATTGATCTCATCAAGAAACAGTGTTCCGCCGTCAGCCGTCGAAACAAGCCCCGGCTTTCCCTCCCGGCTGGCACCCGTAAACGCGCCTCGTTCATAGCCAAAAAGCTCTGCCTCGATCAGGCTCTCCGGAAAAGCCGCACAGTTGACCGTGATCATCGGCTTTTCTCTCCTTTCGCTGTGGCGATAAATATAGTCCGCCAAAACCTCTTTTCCACAACCGGATTCCCCACAAAGAAGCACAGTGGAATCCAGCGGAGCTACATTCCTTGCCAGCTCAAGAAGCCGAAGAAAGGCCGGGCTTTTGGCAATGATACGTGGAGCCTCAGCAGCCAAAAGCTCGTCCTGTTCAAAAACCATGACCTTATTTTCCCTCATCGACGTTTGGCATATTTCCTCAAAATCCTGGATATCCTGCATCATGTTTACCACATGTTGAATATTGCCGTTCTCATCAAAAAGCGGAACCCCGATTGTCAGACGGAGCCGGGGTTCCCTGTTCATCTGATGAATGTCCCGGTAATACTGCACACGGCTTACGCGCCGCTTCTTTTCCATTACAAGGTCAAATACACTAAAATCCAATACCTTCAGGAAATCATGCACATTCATCTTCATGAGTTTTGCCCGCGGAATATTTCTCTTATTGACCAACGCCGTATTGACAAATTCATAATTTCCTTTGCAGTCAAATACGACTACTTCAACGTCCAGATTATTTAAAACATCAAAATAAGAGAGCATATCCATCACCAGCCTTTTGTTTTTCATCAGTTTAACACATTTTTTTCTGTACGGCTACCTTTTTTACTGCAGCACCGCTCCTGCCCAGACAGAGCCCACCAGCTTCCGGTAACGCTCCAGGTAATACCCGTGTGCCTTTAATTCCTTTGGTTTCCAAGCAGCTCTCCGCCTGGTAAACTCCTCGTCATCTACATCTATGGTCAGGCTCTTTTCATAAAGATTAATGTGGATCATATCCCCATCCTTCACCAGTGCAATCGGACCGCAGTCCGCGGCCTCCGGCGCCACATAGCCGATACATGGGCCGCGGCTGGCCCCGGAAAACCGCCCGTCTGTCACAAGTGCACAGCTTTCTCCGAGGCCATAACCCATAAGGGCTGTCGTTGCCGACTGCATTTCCCGCATGCCCGGACCTCCTTTCGGTCCCTCATACCGAATTACCAGCACGTCTCCCTTCTGGATTTTGCCGTTCATGACAGCCTCTACGGCTTCTATCTCACTGTCAAATACTCTTGCCGGGCCACTATGAATCCACATTTTTTTATCACAGGCCGTCTTCTTTACGCCCGCTCCGACTGGCGCAAGGTTTCCTCTTAAGACCGCCAGACCGCTTTGAGCCGCTACAGGATTTTTCAGTGTGTGAATCACCTCTGTATTATGGCTTCCCGAATAGGCAGAAAGGATCTCTCCCCAGCTCTTGCCATTGACTGCTTTTTGAGATAGATCAAGATACTGCTCGCCCAGCTCCTTCATGACGGCAGGAATACCGCCTGCCTGGTGCAGATCCCACAAAGTATGCGTTCCTGACGGCTTGATGCAGGCCAGGTACGGCGTCGTATCACCAATTCGATTGAAATCCTCTGGCTCAATGCCGATGCCAAAGGAGCCTGCAATCGCGGGGATATGCAAAAACGTATTCGTAGAGCCGCCGATTGCCGCGCTTACACGCATCATATTATAGAAGCTTTCCTTCGTAATATAGTCCCGCGGCCGCCTGTTTTCTTCTACCAGCCTCATCAACAGCTTTCCGCTGTTGCGCGCATAGCGCAGCTTATCAGCCTGCGTTGCATGAACGGTCCCACAGCCTGGTAATGCCAAGCCCAGCGGCTCCATCAGACAAGACATGGTATTGGCTGTCCCCATCATGGGGCATGACCCTATGCCGCCACACACGCTCTTTTCCATATTATCATAGTCCTCTGCTGTGATTTCTCCGCGTGAGAGCTTTCCGGCCGCTTCGCGTACCTCCCAGGCGCCGCCAAATTCCCTTCCCTTATAATAGCTCGGCATCATTGGGCCGCCGGTAACAATAATTGCCGGAATGTTTAGCCTGCCTGCTGCCATTGCCATGGCCGGAACGATCTTATCGCAGCTTGCCAGCATCACCATTCCATCTAACCGCTGCCCCTGTACCATAACTTCAATCGTGTCAGCGATCAAATCCCGAGAAGGCAAAACAAAGCACATTCCTTTATGCCCTTGTGTGATTCCGTCACAAAGGGAAATCGTATTCATCTCAAAAGGCTGCCCTCCCTCGGCAAGAACCCCCTGTTTCACTGCTTCTGCGAGCTCACGTAGATTTTTATGCCCCGGATGGAATTCATTCCAGGAATTTATAATACCAATAAATGGCTTATTCATATCCTCCTTGTCAATCCCAAGCGCATACATGAGCGTTCTGTTTCCTGCGTTTACAAGTCCCTCTGTCATCTCATGGCTTCTCAACTTTTTTACTTGTACTCCCATACATACTCCTTTATAATTTCTTTTATTTGTATTTGTCATTTTATATAGCAATCTTTATGCCAAAATGCGAATAAAAAAGATTCCTGCACAGCAGGATTCTCTGCCTGCGGCGGGTTGCTTCCACAGCAGGATTCCTTACCGCCGCAGTGCGATCCCCGCGGAGCGTTTTTGTTTCATAGGACACACTTTCCTGTGAAAAAATAAAAAGGCGCCCAAAAGGCGTCTTATACAAGCTTTCTCATCGGTCCTTCCTAAATAAAATTTGCAGAAAATCTGCATCAGAAATGCAGATTTTCTGCATGAATCTGCAAGATTTCTGCATCCTTTTTTATCCTGTCAACCGATTTATCTGCATTTCAGCGTATGGTACAAAAATTGCTTATTAGAAAAGCATCAATAAATATTCAGGAGGAACGTATATGTCTTCAAGCACAGTTGCAATCCTAATCACCGTTTTCACTATGGTTCTCTTTTTTAGCAATCGGCTTCCCATGAGCGTAGTCGCCTGCATGAGTTCCCTTTCTATGGGTATTCTCATTCCAGAGATGAAACTGTCACAGATTTATTCCGGCTTCGGCTCCAGCGCCATTGTGATGGTGGCAGGCATGTGTATCGTGGGTGACGCTCTGTTTCAAACCGGTGTAGCCCAAAAAATCGGTGCAAAAATTGCCGCCACAGCCATCGCCAAAAATGAACGGCTTTTTATCGCCGTTCTTGTGGCCATCTGTACTGCCATGAGCGCATTTTTATCCAATTCCGGAACCATCGCTATGTGGATGCCCATCATTGCCTCCATTGCCGCTGGTTCTAAAGGAAAGATCCGTTCGAAAATGGTAATTTTCCCCGCCGGAACCGCCTGTATTGTCGGTGGAGCCTGCACGCTGGTCGGTTCTACCTCCCAAAACACTGCCAACTCTATATTAATCGGATATGCAGGTTTTGAGGAAGGACTTGGAGTTTTCGAGATGAGCCGGGTAATGGCCCCTCTCGCTGTCCTGCAGATTCTTTTCTGGGCAACGATCGGTTATACGCTTTTAGAAAAAACATTAAAGCCGGGAAGCCCCGACTTTAACAAAAATAATTCCTTTGCGAATCCGGTGTATGCTTCCGAAAGCTCTGACAGCTCCATACCCGCATGGAAAGGATCTCTCTCGGTTGTTGTTCTCGTTGCCTGCATCGTCGGCTTTATCCTGACCGGGATCCCTCCCTTTAAAAATTACCTGAATATTGCCAACGTGGCCCTGTTAGGTGCAACCATCCTGTTCGCCTCCGGCTGTATTCCTGTAAAATCTACTTTGAGCCAGCTTCCCTGGGATGTTTTGATCTGTATCGGAGCAATCAATGGGCTGGGAGCCGGCCTTGACGCCTCCGGAGGCGGCAAAATCATTGCAGATTTTGTCCTCAATCTTTTTGGAGGGGAATCGGCTTCCCTCATCGTCCTGACCGTTGTCATTACACTGCTCTCTAGCGTCCTGACGCTGTTTATGCAGAATGTCAGCGTGGCCGCGATCCTGACTCCGATCTGCATTTCCATGGCCCTGAACCTTTCAATCAGCCCGATTCCCTGGGTAACCGTTATTGCGATCGGCACAAACCTGGCCGTCGCAACCCCCATCGGTACGGCTGTCAATATGCAGATTCTTCCCGCAGGATATACCTTTAAAGATTTTCTAAAAATCGGCGGACCGCTTTTTCTGCTTATGGCAGCAGGCGTCTCCATCATGAGCTGCCTTCTGTATTTTTAAAGAAACGCGTGGCTGTTCTAAAGTACCAGCAGCATGTCATACCAGACCGCCCCGCCATGTACAGATGCGGAAACGCCCAGATTTTGGTAACCGAATTTTTCATAGTACGAAAGCAGACGCTCTTTACACGTAAGAATCAGGCCCCGACGGCCCCGTTTCCTGGCGTCTGCAACCAGATGCTTCATGAGCCTTGCCGCGACCTCCTGCCGCTGATAGTCTGGCAGCACGGCAAGGCCGAAAATGCTCTGGTAGCAGCCGTCTTTTTTATGTAGTTTTGCGTCTGTAAACATCTCATCCCGTATCGTCCTCTCATCAGTCGCACATCCGTTTATGAAGCCGATCACTCTGTTCTCACAGACCGCCACAAAAAAACACTCAGGAAATACCTCGATGCGCCGTCTAAACGTCTCCCTGTCCGCTGCCTCCGCAGGCGGGAAGCAGGCTGCCTCGACAGCCGTCACCGCATCCAGCTCATCCGGCCCGACCGGGCGGATCGTAATCTGTACCATGCGAATCCCCCTCCTTCTCTCCGTTACTGTGCGCGGAAATAATATCCGACCCCCCATTTGGTATGCACGTATTTCGGATCACTCGGACTCGGCTCAATCTTCTCCCGCAGGCGCCGCACATGTACATCCACGGTCCGTACATCCCCGCTGTCCATTGCCTTATTCCCCCAGACATAACCCAAAAGTGCTTCCCTGCTGTAGACTTTGTTAGGATTTGTCACAAGCAGCTCCAGCAGATCAAATTCCTTTGCAGTCAAATTAATCTCCCGTTCCTGAATAAAGACCCGGCGGCTTTCCCTGTCAAGCTTCAGATCTCCACAAATCGCCAGCCCGCTCTCCTGCCGGCCGCTGCGGCCTGATTTTTTGGAATTTCTCCGCATAATCGCCTTGATCCTTGCCTTGACCTCCAGGATATTAAACGGCTTTGTAATATAATCATCCGCACCATATTCAAGCCCCAGAATTTTATCCATGTCGCCCCCCTTCGCCGTCAGCATGATGATCGGCATTTCCGAAAACTCGCGGATCGCCTGGCATACCTCAAGCCCGTCGTGCTCCGGCAGCATGACGTCCAAGAGTACCACATCGTACTCCTTCTCCTTTGCCTTCTCGATCGCCTCGTTTCCGTCGTAGGCGCAGTCTACCTCCATTCCATCCTGCTCAAGGCTGAACCGAATTCCCTTTACAATCAGCTTCTCATCATCGACCACCAGAACTCTCGCCATCTTCTCCTCCTGCTTATACTGTAATTCTGTCCTTTATTTTCTGGAAACCGGCATCCTTGATACCTGAAACCTTCATAATGTCCTCAATCTTCTGAAAACCGCCGGATTGCTCTCTGTAACGGATAATGTCCTTTGCACGGGACTCTCCGATGCCGGGAAGCGTCATAAGTTCTGCCTCTGACGCCGTATTGAGATTCACCAGATTCGCCTGCCTGTCCTCCGCCTGCACCAATTCCGGCAGGATCTCAAGTTCTGCTTCCGAAAGCACTTTGAGCTTCATCCCATCGCTCACCTCGGCCGCCAGATTCAGGCTCTCCGCAGCCGCCTCCTTTGTAAAGCCTCCGGCCTGCTCGATTGCCTCAAATACCCGGCTTCCCGCAGGGAGCTCGTAGACCCCCGGAACCGCTACCTCCCCGCAGACATAGACATACACGCATTCTGTCTTTGGCTCTGCCGCATTCTCCGTACCCATGGCAGCCGTGGTTTCCGCGGCGGCTTTTATAGTCTCCAAAAGCGCAGTCTCCCCGCTGCGCTTCGAAAATCCATAAGAAAGCCCTGCCACAGCTAAAAAAGCCGCAGCCATCCCGATTTTCCAATATCCTTTTTCCATGTATCATACCTCCTGAGACTGCTTCCCAGAAGATACTGTTCTGCCTGTTTCTATTCTATCCAAACCCGGCCTTAAAAACAAGTCTAATTTTAAAAACTTTCTTCACCACCGAAAGATAATTATCCCTGCGACAGCAATGACCGCACCGATCAGCTTTCTCCATTCAAACGCCGCTTTCTCGACGCCAAACAGAC
This sequence comes from Lachnospiraceae bacterium, assembly GCA_022792295.1. Lineage (GTDB taxonomy): Bacteria > Bacillota > Clostridia > Lachnospirales > Lachnospiraceae > CANQGL01. The sequence goes on from JAAWAR010000121.1 coordinate 8,073, forward strand.
CAAAGACCTCTACCAGATAGGATACCAGGATCTGTGTCACGACGATTAAAAGCGTTGCCTTCGCCGGCCCCAGCCCGTCCATACTCTTAATGACCGTCCAGGTGATAAACGCTCCCATAACTCCGCCTAAAAGCATGTATTTTCGGTCAATCGAAAACATGCCCCAGATTTCTCCCCGGCCCGTGCACAAATAAAGTGCCACACACGTTAAAAATGCCGATGCCTGCACCCAGCCCGCTGCCGCCCATATGCTGCTCTGTTTCGTTACCTCCGTGTTAAAAACGCCTTGAAGACTCATCAAAGCGCCCGATAAAAGTGCCACAAAAATTCCCCACATAAAAAACCTCCTGGAAATGAATTACTGGTAGTATTCCATTTCCGGAGGTTTTTTATGTAATGGAACCGCTCGAATTCCTTCCCTGTTCCGTCTAAAAATCCGGCCCGAGTCCCCAAGGATAACGTGTGCGCCGGTGGCCGGACAGGCCCCTGCGCACGTCTGCCTAAATTCGTTATGCCTCCTGCCCGGATGCGCCCTCAGTCTGTCTGCTGCGCCATGCTGCCTGCGCCAGATGCTTGGCAAGGACCGCTGTCGTCACGGCGCCCACGCCGCCCGGCACCGGAGTCGCCGCGGCCGCAACCGTTTCCAGACCGTCCCAGACCATATCTCCGCAAAGCTTCCCGCTCTGGTCTACGTTAATCCCTACATCCATTACAACAGCTCCCTCGGCCGTCTCCTCCTTTGTCAGCATACCGGCCCTTCCCGCCGCAGCCACCAGGATCTCGGCCTCCCTGCAAACCTTTTTGAGGTCGTGTGTCTTCGTATGGCAGACTGTAACTGTCGCATTCTCCCGCAGCAAAAGCATCGCCAACGGCCGGCCGACCACCATGCTGCGCCCGACAATCACGGCCCGTTTTCCCTCGATCTGAATCCCATACGCCTTTAAAACCTCAATAACCGCCTCCGCTGTACAGGGGGCAAAGCCATCCGTCTCTCCTGCAAATACTTTGGCCGCATTCACGGGGCTTATCCCATCCAAATCCTTTTGGGGCCGAATCAGCCGTTCAAACAGCCGACCGTCCATATGCGCCGGGAGAGGTCGGAATAAGAGGATTCCGTCTATCCCTTCATCTTCATTGATCTTCTCAAACTCCCGTACAAACTCTGCGGCAGAAATATCCGCCGGAAACACATACGAGCGCGCCTCCATGCCAAATGCAGCAATCCGTTTTATCACATTACGCTCATAGGATATATCGTCGGGCCGCTCCCCGACCCGTACAATCGCCGCAGTGGGAACATGTCCCCCGTCAGGCAGTCCGTCAAGAAGCCCCTGTACTTCCTCCTTTAGTCTTGCTGATACCGCAGCGCCCTTTAAAAGAATCATTCCTTCACCGCCTTTAAAACAATTTCATAGATCCGGTCTGCCGTCTGTGCACCCTCTGCCGCCAGGCGCTGTGCATGCTCATTTAGCTCTGCCGCAGTCTCCCTGTTTTTCATCAGCTTTGTATTGATATAAACGTTCATGACTGCACCGAGAAGCGCAGACCGCAAAAACTGAATCCCCACGCCTGCATCACTGACTGCCAGGCGACTTCCATGCAGCGCCAGAAACTCAAGCTCCGTCATGGCCTTTCGGCAGCACTCCATAAGGGCAAGCGGAACTTTTGCCGCTTCCAGCAGACAGGCCTCCATATAGACGGCCTTTGCCTGTTTTTCAGCCTCTGTCTCCGCCCTGATTCCATACGCTTTTGAAAGAGGTTCAAAGACTCTGGCATCCTCCTCGGAAAGTTCCAAAAAACGTGCCCGCAGCGTTTCAAGACGCCCAAGCGCTTCACAGACGCCCGTCTCCCACTCGGCATATTTCTTCTTCCCTGTCGTCAGATTGCCAACCATTTCTCCGAGTGCGGCTCCAAGTGCCGCACAGACTGCCGAGGCGCCGCCGCCGCCCGGAACCGGTGCCTTCGAAGCCAGCGCCTCCAAATAGTCCTTCCACTGCTCCATCTGCGTCTCCTTCCATATCTTACACAATCAGTTCCACCAGATACACCACGAAAATTGCCGCACAGGCCACCGTCACAAGTCCCTTCCGGAAATAGCTTAGTATAAGCGCCGTCAGAGTCCCGGCAGCGGCCGAAAGAAGGGTTCCCGTTGAGCCAAATACGTCGGGAAATGTCATCGCTCCCAGCACCGCATACGGCGTATAATCCAGGAAAGAACGAATATACCTCGATTTGATCTGCCTCCGAAAGACCGTAAGCGGCAATACACGCGGAATATACGTCACAAGCGCCATGAGAAAAACACAAAGCAGCACGCGTTTCATATCCATCCTATTTTTCCTCCTTCTCGGCCACTGCCGGCTCCTCCATAGGTGCAGGAAACAGCGCCGCACCGACGCCGGCCCCAAGGACTGTCGCCAGAATAATCCGGAAACCGGAGGAGATACATAAAAAAATCGGCGTATACTTCAAAAAGCAGTTCACAAACACAGCCAGAAGTACGATTACCAGCACATGCACAGAATCCCTGGCTGCCGGCACAAGAAGCGCAATAAACATTCCGTAAAGCGCGATCCCCATTGCATTCTGCAGCGCGGCCGGAAGAACTGAGGAAATGCAGGCGCCCATAAGAGTCCCCAGATTCCAGCCCGCAATCGGCAGAGTGATGAGCCCGATCAGATAGGCAAACCGAAGCGTTCCCGGCCTTAAAGAGGCTACGACAAAGGTCTCATCTGTCACTCCGAAGCCAAACAGCATGCGCCTTGCCGCACCCATTTTTTTCTCGATGCGCTGTGAAAGGGACAGGGACATTAGCATATAACGGATATTGATTACAAACGTTGTCATGGCAATCTCCATATATCCGGCGTTTGCCAGGATCAGGTTTGTCCCTGCAAACTGCCCGGCGCTCGTTAAATTTGTTAGCGAGATCAGGCAGGCGATCCATACCGGCAGGCCCCCCGACACGGCTAAAAATCCAAATGTAAACGAGACCGGTATATATCCCAGCCCAATCGGCAATCCGTCGCGGATTCCCCTCCGCCACTCCCTTTTCCAGCTCATCTTTTGTCTCTCCTGCAAAGCAATTTGTATCCTTCATTTTATCACAGCCTGTCCTTTGGGTCAAACCTTTCGTAACACTTCTCTATGAGGAAGGATTTTTACCTGTTTTCCCGCGTTTTATCCAGAGGATACGATATCCTGCAGTCACCGCTGCATACAAAAAAGGCCATTCTGTACCGAAAGGAATCTATACTTGTAAATTCTGGAAAAAACAGTATAATAGAAAACAATTCGCAACATACACCACGATCCGACTTTGTTCGACATAAAAGGGGCTGACCGGCTTGATTCGAAACTACTTAAAAGAAAACGTCTATGACGCGCTCCTGGAAAGGCTACATTTCCTTTTCGAAGAATTTGACAATCTTTATCTTTCTTTTTCCGGAGGCAAGGACAGCGGGCTGCTTCTTAATCTGGTATTGGATTACAAAAATAAGCATTACCCGGAAAAAACCATTGGTGTGTTCCATCAGGACTTTGAAGCGCAGTATACCGTAACAACCGAATATGTGGAACGGACCTTCGAGCGCATAAAAGACCAGGTGGAGCCCTATTGGGTTTGTCTGCCCATGGCGACCAGAACTGCATTGGGCAGCTACGAGATGTACTGGTATCCTTGGGATGATACAAAAGAAGACAGTTGGGTGCGGGAAATGCCCCAAAAGGACTATGTCATCAGCCTGGACCGCAATCCCATTCTTACTTATCGCTACCGCATGCATCAGGAAGATCTGGCCAAACAGTTCGGCCGCTGGTATTGTATGGTCCATAATCATAAAAAAACCGTCTGCCTTCTGGGAATCCGTGCAGATGAATCCCTGCAGCGTTACAGCGGTTTTCTAAACAGAAAATACGGCTATAAAGGGTGCTGCTGGATCAGCAAACAATTCAAAAATGTCTGGTGCGCATCTCCTCTGTATGACTGGTCCGTAAGCGATGTGTGGCACGCCAACTATCTATATGGTTATGACTATAATCGTCTGTATGACCTTTACTATATGGCTGGCCTTAAGCCTTCTCAGATGCGGGTTGCCTCCCCCTTTAACGACTACTCAAAGGATGCTTTAAATCTGTACCGGGTCATCGATCCGGAAATCTGGGTCCGCCTCGTCGGCCGGGTTCAGGGGGCAAATTTTGCCTGCATCTACGGCAAAACGAAGGCGATGGGCTACCGCGGCGTCACTCTCCCCGAAGGGCACACCTGGAAATCCTATACAATGTTCCTCCTGGACACGCTTCCCAAACGTCTGCGAAATAATTATGTAAAAAAATTCAACACTTCCATCCGCTTCTGGCATGAGACGGGCGGCGGCCTCGATGAAGACGCTATCCAGGAGCTTGTGGAACACGGTTATCATGTCCGGCGCAACGGTGTCTCCAATTATACGCTGAATAAAAAATCCCGTATCGTTTTTATCGGTCCAATCCCGGACCACACAGATGACATCCGTTCCACAAAAGATATTCCAAGCTGGAAGCGGATGTGCTACTGCATCTTAAAAAACGATCACATTTGCCGTTTTATGGGATTTGGAATGACGAGACAGCAAAAAGAACGTCTGGATGTAATCCAGCGCAAATACAAAAGCATTGAGGAGTTTGACTATGGATCATAAAAGCCCCGTATACGGCATAATTCCTGTCCCCATTGAAAAGGTTCAGCCTAATCATTACAACCCAAATAAAGTCGCACCGCCCGAAATGCGTCTCCTCTATGAAAGCATCAAAGAAGATGGCTATACGATGCCGGTGGTATGCTATTATGCCAAGGAGCGGGATCTCTATTTGATTGTGGATGGGTTTCATCGTTACCAGATCATGCTGAATTACCCGGATATCTACGAACGCGAGCATGGTCTTTTGCCGGTATCTGTCATCAACAAGTCCTTAGACCGGCGCATGGCCAGTACCATCCGCCACAACCGGGCCCGTGGCACTCATGATGTGGATCTTATGAGCAACATCATAAAGGAACTCCACGAGCTCGGCCGCTCTGATGCCTGGATTTCCAAACATTTAGGCATGGAGCGTGACGAAATTCTGCGTCTCAAACAGATTACCGGTCTGGCTGCTCTGTTCCGTGATATAAGCTTCGGGCAGGCCTGGCAGCCGGCAGAAGAAGACAAATAGACAAACCCAGACAAAGGCGGCGGAATTCTCTCTTTGAGATTTCCGCCGCATAAAAAAGCACAAGATAAGGTTCGGACTCTGACAAGGTCAAAAAGCCAATACAAGCAAGGGAAAGCATACTGTCAGCATGGTCGCAATCTTCTCACGATTGTCTCCTCGCCCGCTGGGGATAGCAGGGTTTACCGAAACAAATTTTGTCTGGCGGCCTCTTAGTTAAAGCTTCCAAAATTCCCCGAAGCTTTTTTGCAGGTTCGTTTATCATGAGATTTTTTTCGCTTTCCGATGCATTTCCTTATTAAAGTAGATCATAAATGGCCTTCCTATAGAAAAAGTATTACTGGCAGTATGAAGGCCAGCCAAAGACATGACAGCCGTTTCACTCCCGAAACTTTTCCTGGGAATTGTCGGGACATGTCAGCCTTAATACGACTTTGGGTTATATGTATAATCCATTGTCTGGTAAGGAGACGTACTATTTACTATCGAAGGCATTATTGAATTTTGTCTTCATGCCTGTTTTCAAAAATCTAAAGACAAAAAAGAAGAAGCCTTATAAAATAAAGCTTCCTCTACCTACACAAGAGCACGAGACGGGATTCGAACCCGCGACCCTCGCCTTGGCAAGGCGATACTCCACCACTGAGCCACTCGTGCGATTTCTATTAATATTGAAGGTATCATTCATATCATCAAAACTGCATA
>JAAWAR010000122.1 GCA_022792295.1 Lachnospiraceae bacterium
GGTGCTAAAAGCTGAGAGTGGCCTTCGGGCCAGAACCCTCATTACTTGAACCGGGTAATACCGGCGTAAGGAAGCAAAAAACCGGAAATTCCGGATAATCAGCCAAAGCACCTCCTTGCTGTTTGACGAAAAACGTCTGACGAAGGAGGTATTTTTTATGTTTAGTTTTATGGTAACGGAGGACGGCGGCCTGACAAAAGCCGGCTATGGCGCATTTATTGGGCTGGGCATTCTATTCCTGGCTGGCGCCGTTTTTCTGGCGGTTCGCGGAAGGGAGAGGGAAAAGGCTCATATGGGCGCCAGAGAGTTGGTCTTTTGCGCGGCGGCCGTAGCGCTGGCATTTTTAACATCTTACATCCGAGTCGTCAAGATGCCCTGGGGCGGCTCAGTCACGCTGTGCAGCATGCTGTTTATCTGCCTGATCGGCTACTGGTATGGAGTGAAGACGGGAATCATGGCGGGACTGGCCTATGGGATCTTACAGTTTTTACAGGAACCATACGTATTGTCATTTTTTCAGGTGTGCTGTGACTACGTGCTTGCATTTGCGGCCCTGGGGCTCGCCGGCATGTTTGCAGGTTCGAAAAAGGGGCTCGTAAAGGGGTATCTTTGGGGCGCATTCCTGCGCGGCGTGTTTCACTCCATTGGCGGGTACCTTTACTGGATGGAATACATGCCGGACAGCTTCCCGAAGTCTTTGACGGCCGTATATCCGATCCTTTATAATTACGCCTACATCGGCGCAGAGGCGGCGATGACTGTACTGCTTTTAAGCATCCCGGCCGTCGCGGCCGCCATGGAGCGGGTAAAGCGCCAGGCCAGAGGATGATCTTGCCAACAAACCAGCCAGTCTTTTTTCTTTTTCCGGCCAGCCAATACAGCAGCCTGACGCGGGAGCGGCGGCGGACCGTTCCCGTTTCATGCACGGTCATAGTTGACACGTGCACGGGAATGTGATAGAATCAGCCTGATTCATATTGGTGAAAATTTATGATAGAAACAGGAGTTGATTTTTTTGGATTCAGGGCAAGCCCTGCAGATTGTGATTATTCTTGGGCTGCTGGCATTATCTGCATTTTTTTCATCATCGGAGACCGCGATGATGACCGTAAACAAAATCCGCGTCCGGACGCTGGCAGAGGCCGGCTTGGGAAATGCGCAGGTCTTGATGAAGATCCTCGACAACCAGCCAAAGATGCTGAGCGCGATTCTGATCGGAAACAATATCGTCAATATCTCGGCATCGTCTCTTTTGACGGTTCTTGTGACCCGCACGTTTGGCGATATGTACGTAGGAATCGGGACGGGAATCTTGACGCTTCTCGTTTTGATCTTTGGGGAAATTACCCCGAAGACCTCCGCGACCCTCTATTCGGAGTCACTTGCACTGCGCTTTGCAAAGCCGATCTATACGATTATGCAGGTGCTGACGCCGATTATTTTTGTCGTCGATAAGCTTGCACTCAGTGTGCTGAAGCTCCTTGGCATTGACCCGAATAAAAAGCAGGATGCGATCACAGAGGATGAGCTACGCACGATCGTGGAGGTCAGCCACGAGGAGGGCGTCATCGAGTCGGATGAAAAGAAGATGATCTACAATGTGTTTGATTTCGGAGATTCGGTCGCAAAAGACATTATGATCCCGCGGATCGACATGACCTTCATGGATGTCGAGGCGAGCTATGAGGAGGTCGTCGAGGTCTTCCGGCAGGAGAAGTATACGCGTTATCCGGTCTATGAGGAGACTACGGACAACGTGATCGGCATCATTAATATCAAGGATCTTATGTTAGTAAAGACCGTAAAAGATTTCCGGCTGCGGGACTTTTTGCGGGAGCCGCTTTATACTTACGAATTTAAGAAAACGGCGGAGCTGATGGTGGAGCTTCGAAAGACGCAGAACAACATTGCGATCGTCCTTGACGAATACGGGGCAACGGCCGGTTTAATAACGCTTGAGGATATGCTGGAGGAGATCGTCGGAGAGATCCGGGACGAGTACGACGAGGAAGAAGAAGATCTGCTCCGCAAGGTGGGGCCGAGGGAGTATTTGGTCGAGGCGGCGATGAAGCTTGATGATTTAAATGACCAGCTAGGGCTTTCTCTGACATCAGAGGACTATGATTCTCTGGGCGGTTTTGTGATCGGTCTCCTGGATCATCTGCCTGACGAGGGCGAGGAAGTGACCTTTGAAAATCTGCGGTTTGTAGTGGAGCGGGTGGAGAGAAACCGGATTGATAAGATTCACCTGTATCTTCTTGAGCAGGAGAAAAAAATAAAAAATTAATGCTTGACATTTTGGAAAAGAACGCATATAGTAGAAACAATCAAAAAGGGAGTAGTTGAAATTGTATCGTCAACATACGCGGCGGAGACGTCTGGCGGTACATACCAGAATGGGTAACGAGACTTTTTGCAGAAAAAGATATTTTTCTGCAAAAAGTCTTTTTTTTGCCTCATTAGATATTACGCCTTTGTATGATAAGAAGGGTATCTGCGGATACTTTAAGAAAGGAAGGAGATTTGAGTATGGAATTTTTATGGAACGGTGTCCTCTCAATCACGTGGCAGGAAATGATTATGTATGCGGTAGGACTTTGCCTCATCTATCTGGCAATCAAAAAGGATTACGAGCCGGCCCTGCTTTTACCGATGGGCTTCGGCGCGATCCTGGTGAATATCCCGCAGAGCGGGGCCCTAAACCAGATGATGACCGGTGTAGGGGAGACGCAAGGGATCATTCAATGGCTGTTTGAGACGGGAATCGAGGCGTCGGAGGCGTTTCCGCTTCTTTTATTTATCGGGATCGGAGCCATGATTGACTTTGGCCCTCTGCTTTCGAACCCGAAAATGTTCCTGTTCGGAGCGGCTGCACAGTTTGGTATTTTCCTCACGATTGTCCTGGCGGCGGCCCTGGGCTTTGACATCCGCGATGCGGCCTCCATCGGGATTATCGGTGCGGCCGATGGCCCGACCTCAATCCTGGTATCGCAGGTATTAAAATCCAAATACATCGGTGCAATCGCCGTGGCGGCGTATTCTTACATGGCGCTGGTGCCGATCATTCAGCCGCTTGCAATTAAAGCGGTGACGACAAAGAAGGAGCGAATGCTGCACATGCCTTACCAGCCCGGGAAGGTCAGCCGCACGACACGCATTGTGTTCCCGATTCTTGTGACCTTTGTGGCCGGCCTTGTGGCCCCGGCCTCGGTCTCGCTTGTCGGTTTCCTCATGTTCGGCAATCTGATCCGTGAATGCGGCGCCTTAAACAGCCTTTCAGAGACGGCCCAGAATGGGCTGGCAAACCTGATCACCCTGCTTTTGGGAATCACGATTTCCTTTTCGATGCGGGCAGAGTATTTTGTGGCGCCGCAGACATTGATGATCATGGGGCTGGGCCTCATTGCATTTGTGTTTGATACGATCGGCGGCGTTTTGTTTGCAAAACTTTTGAACCTGTTTTCAAAAACAAAAATTAACCCGATGATCGGTGCGGCCGGGATCTCCGCCTTCCCGATGTCTGCGAGGGTCATTGAAAAAATGGGAGTGGCAGAGGACAGTACGAATCATCTGCTGATGCATGCGATCGGTGCGAACGTCTCCGGCCAGGTGGCGTCGGCGGTAGCCGGAGGAATTGTCCTCGGATTCTTTATGTAGGAGGTAGAAAAAATGAGTGAAAATATGATGCTGGCCCTTGGAATTATGGGGAAGGGCATGCTTGGAATCTTTGTTGTAATCGGCGTTTTGGCTCTTGTGGTCTATCTGCTTTCAAGACTGGGGTAGGTACGGCACGGCCCTGCAATATCGTTTGATCAGCTCAACATCCCGCCGGCCATGCCGCTCAGAGCACACATGCCCAGGACGGTGAGGATCTGTGTGAGGCTATCCGTAAGCTGCCCATCCTGCGCGAGCGACATAAGAAGCAGGAATGCGAAATATAAAAGCCCTGTGAGAAGCCCCCAGAGGAAGCGGCGGTTTTTTAACGTCTTCCCGGCTAAGAAACCGCCGCCGAGACAGGAAAGGATATAGACGGCATTCACACCTGCGTTTATCTGTGCTTCAGGAAGATGAAATTTGTACAGGGCGAAGGAAAGAGCAACTAAAAGAAGCGCCGAAATCAGGTAGGTAATGATAAGAGTGCGGACAATGAGCCATGGGGTTTGCTTGGACATAGAAAGCTCCTTTCTTGATGGTTTTATAGAGTGGTTTTTGAGGGGCGGAGGGGATTTGAAAATCCGCTCCCGAGGCTGGCTGCGGCCCTTGCCCCTCCTTATTTTGTACAATGTATTCGGAAAAGCCATGAATTATCCCTATTGCAAGATTGCGCCTGTTATGATATAATCGCATACGAACCAGGCTTTTTAGGGGATTTTTGCCCTGATAAGAAGAAATAGACGATCGGAGGATAATTTGAAATGAAGCATGTAAAGACATTGAGCTCCAGTACATTAAAGAATAGCATGAAAAAGGGCGGATGCGGTGAGTGCCAGACTTCCTGCCAGTCCGCATGCAAGACCTCCTGTACGGTAGGAAACCAGAGCTGTGAGAACAGCAGCCGTTCGTGAGCCAGGCAAAGCTTTGAGCACAGAAGCCCCCTACGGTCGTATGACTGTAGGGGCTATTGTTGTAGAACGGGAATTTTGCGAACGATGGGAGAAGCATTTTGATACACCAATATAAAAATAACGGCTATTTCCTGATTCTTGATGTCAACAGCGGAGCGGTCCATGCAGCAGATGAACTTCTCTACGAGGCGGTGGAAGCGCTTTCGGGCATTGTGCTGGATATGGAGAAGCCGATGCCTTTAGGCAGGGAGCAGAGGGCGGCGGTTTTTCTGGCTCTTTCCGGGAAATATAAAGAAGAAGACATAAACGATGCCCTTTCGGACATACAAGAATTGATCGATGCAGAGGAGCTTTTTACCGCGGATGTGTATCGGGAGTATGTCGTTGACTTTAAGAAGCGCCAGACGGTCGTCAAGGCACTCTGCCTCCATATCGCGCATGACTGCAATCTGGCCTGCCGCTACTGCTTCGCCGAGGAAGGCGAGTATCATGGGCGGCGTGCGCTTATGAGCTTTGAGGTCGGGAAGAAGGCGCTTGATTTTTTGATTCAGGCTTCGGGGAACAGGGTGAACCTGGAGGTGGATTTTTTCGGCGGAGAGCCTCTGCTTAACTGGGAGGTAGTCAAGCGGCTTGTGGAGTACGGGCGCTCTCAGGAGAAACAATATAATAAGAAGTTTCGCTTTACGCTCACGACAAACGGCGTCCTGTTAAACAATGCGATCATCGAATTTTGCAACCGGGAAATGAGCAACGTGGTCTTAAGCCTGGATGGGCGCAAAGAGGTCAACGATCGGATGCGCCCCTTTAGGAACGGGACGGGAAGCTATGATTTAATCGTGCCGAAGTTTCAGCGTTTCGCAAAGGCCCGCGGTGAGAAGGATTATTTCGTGCGTGGGACGTTTACGCGGAATAATCTGGATTTTGCCCAGGATGTGTTGCACTTTGCCGATCTTGGATTTGACAAGCTTTCAATGGAACCGGTGGTCGCGCCCGAAACGGAGGATTATGCGATCCGCAGGGAGGATCTTCCCCGGATTCTGAGCGAATATGATGTACTCGCAAGAGAATTTATTCGGCGTCAAAAGGAAGGGCGTGGGTTTAAATTCTTCCATTTTATGATAGACTTACAACAGGGGCCCTGTGTCGCGAAGCGGCTTTCCGGTTGCGGCTCCGGTGTTGAATACCTGGCCGTGACGCCTTGGGGGGATCTGTACCCCTGCCACCAGTGTGTTGGCCAGGAAGAATTTTTGCTTGGAAATGTGGATACGGGCGTTGTGAATCTCGCCATGCGCGATGAATTCAAGCTCTGCAACGTTTATGCGAAGGAGAAATGCAAAGACTGCTTTGCCAGATTTTACTGCAGCGGCGGCTGTGCGGCCAATTCATACAATTTCCACAAAAGCATTACGGATGCTTATGAAATCTGCTGCGAGATGCAGAAAAAACGTATCGAGTGCGCGATTATGATAAGAGCGGCCCTTGCGGATGAACAGCAGGCGGCAGCGAATCTTTAAGAATTAAGGAGAATGAAGAATCATGAAGAACAACAAAGGAAAGGGCCTTCTTGGTCTTTTATGTCTTCTGATTGCCATCGGCCTGTTCGGCTGGTTCGGTTATGATACGCTCCAGAAAAGCAAGCTGGTAACTGATGTAAGCGGTATCAGCTCGTATCAGGAGGGCGGGATCAAGCTGGGCCTTGATCTGGCAGGCGGTGTCAGCATCACGTATCGGGCCGTCGAGGACAACCCGAGCGCGGAGGACATGTCAGACACACGGTATAAGCTTCAGCAGAGAGTGCAGAATTACAGCACGGAGGCTGAGGTTTACCAGGAAGGCAACAACCGGATCAACATTGACATTCCCGGTGTTTCCGATGCGAATAAGGTATTGGAGGAGCTTGGAAAGCCCGGCTCCCTGCTGTTTATGGATGAGAGTTTCCAGACGGTCTTAGAGGGAACCGATGTGGCGTCTGCGAGGGCGATGAGCTATAAGGATCAGCAGACCGGCGCGGTCAGCTATGAGGTCGCCCTTACCTTTACCGATGAGGGTGCAAAAAAGTTTGCCGATGTGACGGCGGCCAACGTGGGAAAGCGCATTGCGATCGTATATGACAACATGCTCTATTCGAACCCGGTCGTACAGCAGGCGATCACCGGAGGACAGGCATCCATTACAGGATTAGATTCCTTTGAGGAGGCAGATCAGCTTGCGGCGACAATCCGAATCGGGTCTCTGTCTCTGGAGTTAGAGGAGCTTCGCTCCAACGTGGTCGGCGCAAAGCTCGGTGAGGAAGCGATCTCCACGAGCTTAAAGGCAGGCGCGATCGGCTTTGGAATCGTCTGCGTCTTCATGATTGCGGTTTATCTGGTCCCCGGCCTTGCGGCATCGTTAGCCCTGTGCCTGTATGTTGTGCTGATGATCATCCTGCTCGCGGCCTTTGAGGTTACACTGACATTACCGGGCATCGCCGGCATCATCCTTTCGATTGGTATGGCCGTGGACGCGAATGTCATCATCTTTACGCGTATCAAAGAGGAGATCGGCGTTGGGAAGACCGTCAAATCGGCGATCAAGACCGGCTTTTCGAAGGCCATGTCCGCCATTATTGACGGCAACGTGACGACGCTGATTGCGGCGGCTGTCCTTTACTGGAGAGGCTCCGGTACGGTCAAGGGCTTTGCGACAACTCTTGCCATCGGTATCGTGCTTTCCATGGTGACGGCATTGTTTATCACGAAATTCACTCTGAACAGCCTGTTTGAGCTCGGGTTTACGGAGAAAAAGTTTTACGGTGTGCGCAAGGAAAAGACACCGGTCAATTTCCTCGGAAAGAGAATGCTCTTTTTTGCGGTTTCTGCTGCCATCTTGTGTATCGGTTTCGCGGGCATGTTCATGAACCGCTCATCAATCGGCGGTGCGTTTAACTACAGCCTGGATTTCCAGGGCGGTACGTCCACAAACGTGACCTTCAACGAGGACATGTCCTTAGAGCGGATTTCCGCCGAGGTGGTTCCGGTTGTCGAGAGCATCACGAACAGTGCGGATACACAGACCCAGAAGGTCGCAGGCACCAACGAGGTGATCATCAAGACGCGGACCTTAAGCATTGAGGAGCGGCAGGCTTTGGATGCGGCTCTTGCGGAAAAATTCGGCGTCGATGAGGCGACGATCACGGCGGAGAGCATCTCCGGCGCGATCAGCGACGAGATGAAGCGCGACGCGATCGAGGCGACGATCATCGCAACGATCTTCATGCTGCTTTATATCTGGGTGCGTTTCAAAAATATCCGCTTTGCGGCCAGTGCGGTCATTGCGCTGCTTCATGACGTCCTGGTTGTATTGGCCTGCTATGCGCTTGCGAAGTGGTCGGTCGGTTCGACTGCAATCGCCTGCCTGCTTACAATCGTCGGCTACTCGATCAATGCAACGATCGTCATCTTCGACCGAATCCGTGAGAACTTAAGACTGGCGGAGCCGAAGAAGGATCTTTCGCAGATCGTCAATGCAAGCATCACGGAGACCTTTACGAGAAGCATCAATACGTCTCTGACGACGTTTATCATGGTATTTATCCTGTTTATGATGGGTGTGTCTTCGATTCGGGAGTTTGCGCTCCCGTTAATGGCAGGGATTATCTGCGGCACGTATTCCTCCGTGTGCCTGACCGGTGCACTTTGGTATATTTTAAACATGAAGCAGACGAAAAAGCCTGCAGTTCAGAAATAAGGGGAGCCGTATGCAGTATCGGATTCTGGCAAGGGATGGACGTGCCAAACGGGCGGTCATGGAGACCGTCCACGGTACGATCCAGACGCCTGTATTCATGAATGTGGGGACGGTGGCGGCGATCAAGGGCGCGGTGTCCACGGACGATCTGAGAGTAATCGGCACCCAGGTGGAGCTCTCCAACACATACCATCTGCATGTGCGAACCGGCGATTCCCTGATTAAGGAGCTGGGCGGGCTGCACCGGTTTATGAACTGGGATCGGCCTATCCTTACGGATTCCGGCGGTTTTCAGGTGTTTTCTCTGGCGGGTCTTAGAAAGATCCGTGAGGAAGGCGTGTTTTTTAATTCCCATATCGACGGCCATAAAATTTTTATGGGGCCGGAGGAGAGCATGCAGATTCAGTCGAATCTCGGCTCGACGATCGCCATGGCATTCGACGAGTGCGCGCCGCATCCGTGTACGCGGGAGTATATGGAAAATTCCGTTGCGCGGACGACAAGATGGCTGGCCCGCTGCAAGACAGAGCTGACGCGGTTAAATGCGCTTCCCGATACGGTAAACCGGGAACAGCTTCTCTTTGGGATCAACCAGGGCGGGACGTTTGAGGAGATCCGCATCGCGCACGCAGAGGCGATCACCGCGATGGACTGCGACGGTTATGCGCTCGGAGGCCTAGCCGTCGGGGAGAGTCATGAGGAGATGTATCGAATCCTTGATGTGACCGTGCCGCATCTGCCGGAAACAAAACCGACCTATCTGATGGGCGTGGGAACGCCGGCTAACATTTTAGAGAGCGTAGACCGCGGCGTGGATTTCTTTGACTGCGTCTATCCAACGAGAAACGGCCGCCACGGACACGTTTATACGAACCATGGAAAACTCAATTTGTTTAACGAACAGTTTGCAAGGGATATGCGTCCGATCGAGGAGGGCTGCGGCTGCCCGGCCTGCCGCTCCTACAGCAGAGCGTATATCCGCCATCTTTTAAAGGCAAAGGAAATGCTCGGCATGCGCCTGTGTGTGCTCCATAATCTGTATTTTTACAATACGATGATGACAGAGATCCGCGAGGCGATCGAGCAGGGCCGCTACGCAGCGTATAAGGCCAAAAAGCTGGACGGCGTATCGGGAAATTATAAAGACAGAGAACAGGAGGAGTGAGTTCATGAAGATGTGGAAGAAGGGGAAGGGCCTTTTGGCGGCATTTGCCGTTTGTCTGTGCCTGTTTTGCAGCGCGGTTCCGTCTAAAGCCGGCATTGCGTACGGCGCTGCCGAGGGGCAGGTGACGGAGGCAGCCGGCACGGCAGAAAGCACCGGTGATTCGGATGCGTTTGTATTTATCTGTATGGGCGGGCTTCTCCTGGTTTTGATCGTCGCGGTTGTGGCGGCTGTGGGGACGGTCTCCGCTGCGTCTGCGATCGGCGAGGAAATCGAGTAAGTGCAGGAAGCTACTGATAACAAAGCTATTTATAAAACGGAGGTATGGCAATGACAAACAGCCCGGGATTTTGGATCGGATATATCGTACTGATCTTTGCGTTCATGTATTTTATCGCAATCCGTCCGCAGCAGAAGGAAAAGAAAAAGATGCAGGAGCTGATGGCGAGCATTGCAGTCGGAGACAGCGTCTTAACGTCCAGCGGTTTCTATGGCGTCATCATCGACATGACGGATGATACCGTGATCGTGGAATTCGGCAACAATAAGAACTGCCGCATTCCCATGCAGAAGCAGGCGATCGTCCAGGTGGAGAAGCCTGAGGTGTAGGGACGGCTGAAAAGAGAATAAGGAACGAAAAAGGCCCCCTCCTGTTGCATAGACAGGAGGGGGCCTTTTTCATAGGGAAGTCAGCTTTTGGAGCCGGCACGCGTGACGGGGAGAAAGGAAGAAAATCCTGATTTTGATTTCGGACTTTGTAAGGAATTTTGGCACAAGGGAATGGTTACAGAAAGCAGGTAAAGCAGTCGTAGAACAAATTAGAAAAGATGGCTTGCCTTATATTACGGCGGCACACGACAGAAACAATCCAAGAAGCGGCCATGTTATGCAAAAGGTAGGTATGACATGTTGTTATTCCTAGGAAGAACAATGGCGGCCAAAGGATTTTCCTGTCATATTCAGAATGTATCAACTAGGCGTTAACGGTAACGACGATTTTGTGTATAAAAAGGATTGGAATATGGATAGAAATCATTTCGTTGAAAAATTATAATTAACCTATACAAATTCAAATCTATCTTTCTGATTATAGCATCAACTCGGAACCGATTTAATCTGTCTTCGTCAAATTGCTGGCTTTTTCAGCCAGCAACATTTTTTTGAAAAGGGAGGAAAAAATATAAAAGGTATGGAGCTGATACGAAAAGAGCAGTATTAGATAAAAACAAGGCTGAAACCTCCTTGCGGGTGTGTCAGCCCTGTTTTTTATGACGGAAAAGGGAAAAATAGGATTGACAGAGGGAAAGTGTTTATGTATAATACGAATATAAAACAACATAAAAAATAAAAAAAAATATTATGCAACATAAATTTAAAAGGAGGTTTCTTGTGGAAAAACATGAAAAAATTGCGGCAGTTGCCCCATATTTTCCGATGATTCGGGAACTTACGGATTCGGATACCGCTGCAAAGGTCGCACAGGTGTGGTTGGATATGCTCAAATTAAGCTCCTGGGAAACGATTGAACAGGCGAGATTCAAGGAAGGATATGATAAGATTTCCCTGGTTTCGCACGTAAATTCAGCTACGGAGGCCGCGCTGGCCTTTTCAAAAGTGATTACTAAGTATCACGGCATCCCCTTCGACGAAAAAAAGCTCATCACCTTCGGCCTTTTGCACGATGTAGATAAAATGGTGGAATACGCATACGATGAGAGCGGGGAGCTCGTGATTACAGAGCTTGGAAAAAAGATCCAGCACGGTGTTTTGAGCGCAATGCTCGCGCGGGATGCAGGCTTTGACTGGGAAATGATTCATCTGATTCTGACGCATACGCCCAGCTCGGCAGTAAAAACCACGGATAAGGAGGGAATCCTGTTTGGCTATGCAGATCTGTGTGACTGGGATTTGACCTGCCGCTTTACAAAGCGCTGACGGCTTTTGCCGAAGCGATAAAATAATACAAAACAAAGGAGGCATCTATGAAGAAGTGGAAGGAAATACCGTTGTATTTCAAAATTTTTATCATGATGATTCTCGGAGGAATCATCGGAGCCGTGGTCGGCGAATCAATCACGGCTGTGACCTTTCTCGGTGACGTTTATATCGAGCTGCTTAAAATGCTGGTTGTTCCGCTCGTATTTTTCTCTATTGTATGCGGCGTTACGAAGCTGGCAGACCCGAAGGAATTTGGCAGGCTGGGCGGCACGGTGATTTTGTATTATATGATTACGACCGTCATGGCAGCGTTTTTCGGCGTTCTTTTGGCTCTAACCGTGAGCCCCGGGAAAAATGCAGAGGGCATTCTGGGGATGGCCGAGGAGATAACGTATACGGAGTATTCCCTGTCCTCTACGATCCTCTCCTGGATTCCTTCTAATATTGTAAAATCTATGGCAAATATGGACATGATCCCCGTGATTGTCTTTGCAATCTTGTTCGGCCTTTGCCTGGTCATGATCGGAGAGAAGAATAAAAGCATGGTAGCATTTTTTGAGGCAGGAAACGAGGCCATGTTAAAAATGACCGGCCTGATTGCAGAGATTTCTCCATACGGAATTTTTTTCCTGGCAGCAAAGCTCATGGGAACAATCGGAAGCAAGATGCTGGTAGTCGGATTGAAATTTGCGCTGGCGGATTACTGTGGGCTGCTTGCGATGCTGCTTGTCGGCTATCCGCTGCTTTTAAAGCTGATCGGGAAGGTATCACCGTTTCAGTTTTACCGGAACGTATATCCGGCGATGATTGTTGCAGCCGGAACCTGCTCAAGCAATGCCACACTTCCGGTCAGTATGAAATGCGCCGGGGAGCGGATCGGCTGTGAAGAAAAGCTGTACGCTTTTTCGCTTCCGCTCGGTGCGACGGTGAATATGGATGGGTTTTCGATCGCGCTCGGGATCATCGCCGTCACGGCTCTGCAGATTTACGGCGTTCCCATGACGCCGATGACCGTTTTGAAGGCCGTCTTTATGGGACTGATCCTGTCGATCGGCGCCCCCGGTGTGAAGGGAACGGCGGTTGTCATGTCGGCCGTGCTGTTTGAGGCGTTAGGGCTTCCGATGGGAATGCTGCCGTTAATCGGGGCGATCTGGCCGCTTGTGGACATCGGGCATACAACGGTAAATATTACGAGCGATCTGGTTGGAACGACACTGGTCGGCTGTAAGCTGGGATTGGTGAACAGAAAGATCTTTGACTCGGACAAGAAATAGGAGCATTTTCGGGAGCTTTCCTGCACGTGCATTTGCGGCTGATTTTTCGCCGGAAGCCTTCAAATTGAATCAATGTACAGTTCATGTACGCCCTATAAATTTGTGCGCTTCTGATAAAAAAACATTTCACAAATCCGGGCACAAGGCGGCTCCGAAAAGGCTCATAGAAAAATGGGAGGATAAACGGATCAATGAAGATCAGTGAACGTGTACGGAGGCTGTCCCCGTCAGTGACAGTAGAATTGAACGCAAAGATCGCACAGATGCTCGGCGAAGGGAAGGACGTCATAAAAATGAACATCGGCGAGCCGGATTTTGATACACCGGACCACATCAAAGCGGCAGCAAAGCGGGCCTTGGACGAAGGATTTACCAAGTATACGGCCGTCCCCGGAATCCTAGGACTTCGCGAATGCATCTGCAAGAAACTCCTCGCAGATAATAAACTTACATATAAAGTGTCGGAAATCTGTGTGACGGCAGGGGCGAAGCAGGCCATTATGAATGCAGTTTTGACGATCGCGGAGGAGGGTGACGAGATCCTGATTCCGATTCCATGCTGGGTCAGCTATGAATCCATGGTAGAAATAGCGGGGGCAAAGCCGGTGCTTGTGCCGACGAAGGAGGATTTTAGGCTGGATTTTGATGCCATCGAACAGGCAGTCACCGAACGGACGCGGGGAATTATCATAAACACGCCCAACAATCCCACTGGCATCGTCTACCCGAAAGAGGACCTGGAGAGGCTTGCAGCACTGGCCGACCAATCTGATTTTTTTGTAATTTCTGATGAAATTTATGAAAAACTCATTTACGAAGGAGCTCGTCATGTGAGCATGGCAAGCCTGTCAGAGAACGCATGGGAACACACGATTACCATAAACGGAGTGTCCAAGGCGTATTCCATGACAGGCTGGCGGATCGGATACATGGCGGGGCCAGGGCCGCTTATAAAGAAAGCCGCCGGCCTCCAGGGGCATATGACTTCCGCCTCTAACGCGATCGCACAGAAGGCCGCGCAGGAAGCAATCGGCGGGCCGCAGGAATCGGTGGAGCTCATGCGGAGGGAGTTTGATAAAAGGAGGCTTGCCATGTATGAACGGCTGATACAAATGCCGGACATTACCTGCCAAAATGCCGAGGGGGCCTTTTACCTGATGCCGGATGTAAGCGCCTATTACGGAAGGAAGGCCGGCGGACGGGAAATTAAAAATTCCGTGGACATGGCGGCCTATTTGCTTGATGCGGCAGGCGTCGCTGTCGTGCCGGGAGACGGGTTTTATGCCCCGAAGAATATTCGTCTGTCCTACTCAAATTCGATGGAAAACCTGATGCGCGGCCTTACGCGCATGGAGGAGGCGCTTAAGGGACTGCGCGGGTTTTGATTGTTGCATATCCCCCCAAAATGCGTTATGATACCTGTAACAGAACGATGCATGACGCAGACGGGGGGACCAAAATGGAAGATTTATCGGCAAAAATTAAAAATATGACCCTTTCGAAGACGGAACGGCAGATTGCAGATTATATATTGGAAAACCTCAACACGATCGGACTGCAGACGGTATCACGGGTAGCATCAGGAATCGGAACGAGTGATACGTCTGTGATCCGTTTTATCAGGAAGCTTGGCTTCGAGAATTATTCGGAGTTTAAGAAGGTGATGGGTGAGAAGCTGATTGGTCAATATCAGGAAGCGGCCTCGGGCGGGGAAAAATTTGTCCACTCCAGAAAAATGATTAACCAGTCTGAGCTAATCAACGACGTGGCCTCCTGTGCGATGAAAAATATTCAGAAGACCTGTGAAGGGCTTTCGCGGGAGACGATCGAGGAGACGGCCCGGATCCTGATGAAAAGCCATATAAAATATATCGTTGGATTTCGGACTACGGCCAGCTGCTCTTTATATATGAAAGGCAAGCTCCAATATCTGCTTGCCAATGTACGGGCGGTCAGCCAGGGAGGGAGCGCGGCATTAGAGAGCCTGATTGATATTACCGAACAGGACTGTGTGCTCATGTACAGCTTCCCCCGATACTCGCAGGTGAATCAGACGATTCTGGAAATTGCCGCACAAAAGGGCGCTCCGACGATCTTGATTACGGACAGTGTGACGTCGCCTTTGGCGGCCAAGGCGGATCTGGTTCTCTCTGCCTCCATCAGTGGCCTGGGTTTTACGAACTCCTATGTCGCACCGATCTGCATTTCCGAAATTATCCTGTTTTCCATCAATGCAAAGATGAATGAGACGGACAGCGACAGAGCCATCCTGCTCGATACGTATCTTGCAAGGCATAAGGGCTGGTAACAGGAAAGGGTCATCACACAGGAGATGACAAAGAATGAAAATAATGGATTGTACCCTGCGGGACGGAGCAAATGTGATCGGAAACGGCTTCCCCGGGGGACTGACAGAGCTGATTCTTAAGGGGCTTACGGAAAACGGGATTTCGATCATTGAGTTTGGGAACGCCAAAGGAATCGGGGCCTATGAGGTGAGCGGCGCCGTGGCGCCCCTCACGGATAAGGAGTACCTGGAGATGGCGCAGCCATTTTTAGGACGTGCAGAAATCGGGATGTTCTTAAACGCAAAGCGGTTTCGAAAGGAGCATGTAAAAAGGGCAGCGGACGGAGGGCTTGCCTTTCTGCGGATAGGAGCGGACGCCGGAGATTGGGAACTTTCTGCACCGGTCATCGAGTCAGTAAAGGAGCATGGGCTGAAGGCGTACTATGCACTTATGAAGGCATATCTGCTTACGCCCGGAGAGCTTGCAGCAGAGGCAGAGAAACTGGAAAGCCTGGGCGCCGACGAGGTGACGATCATGGATTCAGCCGGAACGATGCGTCCCGGGGCCGTAAAGGAGTACACGGAGGCGCTCAAACGGGCAGTCCGGATTCCGGTAGGATTTCACGGACATAATAACCTGGGCTTTTCGGCGGCAAATGCAGTCAGCGCCGCAGAGGGAGGTGCCGACCTGATTGACTGCGGCCTGCTCGGCATGGCGCGCAGCGCCGGGAATATCCCAACCGAGCTGGCGGCCGCTGTTTTGGAAAAGGAGACAAAAGGGATTGATTTCTTTGGGCTCCTGGACTTCTTGGAACATGACCTGATTCCGGAGATGGAAAAGTACGGCTATCATGCGCCGATTGAGCCGTTGGATTTGGTACTCGGATACGCAGGCTGCCATTCGAGTTTTGTGGAAAGCTTTAAAAGAACGGCCGCCGAGACAAAGACCGATTTATTTCGCCTGATCTGTGAAGCATCAAAAGAGAACCAAAAGAACCCGGATAAGGACCTGATTCGAAGGATTGCAAAAAAAATCAAAAACAGAGGCTAGTAACGAAATCACGCTCACTTTGGCGACCTGCGCAGCGGGCAGTTTGACAGGGATACCCGTTTTGCGAGCCCGTACAGGCCATTGTCACGCAGATAATCCTGCAAAATCCAGGTTGCCTGTGTGGATTCCGGCCCGATGATGATTTCGGCAATCAGCTCCTCAAGGGAGATTCCAACCCGCTTGCACATGGAAGCGATATTAAGGGGGTAATATTTCTTGATGCGTTCGGCTGTAATATGGTAATAGGGTTTTACGTCAAAGCCTTCCCTTTCGAAAGGGAAGATAACGAGGCGGACCTCCTTTTCCGAGGAGAACGACGGATGCTTAAAGGCAACGGAGCAGGTCCAGGCGTCATTCATGGCCCTTTTTATGTCGGGGTTTTCAGGAGACAGCTCTGTGCTATTCTGAACCAGACGGTAAAAAATATCAACAAGGACATGCTCGGTCATGTCATCCTGATAAAAAACAGTCCGGAGGGCCAAATCGCCCTCCGCCATTTTTTGTAAAAATTCGCCCCGAAACGCGATGCATACGCCGCGCCCCCTGTTCCCATAGCGCTCCCACTGGGCGGCATCGTCCCGGTAAAGCGAAAAGCAGGCGGCGTAGGCGGAATAAGAGAATTCTTTTTTTAATTCCTCGTCAAACAGCTTTTGGACCTGTATAGCCTGCTCTGTCTTTCCCTCGGCATGCAGCCGTTTTACGACCGCGCTGCAGAGGCCGCCCATAAAATGCCGCATTTCGGCGGCATCATTCATATTCAGGACATTGTTGACCCGAAGCTGTGTATGGCGCAGGATCCCGTCTAGTGCCTGAAAATCTGTGTAGTGATAGAGAATTTCATCATAATGTCCGGTCATCGTGTTCGTTCCTCCCGTTTTTAATATAGTCCCTCAGAGAGGCTAACTCCCTGGCATAGCGCCTGGAGCGCATGGAGGGATTGGCGGAAAGCAGCTTTTTTCCCAGACGGAGCCTGCCGGAGAGAAGGGCTGAGATTCGCTCCTCCCGGTCATGCAAGAGCTCAGCGAGCTGTTTTTCGGTCTTCTCATGCAGATTTTCCAGGCGCAGCTCGGAACGGCTGCGAAGACGCGCAAGCTCCGCTTTTGCCGTCTGGATACGCTCCCTGGCTTCCATACGCAGCAAAGAGGTCTGAAGCTGGAGCGTGTCGAGATCCTGGTGAAGCCGTTTTAAGGCCTCCAGTGCTTTTCCAAAGGCCAAGGCATCTCTGGTAGAGATGGCCGCATCGTATAAAAAGACGGCAGAGAGCAGGCTGACAAGCAGGCCGCTCCAAAGCGGGGGCAGTGAGAGGATGACCCGCTCGACGGGCCTGTGAATGCCATGTGTCATAAGGATTGTTAAAAAACCCCAGGCGATCGACGAGCTTAAGCAGATATAGCCGTTTAGGTTAAACCTTTGATCCGAGTAATCCCAATACCGCACCTTGAAAAGAAGCTCCATCCCGTAACCGGTCACGTATTCCAGGAGCGTCGCACCCAAAACTCCGGCAAACCAGGTTAAAACCAGATTCTTCATAAACGGAATTGAGACAACCAGCATCATGACAGCGCCGCTCCCGTAAAGCGGAAGCAGAGGAAGTCTGAGGAAGCCGCGGTTTACAAAATGTCCTTTTCGAAGTGAGACGTAGCAGGATTCAAACACCCAGCCCAAAAAGCAGTACAGATAGAAGAAGGCCAGCCATTGATACCAGGTATATGCATACATACGTTTCCTCCAGGCATATAGAATATAAAAACAAAGACACTGTAAAAACCTCCGCATTGGTTTTACAGTGTCCTTATCAAGGATTTTAAGGGGGACCCGTTGAGAGCTTTCTCCCAACGAGTATGAGTATGAAAAAGCTTTTGTTCGCTTACATGATATAGGATACTATAAAAATGTGTTGAAAGTATGGACGGTTTCTAAAATGTTGGTAAAAATTATTATCAATAAATGAAAGAAATGGAACGAAATTTATAAAAACAGTATAGAGGAAATATTGGAGGAAGGCAAGGGGAAAGCGCTTTTCGCTTGCTTTTTTCGATGGCAGACGGTAAGATAAAGAAAAAGACATGCGGGAGAGGAGAGCCTATGAAGAAGGAAAATCTGAAATGGCATGACAGAAAAAGAATATGGTGCGGGCTGCCGTGGACGTTTACACAGTATGGGTTAAGCGAGGACAGACTGTTTGTGGAGAAGGGGTTTCTCAACGTAAAGGGGTATGAGGTACGTCTTTACAGAATCCTCAATGTGAATATCTCACGCAGCCTCTTACAGCGGCTGTTTGGTCTCGGGACTATCCATCTTGATTCGACAGACCGGGATCTGGACTGCTTTGATATTGTAAACATCAAAAACAGCGAGGAGGTAAAGGAACTGATCTCAGAATCCATTGAAAAGGAGCGGCTTAGAAACCGTGTGAGCTCGCGGGAGTATATGGCAGACAGGGGACATGAGGAAGACGCGGGTGGAGACGGGCTATTGGAGGAAACGGACGAACACTGAAAATGCAGCCTCCGCTTAAAAATCATTTGCCGTTTCCCTGTACTGTGGGGCTTTTTAAGGCCGCATCCTAGGTCGATCATAATTTGAAAGAATGAGGTCTTTCCAGAATTGACATCGTTTTACGGGTTTGTTATACTGAGAATACAGTTTCCCTAACAGCAAGTTTGATTCAACTGTTAATTGAAAGAACGGGAAATGACCAGGTTCCGCTAACAGCAAAACTTTAGGAGACTGGTGTCGCCGGTTCGAATCCGGCCGTTTCGTAAGAAACGTAGCTCAGAAGGTAGAGCACAGGCAAAAATGCGGAATGAAGGAAGGATTGCATGAACTTTTCAGAAGTGATACGGCAGGAGGCAAAATGGACGAAGACGGAGAACGGGGCTGACGTTAAAAATACGACAGAATCTGCCTTGCTTGATCTGTTTGCAGAAATCGGCGCCATGCGGACACGGCCGGATGGCGAGATCATTCAAAAATTCGAGCTGGCCTGGCAGGAGGATCCGCTGGGAGCCGTTCGCTGCGCGTTTTATGCGAGGGATATTCGCGGCGGGCTCGGCGAGCGGCGGGTGTTTCGAGTGCTTCTGCCTTATATGGCCGAAAAGCATCCGGAGGCGCTTTTTGAAAATCTGGGGCTGATTGGTTTTTATGGACGCTACGACGATCTTTACAGCTTGGTCGGAACAAAGCTGGAGGATCTTATGTGGCAGACGGTGAAGGCACAGCTTGCAGAGGATGAGGAGGCCAGGAGAGCCAAGAAGCCTTGCTCGCTTCTTGCTAAATGGCTGAAAAAAGCGGATGCAACCAGCCAAAACACGAAAAAACTTGGGATTTATACGGCAAAGAAGCTTGATATGTCCGTCTATGATTACAAGCGTCTTTGCAATAGACTGAGAAAGCATATTGATGTAGTGGAGCAGCGCATGTCCGCGCAGGCTTGGGAAACGATCCATTACCCGTCTGTGCCGTCGCGCGCCATGATGCAGTACCGGAACGCGTTTGGACGGCATGACGAGGAGCGCTTTTCGGCCTATCTGGACCGGGTTCATGCCGGAGAGGAAAAAATCCGTGCGGCGGCTCTGTATCCGTATGATATTGTAGAAAAGCTTCTCTATAAAAAGGAAGACAGCCGCGTGCTGGAAGCGCAGTGGAGCAGCCTCCCGGATTATGTGGGCCAGGCCGTCAATGCGATGGTGATGGCAGATGTATCCGGCTCCATGAGCGGGAGGCCCATGGCGACGTCCATCGGCTTGGCAATGTATTTTGCAGAACGAAATCAGGGCGCATACCACAATCTGTTTATGACCTTTTCGGGCGAGCCGCAGTTTGTGGAAATAAAAGGAACAACCATTAGGGAGAAGATAACATTTATCTCCAAGGCACACTGGGAAATGAATACAGATTTAGAGGCGGCACTTTTCAAAATTCTTGAAGTGGCAAAGAAAAGCGGCTGTGCGAAAGACGAGATGCCGAAAGCGCTGCTGATCGTCTCGGATATGGAGATTGACCGCTGTGCAGGTCAAAACTATAAGGAATCGTTCTGTGAATATGCCTTTCGCGCCTACAATGCCGCCGGGTATCAAATTCCGAATCTGATTTTCTGGAATGTCAGCAGCCGCCATGATGTGTTTCTGGCCGATAAAAAGCGGAAAGGAGTTCAGCTCGTATCGGGGCAGTCTGCGGGCACTTTCCGGCATGTGCTTGCCGCCCTTGACAGGACACCGGCCGAGGCAATGTATCAGATTCTAAACAGCGAGCGATACGGGGCTGTTGGGATCAAAAAACCTGACAGACTCCCTTAACACATCGGGCCAGAGCAGCAATAGGACAGGGGAATTTATCTATACGTAAGAAAGCAGAAAAAGCTGAAAGGGGGACCTGCCGAAATTTCTTCCGGCAGGTATGAGTATGAAAAAGCTTTGTGTATTCAAGTGTACTACTTGAAACAAAGGCAGGTTATCCTTTTGGATAACGTAGTTGTATTATACGCATAAATTGTGTCTAAATTGTGTTGGAGAAATTAAAAAAAGATAAAGTAACAGCGGCGAAAAACTTACAGGATCAGTTTTTCGCCTGTTTTTAAAAAGTAGCAGATTCCGGGGTAAACGCCTTCTTTAGAAAGGCACACCAGAATCTCTTTCATACGCGGGGTCAGGCGATGGTACATGCGGGCAGGCTTCCAGGGAATGCCTTCTATATAATCCTGCTGTCGTTCGTCAAGCCCTGCAAGCATGGAAGGCAAAGTGTCTTTTTGAAGTCCGAAATCGCAGGAGACATAGGAAAAAGAAGGCCCGTTTTCGGAGAGTTTTCGTTCGAGAAGGGCAAAAAAAGAACCGGGAAGACAACTGACTTCCCTCCAAACAGGCTTTGGAGAGGGAGGTCCGGCGGCCGTTTGGCGAAAGCTGGCCTTTCCATATGGGCCGTATTCAAGAATAAAATCCGGTTTTTCTCCGATGGATGTAAAGTCCGGCTCATTTTTCAGCAGTGTACCGTTACCGAGAAAATGCGCCAGAAGCGAGTTCTGTACCTGCTCATAGGAGGCAGGGTAATCAAGCTTTTTCATGATCTGACGGATCGTGTAGCCGTTATCAGCCAGATGCCGGATTGCGCCGCCGCAGGCGGCTTCAAAAGTGAAATTTGCAAGTGCCTGTTCAAAAAATGGCTGCATTCCTTTGCTGCCTCCTTTTATGAACCGTTTATCATATATGCAAAAAATTATATCGTTTCACCAGGGCCCTGTCAAGCATGGAGACAGGGCCTTTTTTCGCGCCTGAGACCGTTTTGCCTGGACTTTGCCGAACTTTTGCCGAGAAATAGCGGTTTCGGCCTGGAAAAAATTATGGTATGCTTTTATTATAAATTAAATATAAGAAAGAAAAGGAGCGGCGGAAATGCGGTTGATGAAAATTGGCTCTGTCCTGGCGGGGACATTTGTCCTGGCGGCAGCGACGGCGTTTGTGGCTAAGGCTGATACAAAGGAGAAAATAGAGGAAATTTCGTTTTTCCTGGAATCCAGGATTTCGGCAGGAGAGACAGACAGTGAGGGGAGCATCGAGATCGAGCTGGATACGGACGGCTGTTATTTAGACGATGACGCGATTACGGTCACCAACGAGCCGGAGGATGGCTGGGACGAGGAGGATGAGCCCAAAATTAAAGTTGCCATACGAGCCGAAGACGGGTACATGTTTAAAACCGGGCTTGGAAAAGATGACATTTATCTGGACAGGGATTCGGGCATTGTGACCAGTGTCAGCCGTTCTTCCTCCAAAGTGACGATTTATATCACGCTGCCGGAGGTTTCAGAGAGCGATCGTTCGTATGAGGATGACGAGGACTATAACCTGGATGTGGATGAGGAGAGCCTGGCTTGGGATGCGGCTGGCGGCGGTTTGGTCTGCTGGGATGGAAACGACTATGCGAAGCGGTATGAGCTGCAGCTTTTCTGCAATGGTGAAGAATTGACCTCCTCTGTGATTACTACCGCAAATACGACATATGACTTTTCTCCGTTTCTCAGCAAGGAAGGGGAGTATCGGTTCCGCGTCCAGGCTGTCCGAAACGAGAATGATAAGGGGGGCTGGCAGGAGTCAGAGCCCCGCTATATAGCAGAGAAGGAATTGGCGTCGATTTCGGCCGGCAGCCGTACAAATCAGCCGTCTGCGGGAACCTGGATTCAGGATGGAAGCGGCTGGTGGTGGTGCAGGCAGGACCGTACCTGGCCGAAGAATCAATGGGAACGGATCGGAAACTTCTGGTACTGGTTTAACGAGGGAGGATACCGCCTGGAGAACAGATGGGTCCTCGTGGATGGAAAGCACTATTACTGCGGAGAGAGCGGAAAGATGCTCTCAAATACCCGGACGCCGGATGGCTTTTTTGTGGGAGCAGACGGAGCCTGGGATGGAGCACCTGCCGGCCAATAGCTATTAAGGAGAGGAAATCCGTTTCTATCGTCACAGAAAATAAGAAGTATAGATAGAATACAGAAAGTTTTTAAAAACCCCTTTAAAAACCCTGCATTTTTGTTTATAATAAAATTGAAATTTTATGTTTAAATGGAAAATAAAGAGAATTGCAGGAA
Organism: Lachnospiraceae bacterium; assembly: GCA_022792295.1. GTDB lineage: Bacteria > Bacillota > Clostridia > Lachnospirales > Lachnospiraceae > CANQGL01. The sequence continues at coordinate 22,584 of JAAWAR010000122.1, forward strand.
AACAGGAGGGAAAAGGCAATGATGATGTCCAACGACATTGGAATTGATTTGGGTACAGCCAGTATTCTGGTATATATTAAGGGGAAGGGCGTGGTATTAAAGGAGCCGTCCGTGGTGGCGCTGGACAGGGATACAGGGAAGCCGATTACCTTCGGTGAGGAGGCACGTCTGATGATCGGCCGAACGCCGGGCAATATCGTGGCGGTGCGCCCGTTAAGAAAGGGCGTTATCTCGGATTACACCATTACAGAAAAGATGTTGAAATATTTTATCGATAAGGCGGTAGGAAAGCGAACTTTAAGAAAGCCAAGAGTTACGGTCTGCATTCCGAGCGGGGCCACGGAAGTAGAAAGAAAGGCAGTTGAGGATGCAACGTATGCTGCGGGCGCGCGTGACGTCTATACGATTGAGGAGCCCGTGGCGGCCGCGATCGGGGCTGGCATCGACATCTGGAAGGCGTGCGGCAACATGATTGTAGACATCGGAGGCGGAACTGCGGATATTGCGGTCATTTCGTTAGGCGGCCCGGTTGTCAGCGCGTCGATCAAGACGGCCGGAGACGATTTTGACGAGGCGCTTGTGCGCTATATGAGGAAAAAACACAATCTTTTGATCGGAGAGCGGACAGCCGAGGAGATCAAGATCAACATCGGAGCGGCTTACCGCCGCCCTGAGCTTGTAACAATGGAGGTACGGGGGAGGAACCTGGTGACGGGTCTTCCAAAGACGATTGTTGTGACCTCCGACGAGACACTGGAGGCGCTTCAGGAGCCGGCCATGCAGATCGTGGATGCGGTTCACAATGTTCTGGAACGCACGCCGCCGGAGCTGGCTGCGGATATCTATGACCGAGGGATTGTTTTGACTGGCGGTGGTTCGCTGATTTCCGGCCTGGATGCCCTGATTGAAGAAAAAACAGGCATCACGACGATGATTGCCGAGGAGCCGCTGACCGCAGTGGCGATCGGAACCGGCAAATATGTAGAATATTACAATGGAAGAAGTTTGGACAAGTAATCTATGGCGACTGTGACAGGCTATGTGGAAAAAATTAAATTCCGCAATGAGGAAAACGGCTATTCGGTCTTAAGCGTGCAGGACGGCAGGGAGGACTATATTCTGGTTGGAACCTTTCCGTATATCAGCGAGGGCGAGCACATTGAGGCTACAGGCCGGATGGTGGAGCATTCGTTGTACGGTGAGCAGCTTGCAGTGGAGCATTACGAGGTAAAGCCGCCGGAGGATGCGGCTGCAATCGAGCGTTATCTTGGTTCCGGCGTGATCAAAGGCGTCGGCGCCGCTCTGGCAAAACGGATCGTCAAGAAGTTTAAGGCGGACACCTTCCGGATCATGGAGGAGGAGCCGGAGCGTCTCTCAGAGGTCAAGGGCATCAGCGAGCGTATGGCGTCAGAAATCTGTGCGCAGGTCGAGGAAAAGCGGGATATGCGTCAGGCCATGGTGTTTTTGCAGCAGTACGGCCTGACGATAAATCTTGCGGTAAAAATATATCAACAGTATGGGCCGGGCCTGTACTCCGTGATTCAGGAAAATCCATATCGGCTGGCCGATGATATTCAGGGCGTAGGCTTTAAAGCCGCAGATGAGATCGCGGCGAAGGTCGGCATTTTTACGGATTCCGACTATCGGATTAAGAGCGGCCTGTTCTATACGCTTTTGCAGGCGGCCGGAAACGGACACACCTGCCTTCCTGAGACCACGCTTTTTAGAAACGCATCGGAGCTGCTTGGCGTCGAGCCGGCGCATATGCAAACGCATCTGATGGATTTGCAGATGGAAAAGAAGCTGGTCGTAAAAGAGAAGGCCGGGGAGCGATTTGTCTATCCGGCCCGCTTTTTTTATATGGAACTCAATGCGGCCCGCATGCTGCATGATTTGAACATCGTAGCCCCTGCCCCCGAGGAAGATCTGAAAAAGCGTCTGGCGGGGATCTTAGCCGGGGAGGAACTTTGTCTGGATCCTTTACAGGAGCAGGCCGTGAGAGAGGCGGTCAGCCATGGGCTTTTGATTGTGACCGGAGGTCCCGGGACGGGAAAGACGACGACAATCAACACGATCATCCGCTATTTTGAGAAGGAGGAGATGGAGATCCTCCTTGCGGCGCCGACCGGACGGGCGGCAAAGCGCATGACGGAGGCGACCGGCTATGAGGCCCGGACAATTCACAGGCTTTTAGAGATCACGGGAATCCCTAAGACGGATACCGGGCAGCCGGGTGCAAAGGATAAAAACGGCAGTGCAGAAGGCGGGCTTGAGGGTATGCATTTTGAACGCAACGAGCAAAATCCTCTGGATGCCGATGTGATCATTATTGATGAAATGTCGATGGTGGACATTACGCTTCTGCATGCACTTTTGCGTGCGGTCAATGTGGGGACCAGGCTGATTCTGGTAGGTGATATCAACCAGCTTCCGAGTGTGGGGCCGGGAAACGTGCTGAGAGACATCATCGAATCAGGAAAATTTCCGGTCGTGAAGCTGACAAAGATTTTTCGTCAGGCGGCACAGAGCGATATTATCGTAAATGCCCATAAAATTCATGCGGGCGAGAGAGTCATGCTCGAAAAAAGAAGCAGGGACTTCCTGTTTATCCGCAGGGCACAGCCGACCGATATTTTTAAAGACATGCTTATACTTGTACAGGAAAAGCTGCCGAAATATGTGGGTGCGGAGGTCTCTGAGATCCAGATCATGACGCCGATGCGCAAGGGCCTCCTCGGCGTGGAACAGTTGAACAAACGCCTCCAGGAATGCTTGAATCCGCCGGGCCCCAATAAGGCCGAGAAGGAGAACGGAGGGACAATTTTCCGGGTTGGGGACAAGGTGATGCAGATTAAAAATGACTATCAGATTGCATGGGAGATCCGTGGCCGTTATGGGATGCCCGTAGAGCGGGGGGAAGGCGTTTTTAACGGAGACATGGGCATGATCCGTGAGGTCAATTCTTTTGCCGAGACGTTATCCGTGGAATTTGATGAAAACCGTGTGGTGGAGTACAGCTTTAAGCAGCTCGAGGAGCTGGAGCTGGCTTATGCCATCACGATCCATAAATCGCAGGGAAGCGAGTACCCGGCGGTCGTGATCCCGGTTTACCCGGGGCCGCATATGCTGATGACAAGGAATCTCATCTATACGGCGGTTACCCGGGCGAAGACTTGTGTCTGTCTGGTGGGAATCCCGGAGGTTTTCCATGCGATGGTGGACAATGAAGACGAACAAAAACGCTATTCCGGCCTTAAGGACCGGATTCTGGAAATTTTATGAGAGAGACAATTCTAAACCTTCTGTTTCCCCGCCGCTGTCCAGTGTGCGGGGAGATCGTTCAACCGGCCGGCCGACGGATTTGTCCGTCGTGCCTTAAAAGGCTGTCGTTTGTAAAAGCACCCGTCTGTAAAAAATGCGGGAAGGAGATTTCCGATGATGCCGCAGAATATTGTGAAGACTGTCTGTCGGGGCGCCGCACGTTCGAGTATGGCGCCGCGCTTTTAAATTATGACGAGACAGCCAGACGCTCGATGGCGCAGATCAAATATAAGAATAAACGGGAGTATCTGGACTTTTATGGGCTGGCGCTGGCAGCCCGGTATGAAAAGACAATACGCCGCATGGGGATCGACGTGATCGTTCCGGTACCGGTTCATGCTTCCAGGAGGAGAGCCAGAGGTTTTAACCAGGCTGAGCTTTTGGCGGATATTCTTGGGAGACAGTTAAGGCTCCCCGTGCGTCCCGAGCTTCTTGTCAGAAAAAAGCGGACGCTGCCGCAGAAAGAACTGACGGCGTCTGAGCGGTTTAAAAATCTGTCAGGAGCTTTTCAGGCCCAAAGGCCTTTTCCGAAGCTTCGGGCCGTGCTGCTGGTTGACGATATTTATACAACCGGAAGCACGATCGAGGCGTGTACCCGCGCACTGAAGGAGGCCGGTGTGCCGCGTGTGTATTTTGTGGTTTTATGCATGACGGGAGGCAGATAGGGCGGAGCCGGCCGGTACGGCTGCCGGACGCGGGAAGCGGGATCAGCCCGCACGAGAGCCTGTAAACCGCTGGTACTTGGGCGCCATATTTTGGCGTTTTATGTCTGCTGCGTATTTTTGCGGCGAGCGGGATGCCTGCAAAGGGGACACTTTTTTGCTCGGCGCCCGTAGTGTCTGATCGCTATCTATTCGATCGGTGCGGTTAAAAAAAATGAATTTTTATGCAAAAAATTCTTATATTTATACTTGAATTTTCCGGCGGGCTGTGCTATAGTTATATTCATCTCGGAGGGAAACTCCAGAAACAAAAAGAAAGGCACGGTCCATCAGACCGCGGAACGGAAAAGAGGAGGAAATAATTATGAAAAAAATGTTTGCATTTTGTATGACGGCAGCGCTGGCGGCATCTGTGCTTGCAGGCTGCAAGGGGGAATCCAAGGAAGCTACGGCAGGTACGACAACGGCAGTGGCCGAGACGCAGGCGACGTCTGCAGAGAGCGCCGGCAAGGAGGAGACAACGGCAGCGCCCACACAAGCGGCGGGTGTGACGAAGGTAATCGATATTGACCTGACCGACGAGGAGTATGCGTTTGGTGTCGATAAGGATCAGCCGGAGCTTCTGGAGCAGGTTAACGCGTTTGTAAAGGAAATCAAGGAGGATGGAACCCTGGATGCCATTTGTGAAAAATATTTCGGCGGCGGTGAGCCGACTCCGGTAAAGTCCGCGGCATTAGATGAGTCTAAGGATCAGCTTCTCGTGGCGACCAATGCGGCATTTGAGCCGTTTGAGTATATGCAGGGCGAGGATTACATGGGAATTGATATGGAGATTGCCGCTCTGCTGGCCGAAAAGCTCGGAAAAGAGCTGGTTATCCAAAACATGGATTTTGACGCAGTGTGCCTTTCGGTTGGCCAGCATAAATGTGACATCGCGATGGCGGGGCTCACGGTTAATGAGGAACGTACCGAATATGTGACCTTCACGGAATCGTATTATGAGGCTTCCCAGAAGCTCATCACACTCGGGACGGATACGGCCTTTGATGCATGCACGGACGCGGCCTCTGTTGAGGCAATTCTTTCGGCGCTTGACGGTTCGGCAAAGATCGGTGTGCAGGGCGGCACCACCGGCCAGTACTATGTAGAGGGCAGCGAAGACTGGGATTTTGACGGTTTTGCCGTACAGTGCATTCCTTACAAAAACGGTTCTCTGGCGGTACAGGATCTGATCAACGGCAATGTCAGCTATGTGATCATTGATGCGGCCCCGGCAGCGGCCATTACCAACGCGATTAACGCCATGCAGTAACCGATCACTTTGAGACAACCGGGCGGACAGGGGGATGCTGTCCGCCCTTTTCCCATGGATAAGGGTGGTACAATGGGTAATTTTGGAAATAAATGGAATAAATTTGTGGAAATCTTTCTGGAACGCAATGGCTATGTAAAAGTTGTGGAGGGACTCCAGAACACGCTGCTGATCGCTGTGTTCGGTATGCTGATTGGGATCCTGATCGGGACCCTAATCGCAACCGTGCGTGTAATCCCTAAATATAAGACGCTGCCAAGAGCACTCAATGCGGTCTGCACCTTTTATGTAGGCTTATTCAGAGGAACCCCGATGGTCGTGCAGCTTTTGGTCTTTTACTATGTACTGCTGCCTCTTATGGGGATCAAAATGCAGGGTGTCCGTGTGGCCATGTTTGTATTCGGGTTAAACAGCGGCGCATATATATCGGAAATCATGCGCAGCGGTATTCAGTCCGTGGACGCGGGGCAGCTTGAAGCGGGCCGCGCGGTGGGACTTGGCTTTGCGCCGGCCATGATAAAAATCGTAATCCCCCAGGCAGTCAAAAACATTCTGCCGACGCTCGGCAATGAATTCATTGCCCTCATTAAAGAGACCTCGGTTGTCAGCTTCGTCGGCGCGGCGGATCTTTATGTGGCTTTTAACTATATAGGAAGCAACAGCTATGAATTTATGGTGCCGTATCTTGTGATGGCGGCCATTTATATCGTGCTTGTCATGTTTATCTCCCTGCTTGTCAAACTGATGGAAAGGAGCCTGAAAAAGAGTGATAGACGTAATTAATCTGAAAAAGAGCTTCGGCTCGCTCGAGGTGTTAAAAGGCATCAATGTGACGGTCAACAAAGGGGATATTGTCGTCGTCATCGGTCCTTCCGGCTCCGGAAAAAGCACCTTTCTCCGGTGCTTAAACTGCATGGAGGATCCCACATCCGGCAGCATCATTTTTAACGGTGTGGACATTGCCGACATGCGCGTAGATATCAATGTCCACAGAAGGCACATGGGAATGGTGTTTCAGCACTTTAATCTGTTTAACAATAAGACCGTGATTGAAAACATCATGCTGGCCCCGGTCTATGTGCGATGCCAGGAGCTTAAAAAACACAGACGGCAGCAGTTGTTTGGAAAGGGAGGCATAAAGGCAGCGTCTCAGATCACCAAGGCGCAGATCAAGGAGCAGGCGCGCGGGGAGGCACTGGCGCTCCTTAAGAGGATCGGCCTCGAGGACAAGGCAGACGCGTATCCGTCTACGCTTTCCGGCGGGCAGAAACAGCGCGTGGCGATCGTGCGTGCTCTGGCAATGAATCCGGATGTGATCCTGTTCGACGAGCCGACCAGTGCCTTAGACCCGGAGATGGTCGGGGAGGTATTGGATCTTATGAAGGAGCTTGCCAAGGAAGGTATGACGATGGTGATCGTGACGCATGAGATGGGCTTTGCGAAGGAGGTGGCAAACCGCGTGCTGTTCATGGATGAGGGCGTGATTTTGGAGAGTGCGCCGCCGAGAGAGTTTTTTGCGAACCCGCAGCATGAGAGGGCCAAAGAATTTTTGTCTAAAGTGTTGTAAAAGACATGGAATTGTCTAAAAAGACCTGTTTTAAGCGGTAAAATGCTTGACGCGGCCGGCTTCTTGTGTTACAATGAGCGGGCGAATGGAAGATGACAGGTCTTTTTTTTATGCTCAAATTTTTGGCCAACGAGTATGAAGGAGGGCCGCCTTACAAAGAATTTAAACGGAGGTGGAAGTCGTGCGCACGAGAATTACATTGGCATGTACGGAGTGCAAGCAGCGCAATTACAACATGACGAAGGATAAGAAGACGCATCCGGACCGCATGGAGACCAAAAAGTACTGCAGATTCTGTAAAAGACATACGATGCACAAGGAAACGAAGTAATCCGGTTAGTGAGAAGGGCGTGAATTTATGGGAGAAACAGTAAGTAATGAGAAGGCCCCCAAAAAGGACTTTATCAAAGGCTTAAAAGCTGAATTCAACAAAATTATCTGGCCGGATAACGAGACCCTGAAAAAACAGTCGGCTGTCGTTATCGTATCGACTCTCCTTCTGGGAATCGCGATCGCTGTCCTTGATCTGATTATCAAGTTCGGTTTGAATATCGTAATCGGCTAAGGATGAGGTGAGGATATGTCAGAAGCACAATGGTACGTTGTACACACTTATTCCGGCTACGAGAATAAGGTAAAGGTTGACATTGAAAAGACGATCGAAAACAGAGGGCTTCAGGAACAGATCTTAGAGGTATCCGTTCCTCTTGAAGCGGTGATTGAGCTGAAAAACGGCGTCCAGAAGCAGGTGGAGCGTAAGATGTTTCCGGGCTATGTGCTGATTCATATGATTATGAATGATGACACATGGTACGTGGTCCGAAACACAAGAGGCGTAACCGGCTTTGTAGGGCCCGGGTCTAAGCCGGTGCCTCTGACAGAAGAAGAAATGAGGAATCTTGGCTTCAAGACAGCCGGTGTGGTTGTCGATTTTGCAGTTGGAGATACGGTTGTCGTCATGTCTGGCGCATGGAAGGATACGGTCGGCGTGATCAAGAACGTCAACGAATCCAAGCAGTCCATTATCATCAACGTCGAGATGTTTGGCCGGGAAACGCCGGTTGAACTGAGTTTTGCGGAAATAAAGAAGATGTAGCCGGCAAAAGCCGGCCGCCGCTTACTACGCCCGCTTGCGTGGGAGGGAAATCCCCGCCATTACCACATGATTTAGGAGGTGCCAAATTATGGCAAAGAAAGTTACAGGTTATATTAAATTGCAGATTCCGGCAGGAAAGGCCACTCCGGCTCCGCCGGTTGGTCCGGCTCTCGGCCAGCATGGTGTCAATATTGTACAGTTTACCAAAGAATTCAATGCAAGGACTGCCGACCAGGGGGATATGATCATCCCGGTCGTCATCACCGTATACGCGGACAGAAGCTTCAGTTTCATTACGAAGACCCCGCCGGCCGCCGTCCTGTTAAAGAAGGCAGCCAAGATAAAGTCCGGTTCCGCAACCCCGAACAAGACGAAGGTGGCAAGTCTTTCCAGAGCCGAGGTTCAGAAGATCGCCGAGCTTAAGATGCCGGACCTGAATGCGGCCAGCATCGAGGCTGCAACGAGCATGATCGCGGGAACCGCGCGTTCCATGGGCATCACTGTGACGGATTGAGCAGATTTTAATATCGTGGGAGGGAGCACTCCCGACAATACCACAGGAGGTTATTTAGAATGAAAAGAGGAAAAAAATACCTGGAGGCGGCGAAGGCCATCGACCGCAC
>JAAWAR010000123.1 GCA_022792295.1 Lachnospiraceae bacterium
AAACCTCATAACCTGTGTTATAGTAGCCATAGCAGAGAACTCCTTTTTGTTTGTTTTGTTGTGGTGACTAAACTATAACACAAAGGAAGTATCTCTGCTTTTTAAATATTCAGTTGTAACACATGTATTGTAATCCTACATTTTCGGGAGAGGCCCTTTTCGTTTCCTCTTGCAGGCTTTGCCGAAATGCTTTATAATACGCAGTAGATGGGATTACGGGAACGGTAAGGAGAATCAGCTTGGAAGACAATCAGAGAAATATGACAACAGGACGGGATGACGAATATGAGAAGGTCTGCTACATGTGCAGACGGCCGGAAAGCAAGGCGGGAAAAATGATCACGATGCCGGGCGGAATTGACATCTGCCGGGACTGTATGCAGAGAGCTTCGGACATGATCGTGCAGAGCGGCCTGGATGTGTCAAAGTTTCCGGCGGCAAGCCTGAATCAGCTTTGGAATAAGGGGGCTGCGCCGGGCGCACAAAAGGATACGCCTTTTGACGGACAGCAGAAAAAGCCGGATGGAGAAACCAAAACAGCAGAGCCCCCCGCGCCTAAGGAGCCAAAGGACAAAGGGACTGAGGGGCCTGTCCCGGAGGTATTCCCATGGGGGAATATGGGCTTTGGCATTCCGCTCGGACAGATTGATCTGACCGCGATCACAGGCAAGAAGCGTGTAAAGAAAAAAAGTACGGACGGTAAAAAAAAGGAACTGTTTAAGCTGAGCGAGATTCCTGCGCCGCATACGATCAAGGAGAAGCTCGACGAATATGTGATCGGACAGGAGCAGGCGAAAAAGGCGATATCCGTAGCCGTTTACAATCATTATAAACGGGTATTCGAACGAACCTCCCCGGATGCGCAAAAATACGGGCCGGATGTGGAGATCGAAAAATCCAATATCCTGATGATCGGGCCGACCGGAAGCGGGAAGACCTATCTTGTGAAGACGCTGGCGAAACTTTTAAATGTGCCGCTTGCGATCGCGGATGCGACTTCCCTCACGGAAGCCGGTTACATTGGGGATGACATTGAAAGCGTTCTTTCCAAGCTTTTGGCGGCAGCGGATAATGATGTGGAGCGGGCGGAGGCAGGGATTGTTTTCATTGATGAGATCGACAAAATTGCAAAAAAGCGTTCTACAAGTACGCGGGATGTCAGCGGGGAATCCGTACAGCAGGAGCTCTTAAAGCTTCTTGAAGGGACCGAGGCAGAAGTCCCGGTAGGAACAAACCAGAAAAACGCGATGACACCGATGGAGACAGTCAATACGGATCACATTCTGTTTATCTGCGGCGGTGCGTTTCCGGAGCTGGAAAAAATCATCAAGGAGCGTTTAAACGAGCAGGGGGCGATCGGCTTTGGTGCAGCGCTGAAGGACCGATTTGATAAAGACCCGGAGCTTTTAAGAAAGGTGACGAATCAGGATCTGCGCAATTTTGGGATGATTCCGGAGTTTTTGGGGCGCCTCCCGGTAACGGTGACGCTCTCGGGACTCACAAAGGAATTTCTGATACGTATTTTAAAGGAGCCCAAAAACGCAATCCTTAAGCAGTATCAGAAGCTTTTGGAGATGGATGAGGTCAAGCTGCGTTTTGACGAGGACGCGCTGGACTGGATTGCCGAGGAGGCGATGAAACGGGAAACCGGGGCCAGAGCGCTCCGGGCGATCCTCGAGGAATACATGCTCGACATTATGTACGAGATTCCCAAGGACGCGAATATCGGCGCGGTGACCATCACACGGGCATATCTGGAGAAAAAGGGCGGCCCGCGCATTGAGATGCGCGGAACCACACTGCCAAAACCCATATCAGTTCCCGAGACTTAAAAAGGCCGCATATAGATCCAGAGTTCCATATCCGAACTCCCTGTTCGGATAGACGGACTCTGGATTTCTGTTTGCGCCGCGGATAAAATAGGTCTTGATGGCAAGCGTTGACATAAAAAAATCATTGCCATCAAGAACGCCCCATTTAAGAAGCAGGGCGGCGGCTCCGGCCGCATGAGCGGCGGCGGCTGAAGTGCCGCTTCTTCGGATATAAACAGGAGTTCGGACAGCCCCCTGTCCCGGGGACAGTCCCGCGCCCAGAATATCGACACCCGGAGCGGCGATTTCCGGTTTGATCTGCCCGGTCCGCGAGAAGCCGCGGCTGGAGTGAATATAGATTCCGCCGGTAACGTGATTGTAGGCCGAGACCGTGATCGGATACTGCGCGTTCCCCGGGCCTGTGATCATCATATCCGGATCAGGCCGTAAAAAGTATGTGCCCGGATCAAGAAAGTTATGGACGGGCAGCCAGATATGAAAAATGCCGTTTAAGCTCAGGGTACTGGAAACACGAATGTGCCAAATCCCTGCCATGGGTGTCAGGAAACGAATGAAAATAAGCTGGCTGCCGGTTGAGGGGTCGGCAATCTTATAGTAAACGCTGATTTCGGTGCGGTCCAGAAGAAAATGGACGGAATCCTGGTCATTTGTGGAGGTGGGGAGCGGCTGTACCACCTCACCGGTCGGAGAGACAAAGCCGATCCGATAGAGCTCAACGTTTTGCGCCCAGAATTCCATTGTAAAGCCGGTGCTTTCCTCGCCGACCCTCAGCTCCACGTCTGCTTCAGGTGCTTCCTGGGAAGTAGAGCCGCGGTAATGGGTTGCGTAGCCGTTTTCATTTCCGGCTGCGACCACGACGGCCGAGCCGAAAAAGCTGCTGACCTCATCGAGAAAAATATCCAGCGGCGAATGCCCTGTATGGCTTCCTTGATTGGTCCCGACGCCCAGACAGACTACAATCGGCATGGAATATTGTCTTGCGATTGAATACAGGTAGGTGACGCCCATCATGATGTCGTTTTCCTGATAGGCGGCCGCGTCTTTGGGAATCTGAAAAAAGTCCCGGAGATACTGCTTGGCGGGCTTTAGTTTTACCACGGCGATCGAAACGCCCGGAGCGGCTCCGGTGAAGCCGTTTGCCTCGTCCGGGTTTCCGGCTGCGACAGAGGCTAAAAAGGTGCCGTGGCCATCCGTATCGGTCGAGGGGACGATAGAAAGCGGGTCTTCTGCACGCAGAGCTTCGTTAATCTGTTCGTGTGTGTACTGCGTGCCGTAGAGGGAGCGAAACGTATTCCCGGGGACTGTGTTCCCGTTTCCGGAGGTCTGATCCCAGATGCCTAAAATCCGTGTTGTGCCGTCGGGATTTTGAAAAAGAGGATTCTGGTAATCAATTCCGGTATCCACAAAGCCGATGATGACGCCCCGGCCGCTGCCCGCGAGCACAGGGAGCCTCGCAGCCCTTGCAATCCCGGCCGCCTCCACGCTTACGGAATCGGAGAGCGTGTAGAGCTTGGGGATAGCGGAATAGGTGGCGGCGGAGAGTGTGAGCACTGGGGTGGAAAGCTGCGTTAAAGGCGCGTAGATCACGGCATACTGATGGCTGATGAAGTCAACGCAGTCGGTTCCCCACATGCGCATAAGATCCGTTTGGGTCTTAAAATAGCGGGAGATGAAATCCGCATATTCTTCTGAGGTGACAGGTTCGGTGCATGGCATGCTGATACTCCGGCAAAGAATTGTTTATAATATATGAAGAAGCGGCCAAAGAAATGTGCCGCAGGAGAAAAATCCGGCCATATTCGGCCGGACCACATCCGGCCGGTCTGATAAAAAGGATAGACGGAATTGGAAAAATGTTGTAAGATAAGGAAAAGAACAGAAAGGGGTTTGCCATGTTTGGATTTCTGACATTTGGTACGACGCTTACGTTTCTGGATCTGGCGTTAAAGGGCCAGATCGAGGCGCAGGAAAAAGAAAAATTCCCGAGAGAGCTTGCAGGAAGCCGGGGCCTTATAAAACTATACCAGAACCACAATACGGGTTTTTCCTTCGGATTTTTAAAGGGGCAGCCAAGGGCGGTCGAGCTGGTTCCTCTCTGCATTACATCGGCACTCGCCGGAGTATGGGCGTATGTCTGCTCGTGCCGGGGCCGTCTTCTAAAGAAGCTTGGCCTGACACTTGCTCTTGCAGGCGGAGCGAGCAATCTTTATGATCGCATAAAGCGCGGGTACGTAGTGGATTATTTCAGTGTCCAATGGGGCCTGTTAAAGAAGGTTGTGTTCAACCTGGGGGACATATGCATCATTCTGGGAGCGGCGCTCTTTGCTTTTTCCGAGATGCTTGAGTGTGCAGGGGAGAAAAAGTGATATGAAAAAGCAATATGAGTATCTTTTGGTGGGCAGCGGCCTGTTTGCGGGCGTGTTTGCCTGGTATGCCAGGAAGGAAGGAAAGCGCTGCCTGGTTTTGGAAAAGCGGGATCACTTGGGCGGCAACATTTACTGTGAGGAGACGGAAGGGATTCATGTCCACAAATACGGTGCCCACATCTTTCACACCAGCAACAGGGAGGTATGGAACTTCGTCAACGGCCTCGTGGAGTTCAACCGTTATACGAACAGCCCGATCGCCAATTATAAGGGTGAGATGTACAACCTGCCGTTTAATATGAATACATTCAGCCGCATGTGGAAGGTCTCGACGCCCGAGGAGGCCAGGCAGATCATAAACGAGCAGAGGAAAGTGATAAAGAGTGACCCAAAGAATCTGGAGGAGCAGGCGATCAGCCTGGTGGGCACACATATTTACCAGAAGCTTGTCAAGGGCTATACCGAAAAGCAATGGGGACGGGACTGTAAAGATCTCCCGGCGTTTATCATCAAGCGTCTGCCGGTCCGTTTTACGTATGACAACAACTACTTTAACGATCTTTATCAGGGGATTCCGATCGGCGGCTACAATGAGATTACGAAAAAGCTGTTTGAGGACTGTGATGTGCGGCTGAATACCGACTATCTGGCAGATAAGGCCTCCTGGGATGAAACAGCCGCCAAAATCGTCTATACCGGCACGATCGACCGCTATTTTGACTACCGCTTCGGAAAGCTCGAATACCGGAGCCTGCGGTTTGAGACGGAGGTACTGGATACAGACAACTTCCAGGGAAATGCCGTCGTCAACTATACGGACCGTGAGACGCCCTATACGCGGATCATCGAACACAAGCACTTTGAATTCGGGACGCAGAAGAAGACGGTGATCACGAGAGAATATCCGGCGGAGTGGTCGGAGGGGATGGAACCGTATTATCCGGTTAATGACGAGAAAAACCAGGAGCTCTACCAAAAGTATGCGGCGCTCGCAGAAGGCGAACCGCAGGTGATTTTCGGCGGCCGCCTGGCAGAGTACAAATACTACGATATGGACAAGGTGATCGAATCGGCACTTGCCCGTGTGAAAAAGGAGTTTTCTCATGCGTGAATGCTATGAGCCCGAGACGCTTAAGCGTCTGCAGCAGACGGAGCTTTCCATGCTGAAGGATTTTATGGAGCTCTGCGACGCTCATGGACTTACGTATTTCGGCATCGGCGGAACGGGCATCGGGGCGCTTCGCCATCAGGGCTTTATTCCCTGGGATGACGACATCGACATCGGTATGCCCAGGAAGGACTTTGAACGCTTCCTTAGGCTTGTCAAACGGGAGTGGAAGGGCAGGTATTATATCCTGAACAACAAGACGTGTGAGGCGTATCCGATGATGACGACGAGGCTGTGCAAGTGCAGGACCGTGTTCCAGGAGCAGGTGATGAAGGATGTGGCCTGCCCGTTTGGGATCTTTTTGGATCTCTATGTGATGGACAATCTTGCCGACGGAGTGCTCGCCTGTCAGGTGCAGGCTTGGAGCGCCTGGTTTTTTAGCAAACTCTTGGTGCTTTCCTGTATGGAGAAGCCGCATCTTGCGCAGACCGGTGCCAAAGCGGCGGTCATTTGGAGCGCTTGTAAGGCGGTGCACAGGCTGCTTAGGTTTCTTAAGCTGCGCCCGGCCCTTTTTCGTGCTCACTGTGAGGCAGCATGCCGGAAGTACGAACACAAAAAAACCAGGCGGATGGCCTTTTTAGCGGATACGAATCCGTTTTGGAACGTGGTGGATAAGGAAAAGATGTTTCCGCTTCGCCGCCTTCCCTTTGAGGAGGGGACGATGGTGTTTACGAATGACATAGAACGGCTTTTGGAGCAGCAGTATGGCGATTACAGAACCCTTCCGCCCGAGGATATGCGTAAGACACATTTTCCGTACCGGCTTCAATTTGAAGAAGGAGAAGCGATATGTATGTAAAGGAATGCATCCGGGACATTGAACGAATCGGTGGCCGTCAGGGCCGCCAGGGGTTTCTGCGTCTGGACATGAACGAGAATCCGGAGTCTCTGCCCGCCGAGCTTGTGGAGCGTATAAAAAGGGAGCTTACGCCGGAGTTTTTTGCCGTGTATCCGGAGCCGGAGCGTTTTCTTTTGGTGCTTTCCGACTATCTGGGGGTCGGTGTAGAAAATCTGTGCGTTACGAACGGCTCTGATATGGCGCTCCGGTATCTCTTTGAGATCTTTGGCCGTCCGGGCTCTGCGGCTGTCACGGTGTCGCCGACCTTTGAGATGTATCGGATCAACTGTCTGATTTTCGGCCTGCGCCATAAGCCGGTAAGCTACAATCCGGATTTTTCTCTTGACCTTGACCGTGTGCTTGATGCGATCACCGATGAGGTCAGCATCGTCTCGGTCTTAAACCCGAACAATCCGATCGGAACCGTCTACACGGAGGAGGAATTTGACAGGATCGTAAAAAAGGCCGCCGCCGTGGGTGCGCTTGTGATTGTGGACGAGGCATACCATTATTTTTATGAGAAGACCTTCCTTAAGAAGATTTTTTTGTACGACAACGTGGTCCTCGTACGCACCTTTTCCAAGCTGTTTTCATCAGCGGCGGTACGGCTAGGCTTCCTCGTGGGAAATAAGAGACTGATCCATTATGTATGGAATGTGCGCCCAACGTTTGATACGAATGCTGTGGCATTAAAATTTGGTGAGAGACTTTTGCAGGAGCCGGGGCTCATCGGGCAATTAACGGCAATCGAGCGAGAGGGGCGAGAGTATTTAAAGAAATCTCTTGCGGAACACGGCTACGTATTTTATGCGGAACACGGAAATTATGCGTTTATCCGGACCAAGCATCCGCCTGCCTGGGTGAGGGAACGTCTGGAGGAAAAGAAAATCCTTATAAAGACCTACTGCCAGGAGCTGTTAAAGGACTATATCCGCATTTCGACCGGAAGTGTCAGAGTCATGGAGCGGTTTGCCAAGGCGTTTTATGAGGTGGATCGATGAACGCGTTTATCCTGGCGGCCGGCCGCGGCAGCCGCATCAGCAAATATATTCCCAATATCCCGAAATGTACGGTTGATGTGGGTGGGGAGCCCTTGATTTGCCGTACTGTCCGGATGCTTTTGGAGAACAGGATTAAGACGACCGTCATCGTGGGATACCGGCATAAGGAGATTGAGAGAGTTCTTTCGGGGCTTCCGGTCCAGCTTGTATACAACCCGTTCTACGATGTGACGAATAGCATCGGTTCCCTGTGGCTGGCGGAGAGCGCCGGCTTCTTTGAAAAAGAGGATACAATCGTCGCCAACGGGGATGTCTACTGGAGCCGGGAGATCCTTGCCTTTATACTGCGGCAGGCGGAGGAAGTCTTCATGCTGGCGGATTCGACGCGGGTGTTCGACGGCGATTATTTCTTTGGGACGGAAAACGGTTTTTTAAGGCGTTACGGAAAAGAGCTGACGCTGGAGGAACGCGACTGCGAGTACACAGGTATCGCCGTGATGAAAAAAAGCTTTGTCCCAGTTTTTTTAAAACGGCTGAATGCGTTGATCGACGGCCAGTTTCACGGCAAGTGGTGGGAGGATGCACTCTACAGCCTATGCGGCGAGCGCGCCATCCCGGTAAAGGATATTAAGGGGTATTTCTGGGCGGAGGTGGATTTTATCGAGGATTACCACCGAATCCTGGATCATATCTCGGAGAAGACAGGAAAACGGATCAATGGAAGTATTATCACGCCTGCTGATCGGCAGGGAGTCTGAAAATCCGGAAAAACGAAATGTGATCTGGAACATGATTGGGAGCTTTCTTTACGCGTTTGCCTCAATGGTCTTAACGATTGCGGTCGTCCAGATCGCGGGCGAGGACGCGGGCGGAATCTTTACATTTGCATTTACGACCTTCGGGCAGCATATGTTCATGGCGGCATACTTTGGTATCCGGCCGTTTCAGATCACCGATATGGGAAACCGTTATTCCTTTGGGGAATATCTGGGCCTGCGGCTTTTGACCTGCGCCGGTGCACTTGGCGTCGGCTTGGTGTATGTGTTCTGGAATGCATACACACTCACGAAGGCGGCCACGGTATTTTTGATGGTGGTATATAAGGTGATTGACGCGCTGGCCGATACCTATGAGGCCGAGTTCCAGCGGCAGGGAAAGCTGTATCTGACCGGGAAATCCAATGCGTTCCGAACGCTTCTTTCTGTCACGGTCTTTCTTACAGCACTTACGGCGACGAAGGCGCTGGTCTTTTCCTGTGTGTCTGCGGTTCTCGCACAGGTGCTTGGCTTTCTTCTCTTTGATGCGTGGCTGATTCGGAAGCTTCCCGGCGTGGACTGGAGCGTGAGGAAGGGAAAAAAATGGGCCCTTCTCAGAGACAACACGCTGTTGTTTTTTTCCGTAATTCTGGATTTTTATGTATTTTCCGCCTCCAAATATGCGATTGAGGCGTGCATGCAGGATAAGGACATGGCGGTCTATGGGGCTATTTTCATGCCGACCAGCGTAATCAATCTGGCGGCCGGATTTGTAATCCGTCCCTATCTTACGAGACTTTCGCTTGGCTGGGAGCGTGGGGAGCTTAAGAAATTCACACACACGATTCTCGGCCTGGCCGCGGTTATCACGGGGCTCGCCCTGTTTGCGGTCGTTGGCGCCTGGTTTTTGGGGATTCCGGTATTAGGCCGCTTGTATCCGAAGCTTCGGTATGCCCTCTTGGAGTGCCGTCCGGCCCTTCTTTTCATCATCCTTGGCGGCGCCTTTAACGCCTATATGAACCTGTTTTATTATTCCCTGATCATCATGAAAAAGCAGCGGTTAATCTTTGCGGGGTATGGATTCGTGGCGGCGCTTGCCCTCCTTTTTGCGAACCGGTTTGTCAAATGGGGCGGAATTTTTGGCGGGGCGCTCGTGTATCTGGCTTTGATGGCTGCCTTGACGGCGGTCTTTGGCTCGGTTACACTTATGTTTGTACAAAAAAAGAGGCGGGAGGCAGACATCCTATGACGCATGCGTTTGTCGTCTGCGCCTATGGAGACAGCCCGTATCTGGAGGGCTGCCTGCGGTCACTCCTTAAGCAGACCATAAAAAGCGATATCCTCCTTGCGACCTCCACACCGTCGGCCTATCTGGCACGTCTTGCGAAACAGTACCAAATCCCGCTCTTTGTGCGGGAGGGGGAGAGCGGTCTCAAGGAGGATTGGCGCTTTGCCCTTCGGGTCGGGGGAAGAAGGCATACGTTTGTGACGCTTGCCCATCAGGATGACCGGTATCACAGGGATTATACGAGAGAGCTTTTGGCCGCTTACAAAAAATATCCGGATCTGACGGTGTTTGCGAGCGATTATGTGGTTCTTAAGACGTGTAAAAAGCGCCTGGCGGATGGGACATTTTTGCCAAAGAAGACGCAGCTTATATGCAAAGACCGGGTGCGCTTTGTGAAAAAGCTTCTGCGCCTGCCGCTGCGTCTGCATGCTTTGGCGGATCGCAGCGCGGTCAAAAGGAGTGTTCTCTGCCTGGGCAATTCGATTTGCTGTCCGAGCTGTACCTACCGGCTTCTGCCGGATGGGAAAGCGCTATTTGAGTCGGGGTTTTCGTTTGCCCTGGATTGGGATAACCTGTGGACGTTAGCCGGTCGCCCCGGCCGCTTTATCGTCTCAGAAAGGCCGCTTGTGGCATATCGGATACACGCCGGGGCGGCGACAAAGGCATGCCTGGACAGCGGCAGACGGGAGAGTGAGGAAAAGACCATGTTCCAGAAAATCTGGCCGGAGCCGTTTGTGAGGCTTCTGATGTATTTTTATAAGAGGGCATATAAGGAATATGAATGAGAAAAAAGTGGATGTAATCATTCCGGTCTTCCGGCCGGGGAGGCTTTTTTTTGAGCTTCTTTGCCGGCTTTCGGCGCAGACGCAGCCGGTAAACCGCCTGCTTATCATCAACACAGGAAAGGAGAACTGGCCCCGCATCTGCGAAGAAGCCGGGGCGTACGGCTTTCTGCCGGATAATCTGGCAGTCTGGCATGTGACGAGAGAGGAATTCGACCACGGAGCGACAAGGCACTTCGGGATCGAACAGTCGGATGCCGAGTTCTGTGTTTTGATGACGCAGGATGCGCTACCTGCGGATGACCGGCTCCTGGAAAAGCTTGTACAGGCGCTCTCAAAGAATCCGACGGCGGCCGTGGCCTATGCGAGGCAGCTTGCCGGCCCGGAAAGCGGGCCCATTGAGCGCTATACGCGCCGGTTCAATTACCCGGCCGAGAGCCTTGTAAAAACGAAGACAGATCTTGGGCGGCTCGGGATTAAGACGTATTTCTGCTCCGACGTGTGTGCGGCCTACAGACGGGAGACATATCTGGCTCTGGGCGGTTTTATCCGGCGGACGATCTTTAACGAGGATATGATCTTTGCGGCCAAAGCCATCGGGGCGGGTTATGCGGTCTGCTATGCGGCCGATGCGCGGGTATTTCATTCCCACCGCTATACGGCCAAAGAGCAGCTTAGGCGTAATTTTGACCTGGGTGTGTCCCAGGCGGATCATCCGGAAGTGTTTAAGGGCCTGCGTTCCGAAGGGGAGGGGCTGCGCCTTGTGCGGCAGACGGCCGTATATCTGAAAAGCCATGGCGAGGCCCGATGGATCCCCAGGCTGTTTTTGCAAAGCGCCGCCAAATATGCCGGCTACCGGCTTGGAAAGAGCTATAGGAGGCTGCCGGCCTTTCTGATACAGCGTCTTACAATGAACGCGAACTACTGGAAAGGATAAAAGGGCATGTCCGATTTGCTGATTATTATCCCCGCCTATAATGAGGAGGCCAATATCGCGCAGGTAGTCGAACGGCTGGAACAGAACTTCCCACAGTATGATTATCTGGTGGTGAACGACGGATCAAAAGACGGGACCGGGGAAATCCTGAAACAGCGGCGGTATCATTATCTGGAGCTCTCGGTTAATCTGGGCCTGGCAGGCGGCTTCCAGGCAGGCATGAAATACGCCTGGGCGAAGGGCTATTCCTATGCGATTCAAATCGACGGAGATGGGCAGCACAGGCCGGAATACATCGCCAAAATGAAGAAGAAGATGGACGAGGGCTATGATATTGTGATCGGTTCCCGGTTTTTGGGAAGAAAAAAGAGGGGCTCACTGCGCATGGCCGGAAGCAGCCTGATCGAGGCGGCGATCCGCCTGACGACCGGGGCCGTGATCAAGGATCCGACCTCAGGGATGCGGCTTTTTTCCAGGCGGATGATTGAACGGTTTTCGAAAGAGCTTAATTACGGGCCGGAGCCGGATACAATCTCTTATCTGCTCCGGGGCGGCGCCAAAGTGGCCGAGGTTGCAGTGGTCATGGATGAGAGAACCGGCGGGGAGAGCTATCTGACACCGATAAGGGCGGCTCGTTATATGCTTCATATGCTGATGTCGATTCTGTTTATTCAGAATTTCAGAAAACGGGAGGAGTGATTGAAATGTCGATGCAGCTCCGTCTGGTGCTGATTGTCGTTTCCCTGCTGACGCTTATCCTGATGCTTGGAAGGATTCGGACGGCTAAGATGCGGATTGAGGACTCTATTTTCTGGCTCGGCTTCTGTCTGCTTTTACTTGTATTCAGCCTACTTCCGCAGCTCGTCTACTGGATGGCAGGGCTTGCGGGGACGCAGGCTCCGGTTAATTTTATCTTTCTGTTCGTGATTTTTGTATTGCTTTTGCGGCTGTTTAGCCTTACGTTAAGGCTTTCTGAGCTGGAGATAAAATTTCAGGAGCTGGTGCAGCGGATTGCTCTGCACGAAAGTCTGGAGCGGGAGCGTCTGGAGATGGGTGTGGATAAAGGAGAAGGGGAAAAATGAGGGAACGGTTACGGGAACACGCCGGTCCTCTTGCGGCCTTGCTTTTCTCTTTAACAGCCGCGGCGTGGCATTTTTATGAGACCGGCCGCGCAGCCTCGGAGGCCGGGGCCGGCTGGCTCTGTGGCCGGTATCTATGGCTTTTTGCCTGTATGGCTTTTTTCCTGGCCGCTTTCTACGGTCTGTTTTGCATAAAGCGCCTCCACATTGAGAGCGGTGCGTTTTTGACGGTTTTAGTGCTTGGAGGGTTTTACTCGTTTGTTCTTCCGCCGCTTTCCGCTCCGGATGAGATCGCTCATTTTATGAGCGCTTACCGGCTTTCGAATGTGCTCTTAAACGAGGCGCCGACAGACGAGGCAGGCCGGATCCGAATCCGGCGTGAGGATGATTTTTTACAGAACATGTATGGGAGTACGGCGGCCCAAAAAGGGAGGGCCGTGGGCGCGGTTCTCGACGAGGAGACGTATGAAGCCCTGCGTGCACATGCCCTGCCGGCATTTGTGGAGAAGCCCTGGCAGGAAATGCTGTCTTCCTCCTACAAGAGCGTCGATACGACTCCGCTTGCCTACGTACCGCAGGCCGTAGGAATCACGGCGGCCAGGCTTCTGGGGCTTAACTGTGTGCTTTTGGCGTATCTGGCCCGCTTTTGCAACTTGCTTTTCTACGCATGTATGCTGTATGTTTCTATGCGGCTTCTTCCGTTCGGAAAGCCGGTGCTGTTTGGCGTGTCTCTGCTTCCGATGGCGCTTCATCAGGCGGCCTCCTGCTCTTATGATGTGTTTGTGACGGCGCTTGTCTTTTTCTTTGCGTCCTATTGTCTGCGGCTGGCTTTTGTAAAGCCCATGGTTCAGGTAAAGGACATTTTCGTGCTTGCCGTCACGCTTGCGGCTCTGGGGCCATGCAAGTTCGTGTATGGGGCCGTATCAGGCTTTTTGCTTCTTGTCCCGGTCAGGAAATTCGGAGGCCCACGAAAATGGGCCGCCTCGGCCGCCGCCGTATTATTTGCATATGCGGCTGCCGTAGCGTTTGCAAGCTTTGGCGGCATCCCTGCCGAAAGTGGGCTCTCTGCCAATGTCGTGGAGTGGGCCGGTGAGGAGGGCTATTGCCTGGGATATTTTCGCGATCATCCAGAGACGCTGTTTCGTATGGTGTATGAGACGTTTGCCATGCAGGGCGGCGAATGGTTTTTGACGATGTTGGGTGCAAAGCTGGGCGGATTGGATCCGGTGTTAAACGTCCCGTTTGCCGCCCTTTTTGTCTTCTTTGCCTGTCTGGTTCTTATGTCGCTTCCGAGTGTGGGAGAGGCGCTGTATCTGACGGGTATGCATAAATTTTGGATCGTTGCTTCCGCGTCAGCGGCCCTTTTGGGGATGATGGCGGCCATGCTTTTATCCTGGACGCCGTTAAGTTCTCCGGTAATTCAGGGCGTCCAGGGGAGATACCTGCTTCCGTTTCTGCCGTTTGTGCTTTTGATGCTAAAGAGCGGGCGGATCCGACGTGCTTTGGGGAGCGATGCGCGGCTTCTCTTTTATATGTGCGTCTTGGATGGGTACGTGCTTCTGCGGCTGTTTAGTATTGTCAGCCTGCGATTATAGTGGTATATTAAAAGGCAAGGCATTTTTGGATCAATGATAAAAAGACTGTGACGGGTCTGGAGGCGCAGTGCGCACACTTTTTTATAGAGAGGAAAAGAAATGGGAAAGATTAAAGTAACCCCTTGTATGGCAGAAGGGAAAACGATCGAAGGGCTTTTTGTGATCGAGCCGACCGTATTTAAGGATGAACGCGGGTATTTTGTAGAAACATATAACCAGAATGATTTTAAAGAGGCAGGGCTTGACATGGTATTCGTTCAGGACAATCAGTCCATGTCAGTGCGGGGGGTGCTCCGCGGGCTGCATTATCAGAAGCAGTTTCCCCAGGGAAAGCTGGTACGCGCCGTGAGAGGGACCGTGTTTGACGTGGCGGTGGATCTGCGGACGCATTCGGCCACTTATGGGAAATGGTTCGGCGTCGAGCTGTCGGCGGAGAACAAGAAACAGTTTTATATTCCCGAGGGGTTTGCGCACGGTTTCCTGGTGCTCTCTGACGAGGCAGAGTTTGCTTACAAGTGTACCGATTTTTACCATCCGGGAGACGAGGGAGGACTTTTTTGGAGCGATCCGTCCATTGGGATCAAATGGCCCATCGCGGACGATATGAAGCTCATCCTTTCCGATAAGGATACAAAATGGGGCGGCATTGACGAGACGTTTAAATTCGAACGGTAACGAACGGGAAAGGTTGTTTTGGCGTGAAATATGTAATTTCCCTGATCAGGGAGCTTGTAGATAAAAGACGGCTTTTATGGGAGCTTTCCAAGGCGGATTTTAAAAAGCGGTTTGTGGGCTCGTATTTCGGCGTGGTTTGGATGTTTGTTCAGCCGGTTGTGACGGTGCTCATCTACTGGCTGATCTTCGGGCCGATCGGCTTTAAAAGTGCCCCTCCGGTCCCGGGCGCTTCCTATGTTCAGTGGCTGGTGCCGGGCATTGCACCGTGGTTTTTCTTTTCCGAGGCGTTAAACACAGGGACAGGCTGTCTGCAGGAATATAACTACCTCGTAAAAAAGGTGGTCTTTCGGGTGGAAATCCTGCCGGTGATCAAGCTGCTTTCGTGCCTGTTTGTGCACGTATTTTTTGTAAGTATCATGTTTGCGGTGTTTCTTGTAAGCGGACGTCTGCCAATGGCTTCCTGGTTCCAGATTGTATACTATGCGTTTGCGGCCACGATGCTTGCGCTTGCGCTCTCGTATTTTACGAGCGCAATTCAGGTCTTCTTTAAGGATATGACCCAAATCGTCAGTATCTGCTTACAATTTGGGATGTGGCTTACGCCGATCATGTACAGTGAGCAGCTCTTTGTGGACAAGGGGATTACGATCGCGCCGTTTATTCTGAAGCTCAATCCTTTCTATTATATAGCGGCCGGCTACCGAGACAGCATGCTGACCGGAGACCTGTTTTTTATGCGGCCGACACTGACGGTATATTTTTGGACAGTGACACTTCTTTTGATGGCAGTGGGGCTTAAGGTGTTTAAGCGGCTCAGGCCGCATTTTGCGGATGTGCTTTAGATGCTGCTTGGAAAGTTCGGCGCCAGCGTGCGGAACTGGGGGCATAGGGGTTACTGTGTGTTTGTTGCTGCGTCCGCTGCCGGATGCATGAAGGTTTTGAAGGGTTTCAAGAAAACAGTGCGATTTTCAGGAGGATCGGATGTCCGAATTTGCGATTGAAGTACAGAGTGTGACAAAGATTTACCGGCTGTATGAGAAGCCGATCGACCGGTTAAAGGAGGCGCTGAACCCGCGCCACCGGGAATACCATAAGGATTTTTACGCGCTGCATGGCCTGTCGTTTCAGGTTAAGAAGGGGCAGACCGTAGGAATCATCGGGACCAATGGCTCGGGTAAATCAACGATTTTAAAAATCATCACCGGCGTACTCACGCCGACGACCGGCAATGTCTTTGTAGATGGAAAAATCTCGGCGCTTTTGGAACTAGGCGCCGGATTTAATATGGATTATACCGGGATCGAAAATATTTATATGAACGGCACAATGATGGGCTTTACAAAAAAGGAGATGGACGAAAAGCTCCAGGATATTCTGGATTTTGCGGACATCGGAGATTTCGTCCATCAGCCGGTCAAGACGTATTCCAGCGGCATGTTCGTGCGGCTGGCGTTTGCGTTAGCAATCAATGTGGAGCCGGAAATCCTGATCGTGGATGAGGCGCTGTCGGTGGGCGATGTATTCTTCCAGGCAAAGTGCTACAGGCGGATGGAGGAAATCCGCAAAAACGGCACAACAATCCTCATGGTGACGCACGATATGGGAAGCATCATCAAATACTGTGACAAGGTTGTCCTTTTAAACCGCGGCGAATTTATCGCAGAGGGAGAGGCAGGGCGGATGGTCGATCTGTATAAGAAGATCCTCGCAAACCAGCTGGATTCGCTTCAGGAGGAGCTGGAGCAGGCAGCAGATGAAAAGAGCGGCGCAAAAGGGCGGGAGGAGGAGCCCGGTGGGCAGGCGCTTATGAAAGAAAAAATCACGATCAACGCGAACCGGACCGAGTACGGGGACGGGCGGGCCGAAATTTTTGACCTGGGCCTGTTTGACGCGAGAGGCAATCTGACAAATCTGCTTTTAAAAGGTGAGATGTTTACGATTAAGGAACGGATCCGCTTTCATGCGCCGCTAAAATGCCCGATTTTTACGTATACGATCAAGGACAAAAAGGGGACCGACCTCTCCGGCACCAACACGATGTATGAGGGAGCGGACATACAGCCGGTCGCAGCCGGTGATGTGTACGACGTAGCGTTTACGCAGAAAATGACGCTCCAGGGCGGGGAGTATCTTTTGTCTATGAGCTGTACGGGCTTTGAGGGTGAGGAGCATGTGGTCTATCACAGGCTGTATGATGTGGCAAATCTCACCGTGATCTCCAATAAAAACACGGTTGGAGTGTACGATATGGAGTCCGAGGTGGAAACGAGGCTGACACGGGCGTAAGGGGAAAGAGACGATGGAAGATTACAGCTATGAAATTTTGGATCTGCTGAAAAAATATGACGGGGATACGGCGGCGGCGCTCTGCGGGGAATGTGCGGCGCATTGCCTGTACGCATTTTCTCCGCTTCGGGAAAATTTATTTGAGTGGATCGAGTTTGGATGCGATGCGAGAGTGCTTCAGCTGGGCTCTGATTACGGCTCCTATACAGGGCTTTTGGCGAGGCGGGCAAAGACGGTCGTGGTGCTGGATTCGCGTGATGAAAATCTGGAAGTCAACCGGCTAAGACATGGGCCGGCAGGCAATGTCCGGTATGTGCGGGGAGACCTTTTGGAAAAGAACGGAAGCCAGCAGGCCACGGCCTTTGCGGTGTATAAGCCCCAGGCTCCCGCTTTTGAGACGGTGAAAGAGCTTTTAGAGGAGCCGTTTGACTACGTGTTTTCGGCCGGCCTTTTAGGGCAGTGCAAAAAGGAGGAGGCGTCCTTGCTCTTAAGCCGTGCAGCGGATTTCCTTAAACCCGGCGGAACACTCTTTGCGGCGGCGGAGAACGAGGCAGGCGTCCGCTACTGGATGGGGGCGCAGGCACTTGAAACCGCGTTTTTGGAGGTAGAATTTCGCGGCTTGTTTGAGTCCCTGGCCCGGGAGCGGGGAGGAATGGCCATGCTGTATTATCCGGTCCCGGATTACCGCTATCCGACGGTGCTTTATTCGGACAAGTATCTTCCAAAGACAGGGGATGTGACGAATATTTCGGCACGTCTTGACGGACCGGGCTTCTGGTTCGGGAGCGAGGAGGAGGCCATGACGAAGGCATGCAGGAACGGGGAATTTACGAAGTTTGCCAACTCGTTTTTAGGCATGTATAAGAAGGCAGAGGGCGGCTATGAGGCAGATTGAATTTGTGAAATATAACCGGACGCGGGCGGAGCGCTTTCAGCTAAAGACGGCTATCGTGCGGGAGGGCGGAACGCTCTGCGTAGAGAAAACGGCGTTGACAAAAAAAGGGGAACAGCACATCGGCTCCTTTGTGGAGAAATACGAAAAGATTGCGGGCCTAAACCCAGGAATCCGGTTTTTAAAGCCAAACCTTTCCAAGGATCGGAGGACGGTCCGCTTTCCCTATCTGAAGGGAAGGACCATAGGCGATGCGCTCGGAGACGAGATCCTGTTGGATGAAACGCCCTTTGCGGCGTTGGAACAGGTGATGGCATTTCTGTTTCCGGAAGATTTCGGCCCAAAAGCCGAAGAAAAGGAGCAGTCTGAACAAACAGAGCTCTACCGTACGCCCGAATTTTGCCGGGTCTTTGGGGAGATTGCAGAGGGAAAACGGATACCGGGCCGCGCTGCCTTTGTCTCCAACGTGGATGGGCTGTTCGAAAATCTGATGCTTTCGGACGGAAAGGTTTACGGGATCGACTATGAGTGGGTGTTTGATTTTCCGATTCCCGCAAAGTTTCTGCATTACCGCAACCTTTTGTATTTTTACCGCCGCTATGAGAATGTGCTGCGGGACGGGCAGAAGGAAGTGCTTTCGCATTTTGGGATCGACGAAGGGCTTTCAGAGCTTTTCGAAGGAATGGAAGCGGCGTTCCAGTCTTATGTGCACGGTGAGGGAAGCTTCGGCTATATGAAACAGTACGAGCAGACGGCCAAGACGCTGGAGTTTCTTTTAGACCGGGAAAGCGAGCTTTACAAGGTTAAGGAATGGTGCGAAGCGTTGAAGGCGGAGATTGCCGAAAAGGATGTAACCATCCAGAAACAGCAGGAGGTGCAGCGGCTGACCAATAACCATGTGGCAAATCTGGATGTCATCATCGGCGATCTGCGCCGGGAAAATACGGAGATCGCAAAGACACTCCAGTATCTTGCAAAGCACGAGGCCCTTATCTGGAAGGTTCTTCGCAAAGGGCACCGGTTCGTCGAGAAGCTTATGCCGAAGGGGACGAGAAAGCGGAAGGTATTGCAGTATTTTAAAAATACGCTTCTGTATCCGAAAAAATACGGCAGACTGTACTTTTCGGCAGACGGAAGAAACCGAATCCGCGGCGACTTTAAGATCGGCGCCGGGTATTTGGAGCACGGAAGGCTTCGCTTTCCCAGAGAGGATGCGCCGGCCGTCTCCATTGTGATTCCGGTTTACAATCAGGTGCATTATACGTATGCCTGCCTGCTCTCAATCCTTCAGAATACGGAGAATGTGCGCTACGAGGTCATTATCGCGGACGATGTATCCACCGACGCGACGAAGGAGCTTTCGCGCTATGTGGAAAATGTAACGGTCTGCCGCAATGCGGTGAACCAGGGCTTTTTAAGGAACTGCAACAACGCGGCGAAGGCGGCACGCGGGACATACCTCATGTTTTTAAATAACGATACGCAGGTGACGCCCGGCTGGCTGTCAAGCCTGGTGCAGCTTTTGGAATCCGACGCCTCAATCGGCATGGTCGGTTCCAAGCTCGTCTACCCGGATGGACGCCTTCAGGAGGCAGGCGGTATCATCTGGAGCGACGGCTCCGGCTGGAATTATGGCCGGTTGGATGATCCGGACAAGGCAGAGTACAATTATGTAAAGGACGTGGATTATATCTCCGGCGCGGCGATTCTGCTTCCGGTTTCTTTGTGGAAGCAGATCGGCGGTTTTGATGAGCGGTTTGCGCCTGCTTACTGTGAGGACTCGGATCTGGCTTTTGAGGTGCGCCGGGCCGGTTATCGGGTGGTCTATCAGCCGCTTTCAAAGGTAATCCATTTTGAAGGCGTTTCCAACGGAACCGATGTGAATGGAGCCGGGCTCAAGCGCTACCAGGTGGAAAACAGCAAAAAGCTTAAGGAAAAATGGGCTGGGGAATTCAAAAAACAGTGCGTCAATACGGGAAATCCAAATCCGTTTCGCGCCAGAGAGCGCAGCCAGGGGAAACCGGTGGTCCTGTTTATCGATCACTATGTTCCGACTTTTGATAAGGATGCAGGCTCCAAGACGACATACCAGTACATCAAGATGTTCCTGAAAAAAGGATATGCCGTCAAATTTCTCGGCGATAACTTCCTTCATGAGGAGCCCTATTCCACGACGCTGCAGCAGATGGGCGTGGAGATCCTATACGGGCCCGAATACCAGGCAGGAATCTGGGACTGGTTTTTGAAAAACAAAGACGAGATTGACTTTGCCTATTTAAACCGTCCGCATATCGCCGTCAAGTATGTGGATTTCCTTCGGCAGAATACGCAGATTAAACGGATCTATTATGGACATGACCTGCATTTTTTACGGGAATACAGGGAATACGAGCTGACCGGCGACATCCAAAAGAAGCGGGACTCCGATTATTGGAGGTCGATCGAGTTTTCTCTGATGGAAAAGGCAGCGGTATCCTATTACCCCTCGCAGACGGAGACGGAGGCGATTCATGCGGTCAACCCTGCCCTGCGGCTGAAGGCGATCACGGCTTACGTGTTTGAGGATTTTCTGGAACGGATTCCGATGGATTTTACAAGACGGGAGGGGCTTTTGTTTGTCGGCGGCTTCGCGCATCCGCCGAACGCAGACGCAGTGCTCTGGTTTGCCAAAGAGATATTCCCGCTGATCCGCGCAAGGTTTCGCGTGCCGTTTTACGTGGTTGGTTCAAAGGTGACGGAAGAAATCAAGGCGTTAGAACAGCCGGATAATGGAATCATTGTCAAGGGCTTTGTGAGCGAGGAGGAGCTTTTCCGCCTGTATGCATCATGCCGGGTCGTTGTCGTGCCGCTTCGCTACGGGGCCGGCGTGAAAGGAAAGGTCGTGGAGGCGATCTACAACGGTGCGCCTGTGGTGACGACCTCGATCGGCGCCGAAGGCATCCCGGAGGCAGACCGTGTCATGAAGATTGCGGACAGCCCGGAGGGATTTGCCGACTGTGTCGCAAAGCTGTATCAGGACCCGGCGGCCTGTCAGGCGCTCTGTAAGAAAACGCAGAGCTATATCCGGGAGTATTTCAGCGTGGATGCGGCCTGGAGCGTAATCGAGGAGGATTTTAGACTCCCATACTAGATCCAGCCGCCATCGAGCGCAACGATCTGTCCGGTTAGATAAGAGGAGGTCCCGGTGAGGCGTACGGCCAAATCGGCGGCCTCCTCTGCGCTTCCCATGCGGCCTGCGGGAATCTCCGCGAGCAGCGCCTCCCGCTCGCTGTCTGTCAGGAAACGATTCATTTCTGTGTCAATAACGCCGCAGGCGATGGCATTTACCGAGATTCCAGAAGGGGCAAGCTCCTTGGCAAGAGCACGGGTCAGAGCGTTTATCCCGCCTTTCGCGGCGGAGTAGGCGGCCTCACAGGAGGCACCACAGATTCCCCAAACCGAAGAAATGTTTAAAATTGCCCCGGATTTTTTGTGCACCATACCCGGTATGGCAAGCTTACAGCAATAAAATACCGAAGAAAGATTGGAGGCAAGCAGCCTGTCCCATTCGTCATACTCCATTTCCTGCAGCAGCCCGATATGGGAGATTCCCGCATTGTTGACTAAAATATCGACAGGGCCTACGGCGCGGGAAATCGTGTCAAATAAACGAATGCATTCCTCCCGCCTCCCCACATCCGCCTGTATGGCGAGGCAGCGTCCCCCAAGGCGTTCGGCCTCCTGCTTTACTTCCTCCATGCGTTTGGTATCCGTTTTGCAGTTGAGAATCACCTGATACCCCAGGGCGGCATATTTTAAAGCGATGGCTCTCCCGATTCCGCGGGAGGAGCCGGTGACAAGTACGTTTTTTTTCGTGTTCATGGGAGGCCCTCCTTTTTTGATCTGCTGTTTCAGTATAGCACGGTTTTTGTTCTTTTTCCACGGAAATCGGAGGGTATATTCCTTGCTGCAAACAAAAGACGATCCTGAATCATCTGCGCGGCCCTAAACGCCGGCGGTGCTTGTAAAGGGTCTCCGGGCCAGACCCTGCGCAGCCCTGTGCAGACAGCAGCAAAACGGTTACGATTCGTCCCGAGGATTTGAAGTATCACTTGTATGATTCGGCAGGACTGTGCTATACTTATAAAAACAGAACGGATTATGCCGTATGTGTTTGTCTGCACGCGGCAGGAAAGGAAGATACGGACATGGAACAGATTTATGATCTGATCATCATTGGCTCCGGCCCGGCCGGGCTGGGGGCGGCCATATATGCAAAGCGGGCGGATCTTAAGACGCTTGTGCTGGAGAAGGAGGCCGTGAGCGGCGGCCAGGTACTTACCACCTATGAGGTGGACAATTATGCAGGGCTTCCGGGAATCGGAGGGTTTGATCTCGGGATGAAGTTTCGCGAACATGCTGACAGGCTTGGAACAGAGTTCGCGGAAGAAACGGTACTTCGGGTAGAGGAGGCCGAGACAGGCGAGGAGATTCTTATGGCCGCAGAGGCCGGTCCGGCATTGAAACAGGTGGTCTGTCAAAACCACACGTATCTGACGAAGACGGTGATTATTGCTTCCGGTGCTCATCACAGAAAGCTCGGGATCCCGGGAGAGGAAGAATTTCTGGGAATGGGTGTTTCCTATTGCGCAACCTGCGACGGCGCTTTCTTCAAAAAGAAGACGGTGGCAGTTGTCGGCGGCGGTGATGTAGCGATTGAAGATGCGATTTTTTTAGCCAGATTTTGTAAAAAGGTGTATCTGATCCACCGCCGCGATGAGCTGCGGGGGGCGAAAAGCCTGCAAAAACGACTAATGGAATGTGAGAATGCAGAGATTATCTGGGATACGGTTGTAGAAAATGTAAAGGGATCAACAAGAGTGGAGTCCATTCAGCTCAAAAATAAAAAGACGGGGGAAGGCCGGGAGCTTTTTGTGGACGGGGTGTTCATTGCAGTGGGGATCACTCCGAATACGGCGGTTTTTGACGGACTGGCGGCGATGGATGCGGGCGGTTATATCGTAGCGGGAGAAGATGGCCGCACCTCGGAGCCGGGGATTTTTGCAGCCGGGGATGTGCGGACCAAGGCGCTGCGTCAGATCGTGACCGCGGTGTCTGACGGGGCGAACTGTATAAGCAGTGTGGAGCGTTATTTAAACGGTCAGGGCTGAGGAAAAGGAAGGATTCGAATGAAAAAAGCAGGGAAATTTCTGGGAGCTTGCGTCCTTATGCTGCTTTTGGGGGCGCCGTCTAAAGTCCTGGCACAGCCCACCTATGAAAATGTGGCGATCTCTCATGTCAGCAGCTATGTGAATGTACGGACGCAGCCCAACACACACAGCGAGATTGTCGGAAAGATCTACAATGACTGTGCGGCGACGATTCTTGCAGCAGTGGATGGAGAGGGGGGAGCCTGGTATCAGATTCAGTCAGGAAGTGTAAACGGCTACATTAAGGCCGAGTATTTTATCACGGGCTCCGAAGCCGAGAAGCTTGCCAAAAGCATCGGTGCCGTTTATGTTCGGATCAATACGGCATCCTTACGGCTCCGGGAACAGCCGAACCTGTCAAGCCAGACCCTGACGATCCTCTCTCAGGATGACGAATATGTCGCGCTCCAGGAGGAGGGGGATTTTGTAAAGATCCAGGTGGATGCGTCCTTAAGCGGCTTTGTGCATAAAGATTACATCGAACAGCGTGTTGAATTCCGGCAGGCGGTGAGCCTTCTGGAAGAACAGACACAGAGAGAGGAAGCCGATGAGCGCAGGCAGGCTGCTGCTGCGGCTATTGCCCGTGTGGAGGAGATAAAAAGCGGATCGTTTGGTCCCGCAGGCCCGGCCTCGGGGAATCCAGACGGGATGGGAAGCGGCAGTCCCTCCCTTTGGGGGAGCACGTTGGGGCCCGGAGGAGGCCAGATAAGAGACAAGGATGGGGCAGGCAGCTATGGTCCCGGCATGTCCGGGGCCTCGCAGACAGAGCCGTATCCCCCTTCTGGACCTGGAAACGGAGAACTCTCCTCGGCGCTGCGGACAGCGGTCGTGGCTTATGCGAAGCAGTTTGTCGGCAACCCGTACGTATATGGCGGGACAAGCCTGACCGAGGGTGCGGACTGCTCGGGCTTTACGATGAAGATTTATGAACACTTTGGAATCGACACAGGACGGAGCTCCAGGGATCAGGCGGATAAAGGAAAGGCAGTCCCGATTGGGGACATTGAACCGGGAGATCTCGTGTTTTACGCCAACGGTGGGAATATCGACCATGTGGCAATGTACATAGGGGGAGGACAGATCATTCACGCCAGCACGGAGCGTACAGGCATTAAGATCTCAACGATGAATTATCGCACGCCTTGCAAGGCGGTGACATTTTTAAACGAACAGACAGGAGAATAAAAACCATGAATGAAATCAGTACGTTTGATATTCTCGGGCCGAATATGATCGGCCCCTCGAGCTCTCACACGGCGGGAGCTCTGCGGATCGCGTTTATTGCGGGAAAAATGGTGGCAAAGGTGGCTTCCGTCCGGTTTGTACTCTACGGTTCTTTTGCGAGGACCTATCATGGACACGGGACAGACCGCGCGTTAGTCGGCGGTATTTTAGGCTACCATCCGGATGACGAACGGATTCGCGATTCTTTTGAGTATGCGGAGCAGGCCGGCATTTCCTTTGCGTTTGAGGAAAACCTGACAGACAAGGAGATCTATCCGAATACCGTGGATATTTATGTGACGGGAGAGGACGGGCAGACCGTATCCCTGCGGGGAAAATCCATCGGCGGCGGCAACGCAGTGATCACCAGACTCAACGGCGTCGAGGTGGAGCTGACCGGCAATTACTGCACGATGGTGGTCGAGCACGTTGACAAAAAGGGCACACTGGCATTTGTAACAACAGTATTGAGCGCCTACGATTTGAATATCGGTTCCCTGCGGTTGTATCGGGAGAGCAAGGGAAAGATTGCCTACGCGATTATCGAGGTGGATACGAATATTAACGAGCAGCTATTAAGCGCGCTGCGCGGCTTTGAGGCCGTTCGGAACGTGATCCTTGTTCCGGCGATTGACTTGAACTGACAGGGGGAAACGGTATGAACTTTACAAATGGAGCGCAGCTTCTGGAATATTGTGAAAAGGAAAACAAAAAAATTTCTGAGGCCATGTTCGAGCGGGAGACCGTGTTTCTCGAGCAGCCGGGGGAAAAGACCAGGGAAAAGATGAAAAAAGCCTGGTCGATCATGGAGACGGCGGCCAGAAAGCCAATGACAGAGGATATTGTCAGCATGGGCGGCATGATCGGGGGCGAGAGCAAAAGGATGCACGCTCTGCGTGAGGCCGGAAAGAACATCTGTGGTGACGTGATCTCCAAGGCAGCCGCCTATGCGGTGGGCGTTTTGGAGGTCAATGCCTCGATGGGCCTCATCGTGGCAGCGCCGACGGCCGGCTCCTCGGGGGTTTTGCCCGGTGTATTCTGTGCCCTGAAGGAACAGTATGACTTCTCAGACGAGGAGATCTGCCAGGCTCTTTTTAATGCGGCAGCGGTCGGTTATCTGATTACGCGAAACGCCACGACGGCCGGAGCCGAGGGCGGCTGCCAGGCTGAGGTTGGTTCGGCGAGCGCGATGGCGGCTTCCGCCGCCGTGGAGCTTTTTGGAGGGACAGCCAGACAATGCCTGGATGCGGCATCCCTTGCGATCGTGAACATTCTGGGCCTTGTCTGCGACCCGATCGGCGGGCTTGTGGAAAACCCCTGCCAGAACCGCAATGCGATGGGAGCTACAAACGCCTTGCTCAGCGCGGAGCTTTCCCTGGCCGGAATCAAAAGCATAACGCCGATTGACGAGACTATCGGCGTCATGTATGCAGTGGGAAGGGCCATTCCCTCTGAGCTTCGGGAGACCTCTTTAGGCGGTATGGCGGTCGCGAAAAGTGCCTGTGAAGCGTGCCTGGCCTGTGCCGAAAAGAGAAGGAAATAAGAAAGAGACAGACGAAAAAGACGGGCCGGTTTCCAAAGGAATAACCTGCCCGTCTTTTTCATAGAATTTTCTGAGAAAGGTTTGAAGCGGAGCAAGCATGAGATTCCGAACTCAGACGGCCCTTTTTGCACTGATTCTGATGATTGACGTATGCCTGGGAGCCGGGCTTTTTTTCATTTGGAAGGACCGATCGAATGCGTCTTTGACGGTCTCGGCAGAGGAGAAGCATTCGGAGCCGAAGGTCGTGGCATTGACATTTGACGATGGGCCGAATGCAAAATATACGGGGGTGCTCCTTGACGGGCTGAAGGAACGGGGGGTACGCGTAAGCTTTTTTCTCCTGGGCGACTGCATCGAGGGGAATGAGGAGCTTGTAAAGCGCATGAGTGAGGAAGGGCATTTAATCGGCGTCCACGGCCTGCACCATGCGGATCTGACAAAGGAGAAGCTTGCGGTAGTCCTCGGAGAGATTGAGGAGACGAAGGAGAGGATCCTTGCCCTGACCGGGAAGCTCCCGGAGTATGTACGGCCTCCTTACGGAAACTGGAGTGAAGCACTCTGGGATGGGATTCCCATGGAACCTGTATTCTGGAGCGTAGATTCGGTGGACTGGAAGCTCCAGAATACGGCCGGGATCGTGAAAAAGGTTCTGAAGGACACGGGAAACGGAGACATTATCCTGATGCATGACGAATTTCCCACATCCGTAGAGGCAGCCTTAGAGATCGTTGACAGGCTTCTGGAAGAAGGCTACAGCTTTGTCACCGTGGATGAGCTTTCGATTGATTAGTCCCAATGCCCCGCCTATTCGTTCCCATCTGCCGCTTTCCGTTCCTCATGGCAGGCCTCCGTCTGCCCACAGCGGAATTTTGCTGCCGGCCGGTAGACAGCCAGACTTTGCCGCTCTCCTCAAGAGCTCCATAAGCGGGCTTACTTCCGGCCTCTGCTTTGATAAAGACAGGCAGCGTACATACCAGATGTCTTCTTTTCCTGAATCATTTCTTCCTCCTCATAATGGTATCCTTCCCTTTCTGTAATAAATAGCTTAAACAGCCAAAAAATTATAGTAACCGCTTATGAACCGCCAGCCTTTTCTATAGTCCGAAAGCTGGCTGCATTCCGTTCAAAATTCGTGCTCGACAAACACGAATATTAATATGTTTGAAAAAAGTATTTGAAAAAATTCTTTTTTCTGTTATACTAAAAAGCATTAATACTTTGACGCGGTGTAGGAAAAGTGTACCTGTGACGCGAGACATGGAGGATCTGACTGTATGAGTGGTGCACAACTGGGGATGCTTATGGTAATCGTGGCCTATTTGGTCATGATGCTGGTAATTGGGTTTTTATATTCAAAGGGAAACAATGATTCCAAAGATTTCTATCTGGGCGGTAGGAGGCTAGGACCGTTTGTGACGGCGATGAGCGCGGAAGCTTCGGATATGAGTAGCTGGCTTTTGATGGGCCTGCCGGGCGTAGCCTATCTGTCCGGCGTCTGCGACGCGGCATGGACGGCGATCGGGCTTGCCTGGGGGACCTATATGAACTGGCTGATCGTGGCCAAACGTCTCAGACGCTACAGTGCGCGGATCCATGCGATTACGCTTCCGGACTTTTTTTCGAATCGTTATCGGGATGAATCGAGAGTCCTTTTAGCAGTGTCTTCTATTTTTATTATTATCTTTTTTGTGCCTTATACGGCGTCCGGCTTTGCGGCCTGCGGGAAGCTTTTTTCCACGCTGTTTGGTATGCCCTACACGGCCGCCATGCTAATCAGCGCGGTTGTAATTGTCGGATATACGGCACTTGGCGGATTTATGGCGGCGAGTACCACGGATCTGATTCAGAGTGTTGTCATGTCAATTGCGCTTGTGATTGTCGTCCTGTTCGGAATAGGCGTCGGCGGAGGCTGGGATTCGGTGATGGCGAATGCCGCGGCACTTCCGGGGTATCTGTCTTTAAATGCGGTTTATGACGGCGCTTCAAACAGCGCGTCTCCTTATGGAATGATTACGATCGTCTCAACGATGGCCTGGGGGCTTGGCTATTTTGGAATGCCGCACATCCTTTTACGCTTTATGGCGACCGAGAATGAGAAAAATATCCCGCTCTCCAGACGGATTGCGACCGTGTGGGTCGTCATTTCCATGGGGGTTGCCATTTTGATTGGCATAGTGGGCTACAGCATGAGCCAGACGGGGGCGATTGATGTACTGAGCGGATCTGATTCGGAGACGATCGTGATTCGGATTGCGACGCTTTTAAGCCGTCATGGGGCGCTTGCGATCCTAGGTGCTGGCATTACACTCGCCGGTATTTTGGCCTGTACGATGTCTACGGCTGATTCACAGCTTTTGGCGGCATCCTCGTCTGTATCCGAAAACCTGATTAAGGGTATACTGGGTGTAAACCTTTCTGAAAGGGCCACGATCTTAACGGCCCGTTCGACGGTAGTCGTGATCGCGGTCATCGCCGTTTTCCTGGCAGGCGATCCGAACAGCTCTGTCTTCGGCATCGTATCCTTTGCCTGGGCCGGCTTCGGCGCGGTATTCGGCCCGCTGATGCTCTGCGCGCTGTTTTGGAAGCGCTCCAACAGACAGGGGGCGATCGCCGGTATGATCGGCGGAGGCTCTATGGTCTTTATCTGGAAATATTGCGTGAAACCGCTTGGCGGTATTTGGAATATTTACGAACTGCTTCCGGCATTTTTGGTGAGCCTGGCGCTGATCATTGGCGTAAGCCTTGCAACCGCAGAGCCGCAGGAGGAAATTGTAAGAGAATTTGAAGCAGTCAGGAAAGAGGGCTGATTGGTTTTTTGCACAGCTGCACGAGGAAATCCCTGAAAAGGGACAGCTCGAAGGAGTCCTTTCTCTCACGCAGACAGATAAAATTGAGGCTCAGGTAAGTGGCCGGGATCAGGGGAATCGCGCGGACGCCGTAATAATCGGCGAAGGAGAGGGGGCCCATCGTGATCCCCTTGCCACGTTTTACCATGTTCATGATGGTTTCGATCCGGTCCGAACGGAAAACCTTTCCGAACGAGATGCCGTATTCCCGGAAACGCTGGCGGATGGCTAAGTCAGTCATGGTATTTTCCATAGGAGAGATGAGCGTACAGCCATCCAGCAAAGCAAACGGAATTTCAGACATTGTGTAGACGGGATCCTGCAAAGAGGCAAGGACACACTGTCTTTCGGGGATCAGCTCACACGAATAGAAGCGCTTGTGGCCAGAGGAAAAATAGGTGAGAGGGAGCCTGTCCAGAGCGACATCCAGTGAACCCTTTCGAAGGCTTGCGAGGAAGTCACCGTCCGGCTCCGTAAAAAAGCAGACTTCAAATTCTGGATGGCGGTCAAAAAAGCTCATGATCGGTTCAAACAGATCATTTGAATACACGCGCGTTCCAAGAGAGACGCGTAAGGGGCGGCCGTATCGGCGTCCTCTGGCGGCTGTCTCCTGCAGTTGGTTCCATGCTTCCTCGACCCGGCAGGCGGAATCAAAAAAGGCTTTCCCCTCCGAGGTAAGGGCTACACCCTGCGCCATGCGTGTAAACAGCGAAAAACCAAGCTCCTCCTCAAGCTTCTTAATCTGCTGTGAAAGAGCGGGCTGTGAAAGAAACAGGCTTTCGGCTGCTTTGGAAAAATTTCTGTATCGGGCAACTGCCAGCACATATTGAACCTGGGAAAAATTCATCTGTCATTCCTCCGTACAGATATAGGTATTAGCTGAGATTATACCGCTATTCTATACAAATATTTTACATTTTTCAAGGTTTGTACTAAAATAATTTAAAAAACATATACAATTTTATCATATAAGGAGGCTATTTTATGGAAACACAGAAGATCGTTGCACAGTATGCCGAGGAGATGACGGCTCTCCGCAGACGGATCCATCAAAACCC
The DNA here is from genome assembly GCA_022792295.1 of Lachnospiraceae bacterium. GTDB lineage: Bacteria > Bacillota > Clostridia > Lachnospirales > Lachnospiraceae > CANQGL01. The sequence goes on from JAAWAR010000123.1 coordinate 29,355, forward strand.
GGAACTCAGCAACCAGGAATTTCAGACGACGGAGTTAATTAAGGAAAAGCTTACAGAATATGGAATTGAGATAGCAGAGATCGGATTAAAGACCGGTGTGGTTGGAATCCTGCGCGGCAAGAACCCGGGAAAAACGGTTGCGATCCGTGAGGACATTGATGCGCTTCCGATGCAGGAGCTTGCCGATGTACCGTATGCCTCAAAGATCGAGGGCGTCAGCCACGCCTGCGGTCATGACATCCATACAACGACGCTTTTATACTGTGCCAAGGTTCTCTCGGAGATGAAGGACGAGCTTAATGGAAACGTCATGTTCCTGTTTCAGCCGGCAGAGGAGAAAGGAAGCGGAGCCAAGCAGATGGTCGAGTGCGGCTTCATTAACGTCTTAAAGCCGGATGTCTTCGTGGGGCTCCATGTGTCTCCGGAATATCCTGCGGGCTCGATCGGATTAAAACGTGGGCCGGCGAACGCTTCCTGTGATATGTTCCAGATCAAGATCAGCGGAAAAGGCGGACATGGTGCCCATCCGGAAAACTGCATTGACCCGGTGGCAATCAGCGGTTTTGTTCTCTCGCAGCTCCAGAGCGTGATCTCGCGTGAAAATCATCCGGTCTATCCGGCGGTCATGACGATTGGCAGTATTCACGGTGGAAAAGCCGCCAATGTGATTCCGGATTACGTGGAGATGGGCGGCACATTAAGAAGCTTAAACGCGGAGAGCCGAAAGTCCATGCAGGAAGCCATCGAGCGGATCGTTTCCTCCTCAGCGGAGGCGATGCGAGGACGCGGGGAGGTTCATTGGGAGATCGGTATGCCGCCTCTTGTCAATGACGGGGAAGTGATCGACGCCCTGCGTGCCGCCGCCGAAAAGACCATCGGAGCCGATCACATCATTACGGTGCAGAATCCGTCCCTGGGTTCGGAAGACTTTTCCTATATGTTTCCCGAATTCGGCCCAGGTGCACAGTTTCGCTTAGGCTCGGGCAACGATGAGAATCCCGACACAAGACATGGACTCCACAATTCGAAAAACGTGTTTGATGATGCTTGTCTGCCTGCGGGTACTTCGGTGCTGGTGCAGTTTGTGCGGGATTTCCTGCAGTAATCAAAGGAAGGATCTCCGGAGGCTGTTAAGGGGAAGCCGCCGGATTTGCTTAAATACAAAAAAGGAGAGTTGTAAATGGACAACAAAAAGAAAAAGTTCCAAATTCCAACCACTTGTGCGCTTTTGTTCATGATGATGATCGTCAGTGCGGTTTTAACCTGGATCATCCCGGCAGGAGCTTACGACATGGAGCAGGTGGGCAATACGAACCGTGTAATTGCAGGGACGTATCACGTTGTGGAGAGCACGCCGGTCGGCCCGTGGGCGACGATTATGAGTGTTATGGCCGGGTTTTCAAAGGGCGCGAAGCTGATGTTTATGGTATTCTTCTGCGGAGGAGCCGTTGAGATCCTCGAAAAGAGTGGTTCTATCAACGCGGCATTTGGAAAGCTGGCTTCCAAGAAAAATCTGAATGTAAATGTTCTGGCATTCCTTGTGATGGCCTTCATGTCCATCGGCGGTGCGGCTGGCGTTTTTGCGAATCCGGTCGTTGCCCTGGTCCCGATTGGCATCATCCTGGCGACTAACTTGGGCTATGACGCATTTACAGGCTTTTTGTTCGTATATATGGGTGCGTATTCCGGCTTCAACGTAGGCTGGGCGAATGCTTCCACGATCGGAACCGCACATCCGATTGCCGAGCTGCCGATTTTCTCGGGCTTCAGCGTCCGTGTGGTTTTGAATATCATTAACTTTGCGATCTGCTATTACTTTACGCTCCGCTACATGAAAATGGTAAGGACGGATTCGACAAAGAGCCTGAATTACGAGGAAGGCATGTCGGTATCGGAGTATATGGGATCCGGAGAAAAGAAGGGCGCGATTGATGATACGATGACCATGCCGCATCTTTTGAGCCTTCTCGGACTGGTTGCAGCGATCGTGTGCATTTTGATCGGCTCCATCAAGTTCAAATGGAGCTATGATCAGATTTCCGCTACCTTCTTTGTCCTTGCGGTATTTGCCGGCTTGATCAACGGAATGGGTGTTAACGGCACCACGAAGGTGTTTATAGGCGGCTGTGCAAAGATGGTAAACGCCGCATTCATTATCGGCTTTGCAAACGGGATCGGTGTAATCCTTAATAGCGGCAATATCCTGAACACAATCGTCAACTGGCTGTCGATCCCGATCTCCAGTATGGGCTCCGTGCTTGGTGCGAACTTCATGTTCATCGCCAACCTGTTCATCAACTTCCTGATCCCGTCGGGTTCCGGCCAGGCGGCTGCGGTCATGCCTCTCATGGTTCCGATTGCAGATCTTGCAGGGATTACGCGTCAGGTTGCCGTACAGGCATTCCAGTTTGGCGACGGTTTCTCAAACTGCCTGTTCCCGACAGCCGGTACATTAATGGGTGCGCTGGCAATCGCAAAGGTGGACTGGACCAAATATGCGAAATGGCTGATGCCGCTGCTAGGCTGCCAGGTCATTCTTTCACTTGCAAGTCTTACGATTCTGCAGATGATCGGCTGGACCGGTCTATAAACAAGTTCATACAAAAATGGGGTGCTGCTTATTGGCGGCCCCCTTTTTTATTTCAATAGAAGCTGGCTGCGAACTTTCTTATACGCAAAAGATTCTGACAGGCCAGGCAGCGCGGCATACGCACTTTCTCAAGTTTGTGAAACTTTTATAAACTGCCTTGACATGTTTTATATATGGAGGTAGGATATAGCATAACGACAAAGGTGACAAGTTGTCACTGCTGGAAAGAAAAAAGGAGGAGTCATATACATGGGTGTAAAGGACGACGGAAAAAAGCCAAACAAGGAATCGTTTGGAAACGGGAGAGGACTGCTTTATTATGTGGTTTTGATGCTGATCATCACGGTTCTTTTAAACGGGCTTTTGTTTCCGGCCCTGCGTCAGCAGGTAATCGAGACCGGTTATAACGAATTTCTGGCTATGATTGATTCCGGGCTGGTGCGCCAGGTACAGCAGGATGACGATCAGATTGTTTTTTTGGCTGAAGATACGGCCGGCAATAAGCAGATTTACCGGACCGGAAACTGGGACGATCCGGAATTAACCAAGCGGCTGTACGATGCCGGTGTGACCTTCGGCAAGGTAATCCCGCAGAAGGAATCGGCGATCCTGTCCTTTTTCACCAACTGGATTCTTCCCTTTGGTGTCATGCTGCTTTTGGGGAATCTGTTAAGCCGGACGTTCACAAAGCGCATGGGCGGCAATGCGATGACCTTCGGGAAATCCAATGCAAAGATCTATGCCGAGAATGAGACGGGGAAGACGTTTGCGGATGTGGCCGGGCAGGAGGAGGCCAAGGAGGCCCTGGTAGAGATTGTAGACTTTCTGCATGATCCGAATAAGTATGCAGACATCGGAGCATCGCTTCCGAAGGGAGCCTTATTAGTCGGCCCTCCGGGAACTGGAAAAACGCTTCTTGCAAGAGCCGTTGCAGGCGAGGCGCATGTGCCGTTTTTCTCTATCTCCGGCTCGGAATTTGTGGAGATGTTTGTCGGTATGGGAGCGGCCAAGGTCCGCGATCTTTTTAAGCAGGCAACGGAAAAGGCGCCGTGTATCGTGTTTATAGACGAGATCGACACCATCGGAAAGAAGCGCGACAGCGGCGGTATCGGCGGAAACGACGAGAGAGAACAGACTTTAAATCAGCTTTTGACCGAAATGGATGGTTTTGACGGAAAGAAGGGTGTCGTCATTCTCGCCGCTACGAACCGTCCGGAGTCTTTGGATCAGGCACTTCTGCGCCCCGGCCGTTTTGACAGGCGGATTCCCGTGGAACTGCCTGATTTAAAGGGGCGGGAGGCGATTCTCAAGGTTCATGCGAGAAATGTTAAGATGGATGATACGGTAGACTTCAATGCGGTTGCCAGGGCGACCTCCGGCGCAAGCGGCGCGGAATTGGCAAATATTGTAAATGAGGGGGCACTCCGGGCGGTCCGCATGGGCAGGAGGGTGGTCTGCCAAGAGGATTTGGAGGAGAGCGTAGAGACGGTAATTGCAGGCTATCAGCGGAAGGGAGCAGCGGTTTCGGAGAAGGAAAAACGGATCGTGGCCTATCACGAGACGGGCCATGCCTTAGTTGCCGCCTGCCAGAACAATTCGGCACCCGTCCATAAGATCACAATTATTCCGCGGACCTCCGGGGCACTCGGCTATACCATGCAGGTAGAGGCAGGCGAGCGCTTTTTGATGAGTAAGGAGGAGGCGCTTAATAAGATCGCGACGTTAACCGGGGGACGAGCGGCGGAGGAATTTATATTCCGTTCGGTTACAACAGGCGCTTCAAACGACATCGAGCAGGCCACAAAGCTTGCCAGGGCCATGGTGACACGCTATGGCATGAGCGATCAGTTCGGCATGGTGGCACTTGAGACGGTGACAAACCAGTATCTGGGACAGGACGCCTCGTTAGCCTGTTCGCCGGAGACTGCCAAGGCCATCGACGACGAGGTGATCCGAATCGTGAAAGAGCAGTACAAAAAGGCACTTGACATTTTAAAAGAGAATGCGCCAAAGCTTAACGAGCTGTCAGCCTATTTGCTGGAAAAGGAAACCATTACCGGAGATGAATTTATGGAGATATTGCGGCGGTAAAGAGGACTGGAGGACAGGGCAGGGAAACTGTTTGAGAAAATGTTTTCACGGAATTGAGGTTTTTGGCTTTTCAAATGAAGGAAAAAGCGCTATAATACCAGTATCTAGTCTGGTATCTATCCATGTGGATCTATTTATAATCCCCGATTGAGAGCTCAACCGATCAAATAAATAAGGAGAACATATATGCGTGAAAAACTAGAAACCCTACCGTTGACGCAGCTTAGGGAGCTGGCAAAAAGCCAGGGAATCCAGCACATTACGTCGCTCAGAAAGTCGGAGCTGATCGACAGGCTTTGTGA
>JAAWAR010000124.1 GCA_022792295.1 Lachnospiraceae bacterium
AGCTTCGCAAGGGTCGTCATACTGTGGGGAGGTAGCCGGCACCAGGCTGTCCTCGTGCAGGCCCCAGTCAAACTCCTCTGCCTGGTAAAGCTGTCCGCCATTGTCCAGCCCATGATTCTTCAAATATGTCTTGTTGATCTGCTCAACCGCCGTATACAGACCGTAATCCCGAAAAAGACCGTCCTCCCCCTCTGTTTTGTCCTTCACATACAGATGCACAAAACGCGTCCGCGCGCTGAACATGGACGGGATCTCCTGCATCAGAGAGTATGCAAGACGGTTCTTAAACCGAACCGGATCCGCTGCATGCTTATTTAGCAGAACCGTCTTCTGCCCATCCCATTTCCCTTTGCCTTTCTTTATATCAATCCGATAGCTTTTCTGCGGCTGCCCGGAGGCCCCGCTCCCGCGCAGGCATACCGTTGCGTTGGCCACCCGCTCCCCATAGCCGAATCCAGCCGCCAGCGGCCCCGTCTCTCCCCCTTCCTGCAGCACAGCCTCACACCGATACGGCTTGATCCCGTTCTCCTCGTACCAGGAAAGCGGACGCGCATTCACCTCGGCCCACGTATGATCCGTCCCAGCCTCCGCACTCCCCTTCCCCACAGTCAAGTACAATACTGAAACCTCCGGCTCCCCTTCCCCCTCATACCAGGAGGCCCGGTCTGTCAGTTGCTCATACACACTGTCATGCTGCTCCTTCTCATACGTCTCATCCTCGTCTACCAGCACAGCTTCAGCCGTATACAGCCTGCTACAGCCGCACATTCCGCACATCAGGATGCCAAGTAACACCCCCGCCACCCGATTCGTCTTTTTCATTTTCATCTTCCCATCCTTCTCTGACCGCTTTGCATCACATGCCCCTGCATCGCCTCCCTTTCCCGCTGACGAAGCAACGCGGAAAGGGGCTCACACTCTCTACGGATTTCTGCGCTCCACCTGCCCGTCTTGCCCGATTGTAAAAGCCACTGTTCCATACGCCTTTCCCCCGCCATCCGGCCTCGAATAGAAATCATAACACTCCTGCTCATACCCCGATGCATTGCGCGCCGTCACCTTCAGATAATAATCGCCGGGCGACACAGGACCAAACGACGTTCTCGGAAGACGCAGACCTTCCTGCCGCTCGATCACGGTTTCATACCGATAATCCGAAGCAAGCGCCACAGCATACGTAATTTCCTCATGATCCACGTCATAGGCCACATCCCATTCCACACAAAGCCTTCCGTCCTCCACATAAGGCACACCGACAAAAAACGGCCACGGCTTTTCCATACTCTCCAGCAGGTATCCGTAATTCTCATCCACCTCCGCCGGGATTGCCTCTGTCAGCCTGAAAAACGTCTCCAAATCCCCGCCTATGTATTTCCCATCCGGCAGCGCAAACGCATATCTTTCCACAACCGCCCGATAAGCCGCTACTCGTTTTTCCATAAGCTCCCGGTTCAGATACCGAGCCCGCAGATCATCTGCCGCCGCCAGAAGTTCTTCCCGGTAACATTCTTCCTTGAACATCCGCTCAAACAGCGCGACATGCAAAAACTGCGTCATGCCCCGCTCCCAGGACAGTCCCTCCGAATACCCCTTCAACCGATAAGCCGTCCGGGAGAAGGCCGAGTCATTATCCCAGGACAAAAAATACCATTTTTTTGAATGTAAGGGGCTGTATAGATAGCAGTTGCGCGATCCTGCATCATAATTCCCGATCAAAATCTGAAATGCCATCCAGTAGCAGATATTTTCGGAGTCAAAATACGTCTCAATCAGCTCCTTTGTCGGGATGGAATAGTCCCAAACCGCGTCCAGCGTTTTCAGCAGCTTCGTGTGGTCGTCGTTCCCCTTGATCTCGATGTATTCCTCAAACGCCTTCGCGTCATACTCCGGGTCGGATTTCAGACGGATCGCGTCATAGGGATTCCACTCAAAAAAGTTGATCTTGTATAAATGCCCCCTGCCGTCCAGACCATGCGCCTTCAGATACGTTTGATTCATCTGCTCCACCTGGGTAAAAAGGCCGTAGTCCGTAAACTCGCCGTTTCCGCCGGCCGTCTCATCCTTCACATACAAATGTACAAACTGTGTCCGGGCACTCATCATCTGGGGAATGTCCTTCATCAGATCATAAGCCAGCTTGTTGCGGAACCGGACAGGGTCGCCGATATGCTTATTGAGAGCCAGTGTGCGCTGTCCTCTCCATGCTCCCTTCCCCTTCTTGATCCGCACCTTATAATTCTTCTGCTCTCTCCTCGAGGAGGTCTGTCCCCGGATCTGGACCGTGGCATTCGGCGTCGTCTCTCCATATCCGAATTCCCCTTCCAGAGGGCCGCTCTCATCCCCGATCTGCAGGATCGCTTCACAGTTATATCGGGGCAAGTCATTCTCGCTGTAATAATACGTATCAAACGAGTTGATCTCCGTCCAGGTATGGTCCGTGTGATCCTCTGCGTTTCCCGTCCGTATCGTCAGATACATCGTCACGACCGATGTCTCATCATCATCCGCATAGATTTCCTTTTTATCCCTGAGCGGCTCCTCCCTCATCTCCTGCTCCTTCTCTGCCTGCTCTCGGACCGTTCCTTCCCCGGCCGTTTCCCCATGAATCGTTTCCTCTTGATAGGTTTCCCCCCGACCGACTTCTTCCCGGGATGTCTCCTCCTTATGCTTCTCCTCCCCGCTCTCCATGCCAAAATCCCCGTCCTTTTTCAAAGAGCAGCCCGAAGCAAGAAGGCCCGCCGTCAAAATCCACAGGCTGCACAACAGGGCTGTTTTTCGCACACGCATCATGCTTTCTCCCTTTCCCGCCTCTCAATCCTCTGCTCCAAATAACCGGCAAGCCTCGCAAACCTCCCTGCACCGCCATCCGCGCCTGGCGTGTATTTACAGAGCAAAAAGCAAGGAAGCCTTTTCGTATACCACTCCAGCCTCACCCACACGGCCTGATAAAACACCGCACCCCCGCAGAGGAAACCGATTCCGTAAAACCGCGGTTCCACAAACAGGAGCTGTAAAATCGTCCCCGCACAGCTCACCAGGGCAAACAGCCCCGTTCCCCAGAGGGCGCCCGTATAATCTTCAAAATATAAAAGGATCAGCATGACCGAATTGCCGACCGCGTATAAACCGTACCCCACACACATAAAGCGGAAAATCCCCTCGGAGAGGTCTGTAAACCCCATCGACAGAGCGTCTACCAGGACACTTCCGAACACCACAAACAGGATCGTGGAAATAAACTGTTTATGCCCGCCGAATGTCAGCTCCTGTTTCAGGACGGTCAGCATCTCCTCCTCCACCTGTTCAATATCACGAATCGATCCGTTGTCGTTGAACAGACTGTAATAGTTTCGGTATTTCGGGTAAAACCGCACCTCCACAGAGGTCACAAAATTGATGGTCGTGACCAGCACAGAGAAGAAGGCGAACAGAGCCGGAACGTCATGCAGCGGCGCTCCGTAGAAAAGGCCCTCCACCTGCACCTTTAAAGGCCCGAAATACATGATGGCCAGATGTCCGAACAATCCGAGGTTCGCAAAACCGCCGATCAAAGAAAGGGCCGGGTAGCGGTCGATCCACCTCAGAAAGGAATATTTCGAGCCTTCCCCGACAGGAAAATAATCCAAAAGAAGCTTATAGTTCCATACCATCAAAAGCCCATACGCAAAAATGATGCTTAGCATCAGGCTGGTAATGCAAACCCACCCCAGGATGACAAATAAAATCGCTGCCAAAAATCCCAGCATCAGGGAAATTGTAAAGGCAAGTACGAGGCTTCTGTAATCCTTCAAAGCAGTCAGATATACGGTCTCCGTCCAGACTACGATCATAATAAGGGAAAACCACAGGCAGAGGAACTGAAAAAGAAGCGAGACACCTGAAAAAAAGAGGAAAATCCCGTATCCTGTACCGCCAAGCACCAGCATAATCATACAGCTCCCGTAAAAGGATGGCATGATCTTGTCCGTCTTCTCCTCATACAGCATATCCGACACATACCGGGTCGTGACCATGTTAAACCAGCTTGTCACCGTCAGAGAGACAAAGAGACTGTACGTAAGCATACAGTTCATCAGCTCCCTGTCATGCTTTTCCATGCCTCCAATCCTCCCGATTAATGCAATCCCTGCAAGCAGGGCCACGCCCAGAAGCATGGGGCCTGTGCAGATGATCCCTGCATAGCCGTACGCGCGGCACAGAGAGAAGAAGCCCTTTTTTGCAAACAGCTTCTTCAGGCTGAATCCGATTCCCGCCATCTTTCAAACACCTCGTCATATACATGCAAATAGTTCCGTATCATATCCTCATGCCGGTAATATAGCTGAACACGCTTTTTCGCAGCCTGCCCCATGCGGTAACGTTCCTCCGGTTTCAGGCATAGCTTCTCCATCGCGCCGCAGAGCGCCTCCCTGTGCATCGGCGGCACACAGTACCCGGCGGGGCCCAGTGTGTCTGCGCCCATGCCGTTTATCAACTGCCTGCAGCAGCCCACGTCGGTCGTCACACAGGGACGCCCGGCCGCAAAGGATTCCAGCACGGCGAGCGGCTGTCCCTCCGAGATGCTGGACAAGACCGTAAAATCGAATTTCTCCATGTATTCCAGGATGTTCACGGTCCCCGCAAAATACAGGTCCCTGATGCAAAGCTGCTCTGCCAGAGCGTAGCACTCCCTGGCGTATTCTTCCTCATCCTCCGGGCCGGCGATTGTGAGCCTGGCATTTTTTACCCGTGTTTTCAGCTCCGCAAACGCATAGAGCATCGTCTTTACATCCTTGATGGGCGCGATCCGGAGCACGGCTCCGATGTCGATATATCCGTTTTCTTTTTTTAAGGGAATCTCACAAAACCGTTCATAGTGGACACCGTTTGGGACGTATCGGCAGCGTTTTCGCTCACATCCCATCTCAATCTGCGTCTCCATCGCCCGGTCAAACAAACTCGTAATCATGGCCGCCTTCTCATACGCCGCACCGGAAAGCATATAGAAAAACCGGCCCCAGAAGCGCTTAAACGCCGGTACGACCCACGTGGCGCGTATGATCTCCTCCTCACGCTCCCTCGTATAGATGCCATGCTCCGTGAGCAGATACGGCACATGGTATGCATAGCTTCCGAGCCGCGCTAAAAGCCCTGCGTACCCGGTGGCAACGGCATGGTAAAGCTCCGCCTCCGGCACCTCCTCCTGCAGGATATAGAGCACCGGCAGCAGCATCGAACGGACAGTATGGAACAGATCCGAAAACGCCGTATACGGATACTCCTCCCGGCATATCTCCATCAGAAGTTCCACAAATTCCTGGCTTTTTAAAAAGGCAGCGGGAGATACCCGGTTGTCATGATACATCCGAAACAGGCAATCCCAGTCCGGCCTTTGGCAGCGGATGAGCTCCCGCAGAGCAGCCGTCTCCCGTTCGCTGAACGTATTTTTCTTTCTCTTAAATGCCGCCGTGAGCGCATCGTTTAAGAAGATCTCTTTGACCTCCGTGACGTTGGCCGGAAGCGTATATTTGAATTTCCCCCGGTCTGCGCTGTCCGCCCCGATCGCCCACACAACAAACTCATGCTGCGGCATCGCGCTGATGTACTGATGCATCCAGGTGGACACACCGCCCGTCACGTATGGATAGCAGCCCTCCAAAATCACGCAGATCCTCATTTTTCCTCCTCCCGCTCCCGAATCCTGACCGTCCCGTTCCTGGCCTCCAGAAGATAAAGTTCTCCCGTAAGCCTTGTTAGCGCCCCTCCTTCCACCGACTCCAGATCCGGCACAAAATTGTTGCACCGCAGCAGAAACCATGCCTCATCCACAAAATTCTCCAGTGTCAGCCTAATCCCCTCCCCTGTCCTTTGACAGACAGGCCGGACGTCGGCATACCGCTGGACGGCTCCGGCAAGCTCGGTTCCCGTCAGGCATCGAAGCTTCGGGGCTGCCTGATACAGCCAGTCCACATACGCAGACAGTCTGTCAAGCTGCCCCTTCCAGTCCGGTCTCTGGCCTCCGTTTTCAGCCAGCACGTCATAAAAATGCTGGGCATGGCTGCTTACATAGTGGATATTCAGCTCCGAAACGGCCATCAGCCACTCCTGCTTTCCAAACGTATATCCAGATAGAATCTTCGGTGTGTTAACGAGGCCGTCTTCCCCGATCCCAAACTCCTGCTCATAAACCGGCCCCCCGGGAAGATATGCGCCGGCAATCGCACAAATATCCGGGAATGTTTCCTTTAAAAGCCGCCTTTCTTCCTCAGAAAGCACGTTTGCCGGCGGAGAGTACACCTGAAATCGCTCCTCCGGAAACAAAATCCTGCAAGCTGCCAAAAGCTCCTGCACGCCCTCCTCCATGTCCGCACAGCCATACAGTCCGAGTTCGCCTCCCTGGTTTAAAAGCAAGCTTCCGTAATAAAGAAAATCCTGTGTATTGGACTGCCGCCCGAAGGATTCCGCCTCGTGATCCGGCTCCCCCTGTGTGACAAAACCGGTATATCGGAGCCCGCGGCTTTTTGCCAAGTTATGCAGATCGTTCCACCAGACCTGCTTGTGAAAGGCAGAAACGCTCATCCCGTATTCTCTCCGGATATACGCATTCTCCCCTTCCGGAGCCGGCGCAGGGAATGCATCCATGTAAAACGCCGAACCGTTGATCACCTGCCATACACAAAAGTCGTCAAGGAGGCTGTAGGCGGAGCTGTAGAAGCCCCTGAAATCCTTTTCCATGTGTCCCAGGTTACAGAAGACCACCCGACCTTCCCCGTTTTCATACGTCCATATCAAAGGCATGGCGCCGGACGCCCCTGCCCAAAGATACACGCTGCATTCCGGCAGAAGGTGTACCTGCAGGGAGGACTCATACGGGGCCGGCAGCTTTAGTGCTTTAAGCCCGCCTGTCAGCATAAACGAATCCTCAAACTCCACCTCGCTTACGTACTCCATTCGGTTCCCTATGGACTGGACTCCCAAATCATCTGCGGCCAGGCGAAACGTTCCGTTTAAAACAGGCGGATACACCACCATCAGCCGGCCGCCCTCCTCCACCCATTCCAATAACTCCAGAATCGCCTCATTCAGCCGGCCCAGGTTCGTCATCGACAGTACGACTGTCCGGTACTGCCGCAAATCTTTGACATTTTCCTCTTTTCCCTCCCTGGAGGTATACGGGATTTTCATCTGGGTAAGCACCTGCTCCATCATCTTTCGGCCGAGCTGTCCCAGTTCATCCCCTTCCCAGAGCAGCAGGCACTCCGCCGGCTGCTCCATAACCTTTGAGGATGCGGTTTCGGCTGCATACGGCTTTAGCAGCCGTTTCCTCCCCTGATAAGACACGTTCCTTTGCAGCGCGCAGACACAAACGGCGAGCAGTACAAACAGCAGAAACACAAGCTGCATTTCCTGAAACCGGAACCTTGGCTTTTCAGCCCCCTTCAATCCGACGTCCCTCCCCAGAACCGCACCACGCTCCGTCCCTCCGGCGAAAGAAAAACATTTCGGCGGTGCAGCATATTCAGTACATGGTCGATCCCTGCCCGGTTTTGGGCATGTGAATAATACCGGATAAGCCGCAGATACCCGCCTTCCTCCTTCGGCCATCTTGCTAACACGGTCTCTATGGCGGCATAGGCATGGTCATATTCGCCCAGGTTTAAGTCCGCATCTATCTTCTTCAGATACCAGGAAAGCTCTGCCCGTCCGCTCCGGATCTTTTTTTCCAAAAGGCCGCTGTAACGCTGCATCTGAACCGATTTGGCATTCCCCTCCAAGAGGCCGATCCCGATGTACTGTTCTAAAAGAGCCAGGCAGGAATCCAAAAGTTCTTCTTTTTCCGGCTTCTCTGCCATGCGTCTGTCCAGCTCCTGGAATTTCAAGTCATACTCCTTTTGCAGCTCCGTGAGCGCGGTTACTGCATAATGCACGACCTCTGTGTCGTCATTCATGCGGGCCTCCTGAAGCTGGCTGACATACTGTCTGGGATCCCCATACATGATTTCCATCATCAACTCCCGCCGCATCCTCGTATCGTTTACCAGAAGGGCTTCTTCCAGCGGGACAACCCGGTCCTCCGGTGCTCCCTCCTCCATCAGGATACTTCTGTAAATTTCATCGTTGATCTTAAGCTTGTCTGTCCCGGACTCCCCTCTTACCTCTTTGTCCCCTCTGGAACGAAGCTCCAGCACCAAAAGGCACAAAGGCCCCCATACGGGAATCAGCCATGCGAGCCCCATCCCCATCCGGCTGCCCGCCAGGATTCCTGCCTTCATGAGCATAAAAAGCACAAGGCATATTATAATATGAAGAAACAGGCATACAACCAAAAATGTCATCGTTATCCCACCTTATCTACCCATTCAAATTCCAGCCCATATGCATGCAGCCGTTCTTCTATGTATCTGTAGTTTGTCTGATTCGTCTGGATCAACAGCAGGTACAGCGTTCCGTTTTCGTCCGCTCCAAGCACATCGCTTGCGCGGATGACCCCCGAAAGCCGGCTGTTGAGCGTTTTTTTCTCTTTCTCACGAAAGCGTAGCAGCATATAGTCCGCGATGCCGGCCGCTCTCATGTCCTCCCAGACGGCAAGGACCTTCTGAAACCGTTTTGGATACACAATGTTGGTCTGTTCATAATACATTTCGCGTTCCGCCGCCCGCTCATACTCCAGAGCCCTCAAAAAAGAAGTCTGTACTAAGCCGCACAGGATCTTGAAAAGATTCATATAATGCATCCCGTATTGCTTTGCCTCTGCCTCCCACAGCACGACCAGCAGCACCATCTCATCCTTCTTAAATACCCCGCATGCGTACATGGGCATCTGTTCTTTTAACTCTGTATTCTTCCAGACCTCACACTGTGAGGTGACTGCATACAGTTCTCCGTAATCCTCCATACGGATAGATTTTGTCAGGCTGGAAAGCCGGCTGCTCGAACACACCGCGAGCCTCCCGAACCGCTGCCAGGAATCCAGCGTGTAGATCGCGACCGAATGATTCTCCAGGATATTCTCCAGCACGCCAAGCCCTTCCAAAAAAATGCTCTCAGAAAGCTCCGCATCCAGCTTTTGAACGGCGTCAAAGATTTTTCCGAAGCTGTCCTTAAATCCGAGGATCTGTTTCTTATATTCTCCCTTGTTCTCAACCGCGCCGTGATAGACGTCATTTAAAAACAGGTACTTGTCCCTGAGCAGGGAATATTCCTTTTTGGCAAACGCAATCTCATCTGCCTTTTTATTTCGAATATAGCCGGTCACGGAGCCTGCCATCAGATATGCCACAAACGGGATCCAATTTTCTATGTTATAAAAAAGGAGTGTGCCTCCCACGCCAAGGAGCGCGTACTGCCTGACCAGTACGATGCACTCTAACCCGGCGGCGACCCACCCTGCCCTCATCCCATACATCGTTCCCATAATCACAATAAACAAAAGCCTGACATCCACAAATTTAAAGTACACGGAATTGGAAGTAAAGCGGGCCGTCAGCTCTGTCAGTAAAAAAACAGCCAACAGCTCCATGTACGGATACAGGCTTCCACCAGCCTGCAAAAGGCGCCCCAAAAAGGCCGACCGGACACGCCTCTTTCCACGTATGCTTTCCCGTAAAAAAGTTCTGTAGCAGAGGCCGATGTTCTCCATGACATTCTCCGTCGGCACAAACCCGTAGACACGCCTCAGCTCCTTTGGATATTCCGGAAACTCTGCCACATTCGGAAGTTTTTCATACACAATCTGCACCTTTGGGGAAACCGTTTTTACCATCCTGTCAAAGTCCGCATATGTATACCGGTATCCGCTGACCGCCGTATATACACCGCTCTCGTCTTCCGTCTCCTCCGTAATCTGCACCAGCAGCTCCGAAATCTCATCCAGAGACAAAAAATCGATCCGGTCATCTGGACGATAAGGAAGCGTTACCCTCTCTCCCCTGTATAAATTCCAAAAGATGTGGCCGAGAAAATTCCCCTGATTCAGCCGTCCGGCGACATAAGGAAGCCGCAGCATCACCACCTTTAAATGGTATTTTTCCGCAAAATACAGGCAGCTCTCCTCTGCCTGCGCCGCACCAAACGCCCGGCTATGCTGATACTCCTTATCCACCATAAGCCCGCTTTTTCCGTACCGCTTTAAATAATTCAGGCTTTCGACCGTGGACAGAAACACCACCTTCTCCACTCTCGAACGCCTGCATTCCTCCATCACCTTCTCTATATACCGGTTTTCACCAAATATGCCCTCGCCTCCGTCTGTAAAACCGCTCACATACCACACTGCATCCACACTGTACACATCAAACAGACGGCCGAAGTTTTCTTCTGCGGGAGAAGTCGGATAGACCCTGAGGTTTTGCCTGCCGCCCGGACAGTCCGTGCCTCCTGCAAGCACCAGCTTATGTTCCTCTGCCAGATGTCTCAATATTTCTTCTGTAAAAAATTCTGTCTTCCCTGTGATTAAGATCGTAGACACAATGTCTTTCCTCTCATGATTTTCAGCCTTGACCTCTCCCAAAATGCATGATACTATACCATTATAGCAAAAAAAGATATTTTTTGTATCTTTGCGCGAAATTCGTATTGATTTGAGTAAGATTGGGGGGAGGCCGTTCATGATCCGTCTGGCTCTGTGTGATGATGAAGAAGACCAGCGCAGTGCCCTCATGGAGCTTTTAGATGCCTACGCGACGGCAAGGCCACAGGTGAGGCTGTGCCCTTTTGTTTTTTCTTCCGGCCAAGAGCTTTTGCTCTCCGAACACCCGGCAGATTTTGACCTGTATCTTCTGGATGTCATCATGCCGGAGCTCTCCGGGATCGAAGTTGGAGCAAGACTCAGGGAACGGGGCTCCCGGGGCGAGATCGTATACCTGACCTTTTCCTCGGAGTATGCCGTCGCCTCCTATGAGACGCGGGCTTTCTATTATCTTTTAAAGCCTGTGGAGCCGGATCATCTTTATTCGGTTCTAGATCAGGCAATCGCAGAAATTAAACGGCAGAAATCCGACTGCATCCTTGTCAAAACCCGCGACTGCATCCGGCGAATCCCATTTGATGCGATTCTCTGGGCGGAATTAAACAACCGAACTGTTCTCTATCATCTCCTGGACGAGGAGGAGGTAAGCAGCGTTACGGTCCGCAGACCCTTCCAGGAGGAAATCCAGCCGCTTTTGGCCTGCCCCCGTTTCGTTTTGTGCGGAGTGAGCTTTGTGGTGAATCTCCAGTATGTCAACGCCGCAGAAAAAAATTTTCTCCGGCTGGATAGCGGGATCCGTCTCTCGATCCCACGCGGAGCTGCCGTCCGGATTCGGCAGCAATGGATGGATTACTGGCTGAACCGATAAAGGAGGTCCATGCGGTGACAATTTTCAGAGACATTTCCTTTCTCTGGTCGATGATGCATATTATTCTTTTCTTTCTGCTCCTTTTTGAGCCGCGCTTTTCCTGGCGGACGACGTTTGCCGTCAGCTTCGCCGGGGGCGGTACGCTGCTTATTGCCAACGTGATGGCAATGTTCTGGCTGGGGCATGGCATCATTATGCGGCTTGCTTTCTTTACCTGCACAATTCCGACGTTTCTCCTGTTTTATATTCTTTCCAGGTATCGTGACGGGCGGTTTTTCTTCCTCTTTTGCCTGTCGGATACTTCCTGTTTTTGGCTCCTCCAGATCACGAACTTTCTGGACAGACTGACGGGCGACACCTATCTCGTCATGCTGATCGGACGCCTGCTTTTGTTTCCGGCAGCAGAGCTTTTGATCTGGAACTATATACGCCGCCCGTATCTGAGCCTGCAAAACGAGTTGACCAAGGGATGGTGGCTGTTTGCGGCGGTCGGGGCTACGTATTATCTTCTTATTATGGTTACCTCCGTCCCGGTAGGCTATGCCATGCCGGATGCCGCAGGGCTTTTCCGGATCATCCTGGTGTTAATTCTGATGCCGCTTACCTATCTTACGATCCTCCTCTCTTTATGGAGGCAGATGCAGCTTTACAAAAACACCAGGCAGATTGAACTGCAGCACCGCGATTACGAGGCGCTCCGCCAAAAGATGGAGCTGGAGCGTATCTTTCGCCACGACCTGCGCCATCATATGATCGTCTTAAGTGGAATCCTTGAGCGCGGAGACAGTGAAGACGCAAAACATTATATTCAGGAGCTCGGCAGCCGGCTGGATGGGCTCTCCCAAAAGGACTGGTGTGCCAACCATGCTCTCAATGCCGTGCTGACTGCCTACTTCTCGCAGGCCGAGCAGGCAGACTGCACCGTAGACGCGAATATCCGCCTGCCCAGACAGCTTCCATATGATGAGACGGATCTGTGCATCCTGTTGGCAAACGTCCTGGAGAATGCGATCCACGCCTGCCGGGCCATTCCCGGCAAGACAAGAAAAATCTCCGTCCGGCTCGAACTGACAGAGAACCAAGCTCTTTCCCTTTCCCTCGCAAACTCTGCCCCCGAACCGGTAGAGTTCGGCAAAGACGGCCTGCCGGTCCGTTCCAGCCGTCCGGGAAAAGACCACGGCCTCGGCCTGCGGAGCGTCAAAGCCATCGCAGACCGGTATGGCGGGCTCATGAACTGCCAGTGGGCAAAGGGGCAGTTTCTCTTGCGGGTCGTGTTGTTTTCCAAAAAAGGAGCGCCTGCCAGATAATCCCGGCAGACGCTCCCCGTCTTGAAATCCCCGTTTATTTCTCCGCACTCTCATAGGTCCCTCTTTTTTTCAGGGCCCCATCCTTCATCATCACATTTCCGTTTGCAATCACCGTATCCAGAGCCAGATCCGCATTCCATACTAACAGATCAGCGTCGCTTCCCTCACGCACCGCGCCCTTCTTCGGATAAAGCTCTAACGCCTTCGCCACGTTGGAAGTACCAAGAAGGATCGCCTGCTCAAACGGCATCTTCTCCTCCTTTACCTCATGGACAATCTGACGGTAAATCGTATTCACATCCGAAACGCCCATTTCGGTCAGATTGCCGGCCGCATCATAATTGGACCAGCTTCCCTGCCCGTCGGAGCTCAGCGTCACCTTATCCATCGGCACGCCCTCCGCGAGCGCCGCCCTTAAAGAGGCCGCCACGGACTGAATCTTTTTCTCAAACTGCCCGCAGGTAATGTCGATCGTGCCGCCCATTTTCGCAAATTTGAATGCGTCGGACTGCAGCTTCTCGGAACGTCCCACATGCGTCGGCTGGAAGGTCTTAATCGGAATCGAAGTGCGCTCCAATGCCTCAAAGACCGGCTCCAGCCCTCTCTTGTCGCCGCCCATATGCAGACAGATGATACCTGCCTTGCCGCTCAGCATACCCGCCGTGCGGACATCACTTCCCAGCCGGATCAGCTCGTCAACCGTAATATTCGGTGCCCGGTGGTCCGAGACCGCCAGCTTGAGGCCTACGATCTCATCCACAAACAAAATGTCCTTGTCAATCGTCCCGGTAATAGTCGGGCTCGGATACCCATAGGCACCGCACGTACAATAGACGGAGATCCCCTCCTCCTTGAGCGCCTTCGCCTTCGCGACCAGGTTCTCCACACTCCTGCTGATGCCGTCCGTCCCAAGGACGCCCACGACCGTCGTCACACCGCCCTCGATCAGCTTTGAGAGCTGTACGGGCGGGGCCTGCGTGTGGAAGCTTCCCTCTCCTCCGCCTCCTGTGATATGTACATGGCGGTCCAAAATACCCGGCGTCACGATCTTCCCCGTTCCGTCAATGACCGCACAGCCCTCATATTCCGGAAGGCTGTCTCCGATCCTTTCAATTCTTCCGCCTGCTACCAGTACATCCTTTTTCCCCAGATGCTCCGGTGCATAAACGTCTGCGCCTTTGATTACCAGCATAATAACCCCTCCTGATATTTACCTGCTTTTCTACGTTTTGCCCAAAAGGTACAGTGTCTTACAGACAGCGAACCAAGTGCGCGGCTCCATTTGAACGGCCACATTTCATCTGCCGTACTTTCCCCGCCGTGCCCGGTCAGACCGATGTCCGAACCCATAGCCTCTTTTTAGCCGCGATACATTATGGAATCCATATCTGCTAATCCAAGCCGGTCCTGCCTTATAAAAACTTTCGGCAGCCATCGGAAACATTTCCTTTGGGCCTGCCGCCGCCCATAAGATACTTGTATTATAACAACCTTTCCGCTGCATGTAAAGCTCCTTTATTCGTTGCATCGGATGACCAATGTAGGATTACAATACATGTGTTACAACTGAATATTTAAAAAGCAGAGATACTTCCTTTGTGTTATAGTTTAGTCGCCACAACAAAACAAACAAAAAGGAGTTCTCTGCTATGGCTACTATAACACAGGTTATGAGGTTTC
>JAAWAR010000125.1 GCA_022792295.1 Lachnospiraceae bacterium
GAAACCTCATAACCTGTGTTATAGTAGCCATAGCAGAGAACTCCTTTTTGTTTGTTTTGTTGTGGCGACTAAACTATAACACAAAGGAAGTATCTCTGCTTTTTAAATATTCAGTTGTAACACATGTATTGTAATCCTACACTACCAGCTCCAAAACTGACAAAAAAACACTTGACATTTTCCGAAAATCATGTATACTATGCTTCATTAAAGCAAGGGCGCTTCTGTCACACAGAAGTGCCCTCTCTTATTTTCCGGGGACAGCCCGTGTACCTGCCGCCTCATTGCCCGGCAGAGAGAAAAGGAGAAACTATGAGCAAATCAATTCCCGAATTGTATGGAAGCCTGGTATTCAATGACGCCGCCATGCGCACACGTCTGCCAAAGGATGTCTACAAGGCACTGAAAAAGACCATCGTAAACGGTACGCATCTGGAGTTAGACGTCGCAAACGCCGTCGCCGTCGCCATGAAGGAATGGGCGATCGAGCATGGCGCGACCCATTTTACGCACTGGTTCCAGCCGATGACCGGCATTACCGCCGAAAAGCATGACAGCTTTCTCTCCCTGACCGATTCCGGTGAGGCCATTATGGATTTTTCCGGAAAAGAGCTCGTAAAGGGCGAACCCGACGCCTCCAGCTTCCCCTCCGGAGGCCTGCGTGCCACCTTTGAAGCCCGTGGCTATACGGCCTGGGACCCCTCCTCCTATGCTTTTATGAAAGGACATACGCTTTGCATCCCGACCGCGTTCTGCTCTTACAGCGGCGAAGCGCTCGACAAAAAGACGCCGCTTCTGCGCTCCATGGAGGCCGTGAGCCGTGAGGCAACCCGCCTTCTGCACATTTTAGGCGATACAAAGGTCCGCCGCGTGAGTGCCACGGTCGGGGCCGAACAGGAATACTTTCTGATCGACAAAGAAATGTTTAATCAAAGACGCGACCTGCGCTTCTGCGGGAGAACGTTATTCGGCGCCGCCGCCCCCAAGGGGCAGGAAATGGATGATCATTATTTCGGCTCCATCCGCCCGCGTGTGGAGGCGTTTATGGAGGAGCTCAATGAGGAGCTCTGGAAGCTCGGCATCCCGGCCAAGACCGAGCATAACGAGGTCGCCCCGGCGCAGCATGAACTGGCCCCGATCTTCGAGACCGTCAATGTGGCCGCAGACCATAACCAACTCGTCATGGAGATCATGAAAAAGACGGCGGACCGCCACGGCCTCACCTGCCTTCTGCACGAAAAACCCTTTGAGGGCATTAACGGAAGCGGCAAGCACAACAACTGGTCTTTGTCCACAGATACCGGGATCAACCTTTTGAACCCCGGAAAGGCTCCCGCCGAAAATACCCGCTTTCTTCTGTTTTTGGCAGCTGTCATCCAAGCCGTTGACGAGTACGCGGACCTTTTGCGCGTCTCCATCGCCTCCGCAGGCAACGACCACCGCCTCGGCGCCAATGAAGCGCCGCCCGCCGTTGTGTCCATGTTTTTGGGCGATGAGCTTGAAGCTGTCGTGGAGTCCATTTTAAATGATACCGGCCTAGCCGGAGCCAAAGCCGTCCAGATGGACATTGGCCCGAAGGTCCTGCCACATTTTTTCAAGGATAATACCGACCGCAACCGCACTTCCCCGTTTGCCTTTACCGGCAACAAATTCGAGTTCCGTATGCCAGGGAGCTCCGTCTCCTTATCCGGCCCGAACATGATCCTCAACACGGCGGTCGCAGAGATACTTTCCCGCTTTAACGAGACGCTGTCCGCCGTACCGGAGGGAGCGCTGCCCGATTGCCTCCATTCTCTCCTTAAGAAGACCTTAAAGGCCCATAAGCGGATCATTTTCAACGGCAACGGCTACACCGACGAATGGCTTGCCGAGGCCGAGCGCCGCGGGCTCCCGAATTTTAAATCCACGCCGGAAGCACTGCCGTACTATATCAGCGACAAGAATCTAGCCATGTTCTTAAAGCACAATGTTTTTACAAAGGAGGAACTGTTCTCCCGCTATGAGATCAAGCTGGAGGCATACTGTAAGACGCTCCATATCGAGGCCAGGACGATGGCCGAAATGCTGCAGAAAGATCTGCTTCCCTCGGTCTTCGCCTATTTAAAAGAGCTCTCCAAAACGGCTCTCCAGAAGAAAGAGCTTCTTCCCACTCTCAGTACAAGGGCCGAAGAAGGACTTCTCGAACGGCTCTCCGACCTCGCCGACAGCATAAGCGGCCACATCGGCCGCCTGCATGCACTCTCCAAGACAGCCGAGGAAACACCCGGTTCTCTGGAGGCCAGCCATTTTTACCATGACATCGTACTGCCTCAGATGGAGGCCGCCCGTCTCACTGCCAACGAAGCGGAGGCCCTGATTCCGGATGATTTTCTGCCCTACCCAACCTACAACAATCTGCTGTTTTACGCATAAGGCCGCAAAAAAGCCCCAGGGACTTCAACGCCCTGGGGTGGGTCATCTTTGCTGTCCTGAAAACAGAATTCCAGGCAGAGGACAATTTTATACCTGAAATTCAGAGAATTCCGTCCGGTATCGAAGGATGCATTTAACATATATTAGCACAGGGCCGATACCGTCTCTTTCTTTTCCAACTCCTGCGCTTTTCAAGCAGAGCCTCGGGAGCAGGCGGGCCGGGCATACTATCCCGCCCGCCTGCCCGGTTTGTTTTGCTTTCGGCAGAGTCCTCACAAAGTACCCGCTGCGTGCATCTGCCCGGCAATATTCTCTGCGATCTCCCGCATCCGCGAAAGAGCCGCCTCAAACAGCATCTGGTAGGATCGGCAGAAGTAATTCTCATGGCTGTCCTCATCCCAATACCGTTTACAGCCGCCGCGACAGAGGAAACGGTACAAGCAGCCCTGACACGCCGCCCGTTTGCCGACGCCGCCTGCAAGAAACTCTCTCGCCCGTGCTGTCCCCAAAAGAGCCTCTACCGAATCCGTCAGAAAGCTACCGAGCCGCCATTCGTCGGTCACATAGAAATCACACGGATAGACCGACCCGTCTGCCTCCACGACATACTGCAGACTGCAGCCGCCGCGCATATCGCAGGACTCCGCAGGCAGTCCCATCAGGATCGAAATATAATTTTCAAACTGCCGGATATACGGTGCGCCGCCCGTCTGCAGATCCGCATACCAGAGCTCGAACAGCCGGCAGAGGAAGCTTCCGTACTCCTCTGCAGTCAGCGAATACGCTCTCCCGCCGGGCTTCTCCCCGAGCGGATCCAGGCAGGGGATAAACTGCAGATACTTCCAGCCGTTTTTCTTATAAAATGCATACAGTTTTGAGACCGCAAGCGCCGTCCTTCGGTTTACCACGGTCAAAATGTTGAACTCCACCCCCCGCTTTGCAAACAGCTCCAGAGTCTGCATGACCGATGAAAAGCTGCCGCCGCCCTGCTTTGTTATGCGGAACGCATCATGTGTATACTTCGTTCCATCCAGGGAGACGCCCACGAGAAACTTATGGTCCGCAAAGAAATCGGCCCAATCCTTCGTAAGCCCATAGCCGTTTGTCTGCAGGGAATTCGTGACAGGGATTCCTTTTTTATTGTATCTTTTTTCAAACTCCATCAGCCGCTCAAAAAAGGGCAGCCCGCACAGCGTCGGCTCTCCGCCCTGAAACAGAAAGCCTACCTGCCCGTCTGCGTATGCAAACGCCCGGCGCACCACCGCCTCAAGTGTCTCCACAGACATGAGCCCATAGCTGCCGATCCCGCGCTTTTCCATTTCGTCACAGTAAAAGCAATATGTACAGTGCAGATTGCAGAGCCCCGACGCGGGCTTTATCAAGATCTGCAGCGGCCCTCCCATCGCATATCCCCCTTTTGCTCCTCAGTCTGCATCCACGATCCGCGGACGCACATGTTCCACCTTTTCGATCCAATCCGCCAGCTTCTCCCGAAGCGCAAGCTTAACCTCCCTGTATGCCTCATCCTTAACTCGATTGGTTAGCTCATACGGATCCTTTTGCAGGTCATACAAAAAGTCATCCGCATACCAGTCGGAGCCCATATGCTCCCCGCCGTTCTTTCCCGGTGCATAGACGGAATACAAATACTTTTCCGTCCGCACGCAGCGCCCCACACGGCTCTCGGAAATCTGCGCATATACTTCATTGGGCCGGTCTTTGATCCTTCCCTCGGCCACATCCAGCAGATTCTCCCCAATCATCGCATCTCCCACATCGACGCCGGCCAGAGCAAGAATTGTCTTTGGCAGGCTCTCGGTGCTGACAAGCTCCGTCACGGTCTTTTCTCCTGCAAACGGACCGCCGGCGATCACGAGCGGCACATGGGAAGCCGCCGCATGGCAGGTGCGTTTATAATCGTCATAGCCGTTTAAATGACCGTCCGTATTGCGTGTCTTAAAATGAGAGCCGTGATCCGAGGCAAACACGATCACCGTGTTTTCATAAAGACCTTCTTTTTTCAGACGCTCTATGAGCCGCCCCAAGTTTGCATCAAGGCTCGCACACTGTCCCAGATAGTCCGGATACTCCTCGGCCGCATTACCGCCCAGCACCGCGAGATCTTTCGGCAGCACAAAATCCTTATATTTTTCTTTTGAACCTGCCGGCCCCTCATAGTGGTTATGGTCATTTTGATGGTGCGGCTCAATCTGGGAGATCGTCATGAAAAAGGGCTTCTTCCGGTCATACGTGTCAAAAAACTCCAGAGCCAGATCCGTGATACAATCCGGACGATATCCGGTAAATTCGACCTTATTATCATTCTCGTCAAACACATAGCCGTCATATCCATGAGAAGTAAACTCCAGCACGTCGGCGGCCCGCCAAAAGCCGCTGTAGCCTCCACGGAGCTCTCTGGGAATCGCCGTGACGGTATGATCAACCGCAGGCGGCTTTTCAAGCTCTCCGTCACTCGCCAGATGCCACTTGCCTATATACGCCGTCTCATAGCCGGCCTCCTCGATATAGTTCGCCAGCGTTTTCATACCGGCTGGCAGCATGATATTGTTCCGGAAACAGCCGGTATCGGTCGCGTAGCGGCCTGTCTGGAACAGCGCCCGGCAGGGGCCACAGACCGGCTGCGGTGTGTATGCATGCTCAAATTTCACTCCTTCTCCTGCGAGCCTGTCCAGATTCGGCGTGATCTGCAGAGGCTGACCGTAACAGCCGCAGGTATCGGCCCTCTGCTGATCGGTGAAATAAAACACAATGTTGTACGCCATGACGTAACCTCCTTATTTCTATAGAATATGCGCAGAATCCCTTTGTACCTGGGCAGGATTGATTCTGGAAGTGTTCCTGTTTCTTTGCAGTTTGGATCGGCTCTCTGTTGCCGCTAAAAAATACTCTATAATCCTGCAAGCACCTGCATCAGAAGCACCAGCGTCACCAGTGCAATCGGGTACACGGTCGCATACGCGGCCACTACATCATCAGTCCCCGCCGTCTCGATCAGCGCCGCCAGAGACGGCGTGCTGGTCATGCTGGCCGTCATTGCCCCCAGCCCGTTTAGCATCGGCAGCTTCAGGATTTTTGAGCTGAAAAAATACCCTACAACCAATGGGACAAAGATCAGAAGCAGGCCGAAAAACAGAAGGCGTACCCCGTACATCTGGAGAATCTTCACAAAGCTTTTACCGCCCTCCGTCCCGGCTCCGGCAAAAAACAGGAGCAGGCCGAGCTCCTTCACCGGGCCGATCATTTTTTTATCCGCCTCCATGCTGACAGGCCCGATATGCCCCAGGTGTCCTAAAAAAAGACCCATGAGCAGCGGCCCTCCGGTAAGTCCCAACGAAAACGCACGGCCGCCCGGAAGCGGGATCTGCACGGCTCCCAAAACGACTCCGCCGGTGATGGCAAGTGCCATCGGAAAAAAGCCCATGGCATCAATCCGGATCCGTTTTCTTGCAGGCTTCCTGCCGGACTCTCTTGGCTTTACCGCAATCAACCGGCGTTCCCGCACCATATCTGCTTTAAAAATTTTCGGGACCATCTGGACAAACATGACCTTTCCCACTGCGCCGAAGGGATAGATGATCCCGTAACCGGCTGCCACCCGGTTCACTGCCTCCACACTTTCCGACACCGCTTCCTTTGCCGCTCCGAAACCGGGCGAGGAGGTAAATGCACCAGTCATCATCCCGACCGCTACCGGCGTATCAATCCCGACGGCCTTGATAATCACCGTGCAGAGTCCCGCTCCCGTCAGAGCGATCACCAGGCAAAGCAGTACATACTGTACACCATTCTGTTTGAGCCTCTCCCAGAAAGTCCCGCCCGCACTGAGGCCCACAGCCGTAATAAATAAGGTGAGGCCCGTCATCTGGACGCTGGAAGGGATCTCTGCGCCAAAGTGGCCGAACACCAGGCCGGAAAGAAAGATTGCCGCAGTCCCCAGACTGATTTTACAGATATGAATTTTTCCGATAAGATAGCCCGCAGCCCCGATCGCAAACAGGGTCAGAATCGTGGCGGCAGGTTCCTTTAAAACCAACATATATCGTTTCCTCCGTTACCCTGGTCCCTGTCTCAAACGGTTCCATCCTCCATATGGACAGGGGCTCCCATGCGGCTTGCTGCACGGAATCCATCACAAAAACCGGCAAAACCGGCCGCACTACACTCCTGGCGTCCCCTTGCACCGTTTGAAAATCCGTACCAGCATGATGACAGACGCCGCCGCCAGGATAAACTCCGCTGTCGGCTGTGCATATGCCAGGCCGTAGAGCGGAAACAGCTCCTCATAAAGGAACAAAACCGGGATCTCCAGGATAAGTTTACGCATGACAGCGAAAATCAACGCATGCAGACCCATTCCAAGCGCCTGGAAGACACCCACAGTCAGAAAATCAAGGCAAAGGAACGGAATAGCCACACAGAAGCCGCGCAGGAACCTTGTCCCATAGGCGACAATCGAATCATTGTCCATAAATACACGGATCAACGTCCCTGCACCCAGATAATAGCACAGTGTTACCACGAATAGGGCCGGTAGCATAAGCTTGATCGCAAAAAGAATCGTGTCCTTCATACGCCTGTGATTCCCGCTGGCATAGGTATAGCTCACGAGCGGCATAAGTCCCTGGGAAAAGCCAAGTGCGATCTGCATCGGAATCATATGAATCTTATAAGAGATTCCCATGGCCGCCACTGCATCCGCCCCATAGGCGGAGGTAAAGTTGTTCAGAATCGTCATACC
Organism: Lachnospiraceae bacterium; assembly: GCA_022792295.1. Lineage (GTDB taxonomy): Bacteria > Bacillota > Clostridia > Lachnospirales > Lachnospiraceae > CANQGL01. Next base: position 7,172 of record JAAWAR010000125.1, read on the forward strand.
CGTCACGTTCAGCAGATTTTGAATCGAAGCCGGGATTCCGACGCCGCAGACGCCGGCGACAATGAACCGTTTGAAGCCGAATCTGCGCGGATCCACGCAGACAAAGGTCGTCTTCCTCCTGACACGCAGCAGGATAAAAAAGTAGGCACACGCCGCACAGTTGGAAAGGAAGGTTGCACAGCCCGCACCCGCAGCCCCCATATTAAGGCCCTGGGGCAAAATAAAAATCGGATCCAGGATCATATTCAGAAAGCAGCCGCTCATTGTGCCGATGCTGGCGTGCAAAGACGCCCCTTCCGAGCGGACCATATAGGCCAGGACAACATTTAAAATCGCCGGGGCTGCGCCGCAGGTCACAGTCCAGAATAAATAACTCCCCGTGGCCTCCCATGTCACCGAATCTGCCCCCAGGACCGCCAGAAGCGGCTGCCGGAAAACGGTGCAGAAAAGGGACAGGAACACACCGCCAAACAGGGCACAGTAAAAGCCGAAGGCCGAACTGTTTTTGACGGTTTCATACTCTTTCCTTCCAAGCGCACGGCTCATCATGCTGGACGTCCCGACCCCGAACAGGTTATTGACGGCGTTGAATGCCAAAAGCACCGGCGCAGCCAGCGTCACTGCAGCATTCTGCACCGGATTATTTAACATCCCGACAAAATATGTATCCGCCAGGTTGTAGAGTACCATAACCAATGAGCTGAAGATCGTCGGTATAGATAACGCCGCCACTGCCCGCGGAATCGGCGTCTGCTCAAAGAGCTCTGTTTTTTCGTTCGTTCCCATAGAATTGTTTCACCCGTTTCCCTGTTTAAAAGGCCGCCCGCAGGCGGCACACGCATACCGTTTCCCTTAAAGTTTCCTATTTCACGATGGCAGAACCGCTAAATGGAACTGACATCGGCAAAATCCAGCATGGACAGCTGACGATTAATAGTAAGAAGCTTATTTTGATTTCCCATCGTAACATAGTTGGTAAGCAGTGCTTCTATCATAGGGTTCCTGTTTGTTTCTTTTGCTCCAACATGATAAAAATGCTTTTGTGTAATCTTATTGCAGAAATGCCATATTTTCTCTATATATTCATTTTTTCGATAATCATTATGATCCCATGTTGACAACATAAATTTGGCATTTGCTGTTTGAAGTGCTTTACACAAATTTATTTCCGACTCCTCATTCCAACTGTCATAATAATCAACATTTCGGCCAATATATGGGGGATCACAATAAATAAATGCGTTATCATCCGCCAAACCTATCGTTTTCTCAAAAGACTGACAAAGAAAAGACCAATTTCTGCATTTCAGCAGCTCCTCAACATGTGCTACCTGATTTACAATTTTTGTAATATACGCTTTTGAAAAACGCTGCGGCTTGTGTCCATAGGGAACATTAAATTCAAAGCTCTTATTAAACCGTATCATACCGTTAAAGCAGGCCCGGTTTAAGAAAAGGAAATCTAAGGGGTCATGTTTTTGGTTGAAACGATCACGCACTTCATAATAATGCATATCCTCTTTTCTTGATAAAATTTCTCCTTCTTCTTCCAGAAAATGCCTTACAAGATACGATGTGATCCTGCCTTCTTTAATTTGATTATAAAATTCAATAATATGTGGATTCGTGTCTGCAAAAATCGCATTAACTGGTGCAATATTAAACCCCACAACCCCGGAACCCATAAAAGGTTCGATCCATATGCTTTTAGGATACAGGAAAACATTTTCTTTAATCAAGGGAACAAGCTTTGTTTTTATCCCTTGTATTTTGATCGGAGGGATATATATTTTATTCGTTACCATTCGCGTTTCCTTTCACCTTTAAGGGCCTTTGGATTATTCAGATTCGTTGGTAATCCCCGATAATTTAAGTATTCCAGAAAAGAAGATAATTTTTTGTATTCCCCTTTTGCTGTGAGAATTTCCATTTTCCCGAAATTTGCCCAATAATCATCAAATAGTTCCTCTCCAGCTTTTGCAAAAACACCGTTTCCCGAAAGTATATCATCAATTTTCTGAATACTTCCTATGTTTGCAGTATTTCCGCTGCCGCCCTTATCACTTGCTATATGCCACTTTTCTTCTGCAAAAAAAATAAAGTTATGAATGACTGCGGGAATATTCCCAACTTCCTCAACCGTATAAATTTTGGTTTCATCCAGCTTTTCAGCAAAAGAGCTTTTATATATAATACCCAGGCAAAAATGGCCGGTATAATCCTTATATGGGTATTGAATATTTTTTGTGCTTGTTCTATTGATAAAATATTCCCCATGTGACCCGAGTGTAAAGCCATTGCAAAATTCAGGATACTCTTCATCCCGATAGGTTGTCTTCAAGTCTACTGCAAACTTTAGATCCGAATTTCCCTGTTTGATAAAAGTTAGATCAGGATACCAGTTTTGATAGGTAGCCAATTCTATTTCATATCCAATTCTTCGTGCAAATGATAAAAAAGCCGGAAACAGATGCAGCTCAAGAATTTTAGATACAATTTTGGTGTCGGATGAGATTGTATATACATTTCTAAAAATATCAATGAAACCTCGAACCGTCCACTCATCGTTTAAAGTGATTTGCGAAGCTAATGAAGCGGCAAAATTTTTTAAGTTTTCGGCGAAAGCTTTCTTTTCAAATTCGTTCGCCGATATTTGCTACGCGTAAACGCAAAATCCACCTTACAAAAATCGTGCGCATCTCCTTGGAGGGTTATAGGAAACAGCAAGTTTATTTGTCGTTTATACCCTCAGTGGACAAAGCGGCACTTAAGACATGTATTCCCTTGTCCACTGAGGGTACAAATTATTATAACACACTTCCTTCTACTTGCCTATACCGTTTTCTGTCTCCGCAAGAAATTCAGATGTCGTTCAAAAGTCAAACCATCAAATTTGACAATCGTGAAAAAATGCCCCAACGGCATGTATGGAAACAGAGGGCCCTGCGCCTTCGCCCTTTCTAAATTGTTTACGTTCAGCCTCCTTTGTCCGCCTGCTTTTTCAGCTTGAACACAGGCATAATCTCACCCACCGGATTCCCAAGATCATTAATCACAGGCGGATTTGCAAATTCCTTAAGCGCCTCCTTCTCCTTTCGGCTTAAAAGCTCCATCTGGTCCAAAACGCTCATCACGACCGGATACAATGCCCGGTAGTTCCCGTCGGAGATTTTTACGGCAATCCCTATATTTCTGTCCTTTACACCGATGCAGTAGACGGCTTCTGCACCCAGTTTTCCGATAAAACGGCCGTTCGTGTGGCGCAGAAATTCTGTGCAGAATCCGCCCGTCCCCGCGAGCATCTCCGGTTCTTTGTTGACCGCGTCGAATAAAAGCCGGCAGCCTTCCCGGTATTTCACATATTTCCCCGTCAGGCTGTCCGGATTGGCAAATCTTGCATAAGCCTGCGCCATGCTTTTCACCTTAAAGGCATGAACCGGAACTCCGCATCCGTCTACGCCGATCGGGACCGCATCCGGGGAGGTTTCCGTAAAGTCGGACAGGATCGAGAGAATTTCCTTTTGCATCGGATGATCCGGCGCATTATAATTCTCCAGCGGATGCCCGCTCGTGAGGCACACTGCCAAAAAACCACAGTGCTTTCCCGAACAGTCTGAATTGCCTGGCTCTAAAACATGTCGTTCCAAAAGCTGCTGTTTCTGATAATCCGGCTTGATTGAAAGCGGTGTCCCGCACAGAAGTGCCTCCTTCGGAAGTGAAAATTTCTTCAGGAGCCCGTGAATCACATCACGGTGCATGTCCTCACCGTAATGGGAGGAGCAGAGAATCGCTAATTCCTTCTGGTTAAGCTTGAATTTTTCGGCTGCACCTGATATGATTACATTAAGTGCTTGGATCGGTTTTGCCGACGAACGCATGTAGGTCACGGTATCCGGATTTCCCGTATATGCGAGCACCTCTCCCGTACTGTCCGCGACAACGATATGTCCGTAATGGACCGATTCAACAATGTCGCCTCTGCTGACGGCTGCTAAAATAGAAGACATAGGCAGACCTCCTGCTTGTTATGTATATTTTACTATTGTTAATTATATATAACAAGCAGAAATCTTGTCAATGACTTTTTTTGTATATTTATATATTGTTTTTTATGTTCCGGTATAGGAGCGGTTCCTCATGGAGGTCACTTTGACGGGAAGCAGTTCCCATATGAATGGCAGATAAGGAGTTTATTGTATGAGCGACATCGCTGCGGATGATATAAATCTTATCATAAGGCAAAATCTAAAACGGCTTCGAAATGAACGAAAAATGAGTCTTGGACAGCTCTCGGAAGCCTGTGGCGTGAGTAAGGTTATGATCTCTCAAATCGAAAAGGGGGAATCCAATCCCACTGTCCATACACTTTGGAAAATCGCCGGCGGCCTAAAGGTACATTATACTGAGCTGCTGGACTTAAAAACAAAGGCTGAAAACGTCATACGCAGGCAGGATGTGGCTGTCCAGACGGAAAAGAACGGGGAATATACCTCCTACTGCTACTATAGCTCGTCACAAAGCCGGGCCTTTGATTTGTTTGTCGTCGAACTCTGTCCCGAGGCAACCTTTGAAACTCAAGGGCACCTGGCCGGCTCGAAAGAATATCTGCTTGTCAGCCTCGGACAGGTGGAGGTGACGGTTGAGGGCCGCACTCATATCCTGAATCCGGGAGACAGTATTTTTTTTGACGGCGGACAGGCACACACCTACAAAAACCTGGGAACCGGCACGGCGAGCTTTTTGTCTCTGATCCATTATTAAATAAAAGAATCCATACACCAAAAGCGGCGGTGCCCGTGGTTTTTTTGCCAGCAGCGGCCGCCGTCTTTCATTTTGTGGTTATGCGTTGCACCATTCCATGTTTTATGAATCAATTTTCAGGCCTATCTGCCCATAAAACGAATTTTTATCCAGGAAGCTTCTTTGCACACCCTGCTGTATGCAGTCTGTCTCCTTAAGACTGCCGAACAGCAGCGGCGAATCCGGGACATGCTTTTTATAATTTTCCAGCGCTCTCTGCGGTGACTGATTCGCATAACAGTATCTGCAGCCGTTTATACAGGTATCATACGCGCCGATGTCGCGGCTCTCGATGCAGTGGCAGCCTCTCCGCATCCCGTTATGCTTCTGGCCGCGAAACCGTACCCCATTTGCCTCGCTTAACATGTCGAGTGTCGTACACGCCGAGCTGTGAATCCCATACCGGCTGTAGTCCCGGTCTGTTCCGCAGGTCTGCAGATGCAGTCCCAGCTCACTTGCAGTTTTGCCAAATCCCTCTGCCAGGCTTTCTTTGTCTTCCTCGGTCAGTCCAATCAGCTCCGGCATATTAGTCTGCACCTTCTTATATAGCTCCACAAAGCTGAAAATGCACCGGCTGACATGAGGAGCAAGCTCCTTTGCCATCCTTGCGAAAGTCTCCAGATGCAGCTCGACCGTATACTTTTTTGTGAGCAGCACCGGATCATATCTCCAGGATACACGCTGCCTGCCCACAAGCCCGGAAAGGGTTTTAAGCGTTTCTATGCTCTCCCAAACAGCAGGAACGCCCGGTTCCACATCTGCCCCATAGGCAGTAATCGTATAATGAAAAAAGGTAGGGAAGCGGTCTGTGATCTGCGAAAGGTACGGTAAAATCGGCTCATAGTTTTTCGAGCAGAACACCACGCAGTCCACCTTATCCGGCGACAGCTCATAGCGTGTCACCTTATCCGGAAAAAGTGGGTTGCGCGAAAGGACATAGCCCTCCTCAAACCGTTTTAACAGCCACTTCGTATAATATTGAACCGTATCCGTCCTGCCGCCTGTATGAATGATCATGCAGCCTTCTTCCCCCTGTTTTCCAGATATTCTCTCCGTGCATCCGGATCCTTACAGATCCGAATGATTTCCCCAGCAGCCTCCCCGGTTCTTTTGTATCGTCACAGTCACAAGATCGCTCTATATCGTTTTGACATCTTCCGAGCGCAGAGTCCGGTACAGCCGCAAGGGTAAAGAGATTTGTAAGCACACTGTCCTGAATCGTCCGTTTCATGACGGTCTCTGCGTCTTTGTCCTTTGCATGGTATGAAACCCTGTTTTGATTCTTCATCTGTGTTTTCATTTCCTTCTCTTTTCGTGTCAGACAAAGCCCCTTCAGGCTTTCCATGCGTCAGCATACGCACACAGCCAAATATTTTTTATTATATCACATTCCTTTGCAAAATGCGGTCCGTTTTCGAAAAATCCTTTTCATAAATATAAATTTTATACTTGCAAAATTCAACACTTTCTGCTATCATATATGTGTTATGGATTCTTGTCAAGAATTCAAAGATGTAGGGTTAAGGAGGTGCTATCATGGCTAAATGTGCTATTTGTGAAAAATCTGCTCACTTTGGTAATGCGGTAAGTCATTCCCATAGAAGATCCAACAAAATATGGAAGCCCAATGTCAAATCTGTAAAAGTGAAAGTGAACGGCGGCGCCCGTAAGATGTATGTATGTACGTCTTGCTTACGTTCCGGGCTTGTGGAGAGAGCCTGATTCTCCCCATGATACATGGATCTGCTTTAAATCGGCAGACAGCAAAGACATCTTCTATCGCTTAGATAAAAGATGTCTTTTTTATTTTGCAAGAAGCTCCTTTCGACGAGACAAAAGGCCCCCTCGGACCGAAAGACGTTTATTTACAGCAAAACAGGTTATATCCCACAATCAGGAACATAACCGCAATCACCACAATCGGAAACGATTTCGGGAGAATCAGTACCCAGGTCATGCCGACGCCGATACAAAACATCATAAGGCCGCATAATCGCTTCATACCATCCTCCTTCACAGGAAAATTACTATGTTACATCCTATGCAGCCACAGAAATTCCATGATTATTTTGTTTCCGTCTCCGAGTCCAGACCCTCAAGCACATCCTCTGCCTTCTTAACGGCCTCCGCCGATACGTCATTGCCGCCCACAAAGCGGTTGACGAAATCCGGCACCATATCAAGGACCTTTGTGACGGCATCCTGGTGCTTAATATTGACAAGCTTTGTCATACCGTTTTGAATGATGAGAACCGCGCTCGGTGACATTTTTGCGCTCATGCCTCCTCCTCCGTTCGCCTTCGACGACTGTGCAAAGGAGCCCGCGGCCATCCCGCAGGTCACATCCACAAGCGGAAGAATGATGGTATCGTCTAGCTTAACCGGCTCTCCCACCACGGTCTTTGTCGTAATAAACGTATCCATGCCCTTAAACAATGCCTCTATGGTTGACGGGAATTGGTTTTCTGCCATCTTCATTTCCTCCGTTGCTAAAATTCTTTCCATTTCCTCAAAAGTCTGCGGAAATTCCGGTTCATCAAGATTCTTAATCCGATCCATGCAAGTGTTCCCGCACGGATGCGTCCTCTTACATGAATCTCACCATCCAAAATTTTTTTATCAAACACCGGTTCCAGTGTGAAGCTTTTCGCATACAGTGCATAAAACGGGCTGACCGCCGTCAGAACCTGCCCGGTACGGTACGGATCACCAAACCCAAACCGCAGCCGGCCTTTCAACCGCCTCGGCAAAACATGGAAAAGCAATTTTTTTGTCTGTGAAACAAGCAGGGCAGCCGTCTTTTTATTTTCTGTATCATCCCAAAATGCCCACACTCTCTCAAGTGCCCTCTGCCCCTGCTCTGCCTTGGCACGTGCCCAGGAAATCCAGCCACAGATTCTTTTAAAGAGTGATAAAATTTTTTCGTAAAGCCGTCCAAAAAAGCCTGGCCGCGCCGCGCCCGCATCTTCCTTATCCAATCCCTTTTTGTCCGGTTCCAGGATTCCTTCTGTATCCTTTTTTGATTCCTCCGGTTCTTCGGGCTTCTCCTGGAGCTCCAAGGCCCCGACAAAGCCTGATGGCTCTGCAGGCATAGGCATACTCTCCGGCTCCTGAACCTTTTCAGCCCCAGCCGCATTCTCTCCGACACGGTCCTCAGCGCCCAACGTATCTTCCGGCTGATGCTCCTCTTGTCCGGCCTCCTCCGGCCCGAAAAGCCTCTCCTCAAACAGAATAAACCAGAGAAGCCTGGCCTTGATACAGAGCACTCCGTCGTAGACGGCCCGCACAGACACAAGCCCCAGAAACCACGAAACAACCGCACTGGCCGCCAGGGTCTTTTGATATGCTCCGTCCAGCCTGTAACGCACCGGCACAAGCAGGACACTCACGAGCACAAGCAGCAGGACCCCCAGCAGAACAAGAAGAAAAATTCCCAGAATTTTCAACAACACGAACAGCACATGGAGCATTCCTTACTCCCTCTCCCTTTTCAGGAACTCCTGCACGTCAAAGCCCCCGGTCTTTTGATATATTTCCCCCACAATCCGGCCCGAGAGTGCGGCCGCATCCGCAAAGTCGGCTGCAATCCCCACGACCAGAATATCCTTTTGTCTATAAAACTCCTGAGAAAACGCGGCTGCCGGAATCAGGTCAAAGAGATCCTGGCCATTTGCCGCAGGTGTCAGCACATAGTACCCCGTCCGCTTCGCCCTGCGTACCGCCTGGATTATGGCATAGCGCTTTTTTCTCGCCTTTTCTCCTACATACAGCCGCTCATACCACCGCATAGACTCTCCAATTTATTTGTAATATTTTACAATCATACGCCGCAGAAGGTCCAGGGCCGACACCGCGGCCTGTTCCCGGATTTCTGCGCGGGTTCCGTGAAAATGACACTCCTCCACAATTACTTCATCCTTCATACAGCAGGAAATATACACAAGTCCCACCGGCTTGTCTTCACTCCCGCCATCCGGTCCCGCAATTCCCGTGACCGCCACACATGCTTCCGCGTCAGAAGCCATAATCCCGCCCAGCGCCATCTCCCTGGCCGTCTGCTCACTGACCGCTCCGTACTTTTTAAGCGTTGCCTTGCTCACGTCCAGAAGCCGTCTTTTTGCCTTATTGGAATACGTGATGAAGCCCTGGTTAAACACATCCGACACACCCGGTACATTGACAAGCTTTGCGGCAATCATACCGCCGGTACAGGACTCGGCCGTCGTCACTGTAAGGCCGTACTTCACGAGAAGCCGCACCACGGCCTCCTCCATGGTCTCATTCTCCTTGGTCGAATAGGACAGATCACCGAGTGCTTTTTTGATCTCCCGGCCGATCGGCTTCAAGATCGTCTTCGCAGTTTCCTCCGCGTCTTCCTTCGTCTCTACAAGAATCTGGACCTCCTTGCCGCGCCGCCTCGTGTAGACCACGGCCGCACCGCCCCTCTTTAAAATATCACCAAGCCGTTCCTTGACCTCTGTCTCACTTCTTCCATATACTTTATACATTTGTGCATAGCCATTCTCTGTTCGAATCATCACATTTTCCCTTCTCTAAGAATCCCGGCGTTTTTTGCAATATAATCCACCAGCGAGATAACTGTGAGCGCCAGCGCAATCCATACGCTTGCCTGTGTGATGACGGCGACCTCCTTTACATTCAGGATCAGGAGAATCACCGCAATCATCTGGAACGTAGTTTTAAATTTTCCCCAATAGCTCGCCGCAATCACAACGCCGTTATCAGACGCCACCAGCCGGAAGCCGCTGATAATAAACTCACGGCTGATGATGACAATCACAATCCAGGCAGATAACTGCCCAAGCTCGACCATGCAGATCAAGGCCGCGCACACCAGCAGCTTGTCCGCAAGCGGATCCATAAATTTCCCAAAATTTGTCACCAGATTATATTTGCGGGCAATCTTCCCATCCAAAAGATCCGTCAGACTCGCAAGGATAAAGATTGCTGCCGCCAGATACCGGAGCATCTGGTTTCCGCCGCCATCCCACAAAAGCGCCACAACAAAAAACGGGATCATGATTACCCGGGCAATCGTCAGCTTATTTGGTAAATTCATCTTCCATCTCTCCAATCAAATCATACTCCAGCGCGCCGGTCACACGAACCCATACAAATTCGCCCGACATCAAAGAGCATTCCGTATTCACGAAAATCAGGCCATCCACATTCGGACTGTCCATGTAAGTACGGCCGACGTAAGCGTCCTCATCGGCTACCTTCCCTTCGATCATAACCTCCAGGATTCGTCCCTTCATGGCCTCTGCTTTCTCGAATGCAATCTCCTGCTGGAGCTCCATAAGCTCATCCCGCCGTTTTTCCTTAAGCTCCTCATCCACCTGGTCAGGAAATGAAAAGGCCGGCGTATCCTCCTCCGGCGAATAGGCAAAGACACCCAAACGCTCGAATTCCATATCGTCAATGAATGCAAGAAGCGTTTCATGGTCTTCCTCCGTCTCTCCCGGAAACCCCGAAATCAGGGTAGTTCTAAGAACCAGATCCGGAATCTCGCGCCTGAGCCTTCCAATTAATTCTCTGAGTGCCGCGTTTGAAGTACGCCGGCCCATACGCTTTAATACCTCATCGCTTGCATGCTGAATCGGAATATCCAGATAATGGCATATCTTTTTCTCTGTACGAATCACTTGAATCAGCTCGTTTGTAATCTCCTCCGGGTAGCAGTATTGAAGTCTCAGCCATCGAAGCCCTGGAATTGCCGCCAGCCGTCTAAGGAGATCCGGAAGCTTCTTTTCCCCGTACAGATCCATTCCATACAGCGTTGTCTCCTGGGCTACCAGGATAAGCTCCTTTACACCGTTTTGGACCAGCTCCTCTGCCTCCTTAACGAGCTGTTCCATGGGCACGCTGCGATAGCGGCCGCGCAGATACGGGATAATACAGTAGGTGCAGCGTTTATCGCAGCCCTCAGCGATCTTTAAAAACGCGTAATGGCCGCCAGTTGTCACAAGGCGGCCGGTCTGTGCGTCAGCCGGCGCGTTGATGTCGGAAAAATCCGTATATCCCGGTCCCGCGAGTGCCCTTTTCACCGCCTCGGCAATCTTCTCGTATGAAGCGGTCCCCAGGATAGCGTCCACCTCCGGGATCTCCTTCGTAATCTCCTCCCGATACCGCTGTGCCAGGCATCCGGTCACAAGCAGCGCCCTTAAACGTCCCTGCTTTTTTAAAGCAGCCATCTCAAGAATCGTATTGATGCTTTCCTCCTTCGCGTCGCCGATAAAGCAGCAGGTGTTGACCACAATCACATCCGCCTCCTGCTCATCATCCACAAAGGCATAGCCCTCGTGCCCCAGAAGGCTCAACATTTTCTCCGTATCCACCAGGTTTTTGTCACAGCCCAGTGAAATAAAAAGTACATTCATGCATCCATTCCTTTCCGTTCGCCTCTGTTCTTTTGCGTATCCATGCCAAAAAGAGAGGAGAAACGGTCAGGCTTCCTCCTCTGTCAGTCCGTGCTCCTGTGTCTCCTCCTCGGAAACAGGATTTTCCTTCTCTGTCTCGTCTGTGTCCTCTGCGGTATTGTTGATGACGATCTTCACCTTCTGTTCATAAAGCTCCTGGACTGCTGTGGAAAGCGGCTTTTTGCCGGCCGCACCCGCCACAAACGGCTCGTCTCCTGCGATCAGCTCTCTCGCCCGCTTCGCTGTTGCAATCACAATGGAATAACGGCTCTGTACAATCGGCGCCTCGCCCGGCTCCACACCGCTGTTGACGACGTCGATCAGATCACTGTAAGATGGATGTAACATGAATGAAAACTCCTTTCCGGCTCTCTATATTCAGAATTAATTTGCCACAGTTTAGCTGAGGGTTCCGGCATTAATCTCCTCAAGCTCCCGTTTCATACGTTCGATGCAGTCTTTATTCACCGAGGCCCTCATATGCTGCGACTGAATCAGGCGGTGCAGCCTTTGCGCACATGCCTCCACCGTATCGTTCACCAGGATATAGTCATAGGCTTCCATACCCTCTGCCTCCTCGGCCGCGCGTTTTAAACGCCTTTTAACGACCTCCTCCGTCTCCGTCCCGCGCCCAATCAGCCGCGCCCTGAGCTCTGCGGCCGTCGGCGGCATGATAAAGACAAGCAGAGCATCCGGGTAGCGTTTTTTTACCTTAAGCGCCCCCTGGATCTCGATCTCCAAAAGCACATCCTTCCCTTCGGCAAGCCGGCATTCTACGTATTCCCGCGGCGTTCCATAATAATGACTTACATAGCACGCATATTCAATCAGCGCATCCTCTGCGATCATTTTCTGAAACTGCTCTTTTGTGCGGAAAAAATATTCCCGCCCGTCCTGCTCGCCAGGCCTAGGAGCCCTCGTGGTCGCAGAGACGGAAAGCGCATAGCCCTCAAACCTTTCGGTCAGCGCCTTCATGACAGTCCCCTTCCCTGCTCCGGAAAAGCCCGACACAACGGTCAGTATTCCCTTTTCTGCCATATATTTCTCCCGTTATTCGATATTTTGAATCTGCTCTCTGACTTTTTCCACCTCGGTTTTTAAGAGGATCGCATGATCCGCGATCTCCAAGTCATTGGATTTGGAGAGAATCGTATTGGACTCCCGGTTCATCTCCTGCGCGATAAAATCAAGCTTCCTTCCGACACTGCCGCCCGCCAAAAGCTCCTTTTGCATTCCTTCAATATGACTGCGAAGCCGCACAGTCTCCTCATCTACACAAATCTTGTCGGCAAAAATCGTCACTTCGGTCAGTATGCGGGCTTCGTCGATCGCTGTGCTCTGCAAAAGCTCCTTTACTTTCTCCTCAAGCCGTCTGCGGTACTCGCTGATAACCTCCGGCGAGCGCTTTTCGATAAAAGCAACGGCTGTGCGCATGGCAGTAAGCTTTTCCAGGATGTCTTCTTTCAGGTTTTGGCCCTCACGGACCCTCGACTCCACAAAGCTTTCGGCCGCTTTTTTGACGGCGCCCTCCAAAAGCTCCCACATATGTTCTTCGTCCTCTGCGGCCTGCTCCATCACCAAAACCTCCGGACATCTCGCCAGCATGGAAACTTTAACGTCGTTTTCGATTCCGAACTGCTCC
>JAAWAR010000126.1 GCA_022792295.1 Lachnospiraceae bacterium
ACAGTACATCAAAAGTACATCAATCATATAAGAATAATACTCGATAATACGGTGTTTTCCATGAAACGGAAAAGAGGAAATGCTTGATAATATCGTATGATAAACGATAGTACGGGGAATGTGTTTGATTTTGGAGGAGAAGCAGACCATCGCCGCCTGCGGCGCCGGGACGACCACAAAGGTTTTGTTCCCCGGCGATCGGATTGAACGGGCGGAAAACGTGAAGGATGTGGCCCAGTATATCGGCCGGGTTGACGAGATGATTGAGCGGAAGCGGCGGCTTTTGGGATAGTCTGACCGGGTTTTTGAAAAAGCAGCAGGAGAGAGTACAGCCCGAGACTAAAAATCCCTGTAATTGCAGCAAATATTGTAGGGTGTCGGCAGCGCCAGGCAAAGGACATTTCAGATGATAAAGGAAATGTCCTTTTTTGTGTACTTTCGACAATGTTATTTTATCATTATGCAGATTGATTTGAAAATCCTCAAAAATCATTGAGAACACGTCGTTATGGATTAAGAGATGAATCCCGCAATTCGGCTGGCTTTAGATGGCGGGTTCAGGTATCCAAAAACAGAAAATTGTGATATACTTCCTTCATGGGAAAATGGAAATCTAAAAACAGGCATACCATACCCTATAAGTGTAAATATTTGCTGTAACTTTACATACCTTTGCATGTAAATACAGAAAGAAACTTCTTGTGAGGCAGACAGCCGATGATAAAAAACAGCTTTCCCACGAAAATATTGGTGAAAATTAAATGCGAACTTCAAAAACTTTGCAGATAAAAAGTACGGTAAAAAGCCATAGCCGGGCAAAATTCATTTCGGATATGTCATGGTACGAATGAATAAAGCGGTTAGAATATCAGGCGGTACTTGAGGCGCGTGCCCCTTTGTCTGCTGAGGATATAAGCAGATGGGACAGATAGTTTTGCAAATGCAATGCATCGTTGTGAGGAGAAAGAATGTGGAAAAAACAAACGTAATGCGGATACTGGAACAAAAGAAAATTCCTTATACAAGCCACTGCTATGTGGATACAGGCGTTATCAGCGGGACAGATGTTGCAGCTGTCCTGGGAGAGGACCCGAACCGGGTGTTTAAAACATTGGTGACAATCGGGAACTCGAATAATCATTATGTATTTATGATTCCGGTTCATAGAGAACTGGATTTAAAGAAGGCAGCGAAATCTGTCGGAGAAAAGAATATCGGCATGCTCAAAGCAAAGGATTTGCTGGGCCTGACCGGATATATTCATGGCGGCTGCTCTCCGATCGGAATGAAAAAACAGTTTAAAACAGTCATAGATCGCTCTGCGATGAATGTGAACACGATTATTTTCAGCGGAGGGAAGATTGGGTATCAGGTTGAAATGCCGTTAGATGCTCTAAAAAGAGTTTTGAGATTTGAGCTGGAGGATATTGCTGCCAGTGATTGAAGGAAAAGCAGCCGATTTGAGGCAAAAAACGGGGGCTGCCATTTTCTGCGCAGACTGCATGAAAGACCGGCAGGAGAGGACAGACTGTGAAAAAAACATTGCCATTTGCAGTGTGTGCGAGTATAATCGGTTATAATAATTCAGGAAATGGGGACACGAAATATGGCATTAAAGAAAAAACCGGTCACCGGTATGAAAGATATTCTGCCTGCAGAAATGCAGATTCGCGGATATGTGCTCGGCCAGATCAGGGAAACCTATAAAAGCTTTGGGTTTTCAGAGCTTGAGACGCCTTGTGTGGAGCATATCGAGAATCTTTTGAGTAAACAGGGCGGTGACAATGAAAAGCTGATTTTTAAGGTTTTGAAGCGGGGCGAAAAGCTGAACCTTGAGTCGGCAGAGAATGAAAATGATTTGGCGGACAGCGGCCTGCGGTATGATTTGACACTTCCGCTTTCGAGATATTATGCAAACAATGCGGCGGTTCTGCCGTCGCCGTTTAAGGCGCTGCAGATCGGAAACGTATGGCGCGCGGACCGTCCGCAGAAGGGTCGTTTTCGCCAGTTCATGCAATGTGACATTGACATTCTGGGGGATGCGACGAGTCAGGCGGAGATCGAATTGATCACTGCGACGACGGCGGCTCTCTCAGGGATCTGTCCGGAGAATCGTTTTGAGGTACGCATCAATGACAGAAGATTTCTAAAAGCCATGGCACTTTACAGCGGCTTTTCGGAGGAGGACATCGAAAAGGTCTTTATCATTGTAGACAAGATAGACAAGATCGGCGCAAAGGGCGTCCGGGCTGAACTCTGTGAAAACGGCTTTAGCGCAGAATCGGCCGATCAATATCTTGGCCTCATGAGCGGTGTAAGCGGCGACTCGGAAGGCGTCCGCAAAATGGGAGAAAGGCTCTCGGGCTTTCTGGAAGCCGGGGCGGCTGACAATCTGGCACAGATCATGGAGGCGGTGACAGAGATAGGCGGCAAAAGTTTTGGCCTTGTCTTTGACCCGACGCTCGTGCGGGGCATGGGGTATTACACAGGGACGATTTTTGAGGTTTCCATGGAGGGCCTGGGCGTTTCGGTGGCCGGAGGCGGCCGTTATGATCGCATGATCGGGAAATTTACCGGCATGGATACGCCGGCCTGCGGATTTTCGATCGGATTTGAGCGGATCGTGACGATCCTTATGGACAGCGGCTTTGCCGTTCCGTCAAAGAGCGCAAAGGAGGCATGGCTGTTTGAAAAAAATATGGATGAAAGGCGGCTTTCGGCCATTATGAAGGAGGCTATGGCCGCGCGTGCAGAAGGGAAAACGATTCTCGTTGCGCAGATGAACAAAAACAAAAAATTCCAGAAGGAACAGCTTGCCAAGGAGGGCTACTCCGAATGGAAAGAATTTTATAGAGAGGAACTAAAACGGTAGGAAACACCGTTTTGAGGAGGAGACAGTTATGGCAGAATCAATGAAGGGCTTAAAGCGTTCATGCCGCTGTGCAGAGGTGACAGAGGCGAACGTGGGACAGGAGCTGACCCTGATGGGCTGGGTCCAGAAAAGCAGAAATAAGGGAGGCATTATTTTTACGGATCTCCGAGACCGTTCCGGGCTGATTCAGCTCATTTTTGAGGAACATGACTGTGGGACGGAGAACTTTTTAAAGGCGGAGAAGCTCAGAAGCGAATTTACGGTTGCCGTCACCGGTATCGTGGAAAAACGTTCCGGCGCCGCAAATCCAAATCTGGCAACAGGGACAATCGAAGTGCGCGCAAAAGCCTTGCGGATTCTTTCGGAATCCGAGGTGCCGCCGTTCCCGATTGAGGAAAATTCCAGGACCAGGGAGGAGCTGCGTTTACAATACCGGTATCTTGACCTGCGCCGGCCGGATCTGCAGCGGAATATCATGACGAGGAGCCGTGTGGCCACGATGGTCCGCCAGTTTCTTGCGGACGAGGGCTTTCTGGAGATTGAGACGCCGACGTTAATAAAGAGCACACCCGAGGGTGCGAGGGATTATCTGGTACCGAGCCGTGTCCATCCGGGGAGCTTTTACGCGCTGCCGCAGTCGCCGCAGCTTTTAAAGCAGCTTTTGATGTGTTCGGGCTTTGACCGCTATTTCCAGCTTGCCCGCTGCTACCGCGATGAGGATCTGCGTGCAGATCGCCAGCCGGAGTTTACGCAGATTGACATGGAGCTGTCCTTTGTGGATGTGGACGATGTACTGGCTGTAAACGAGCGTCTGCTGAAGAAAATTTTCAAGGAAATCTGTAATTTTGACGTTCCGCTTCCGATTCAGCGGCTGACATGGCGCGAGGCTATGGACCGCTTTGGGTCGGATAAGCCGGATATGCGTTTCGGCATGGAATTAAAAAATGTATCCGATGTCGTAAAGGGCTGTTCCTTTGCGGTCTTTGCGGGTGCCCTTGAACAGGGCGGCTCGGTCCGTGGCATCAATGCGGCCGGACAGGCCGGAATGCCAAGAAAGAAAATCGACGCGTTGGTTGAGTATGCCAAGGGCTTTGGCGCGAAGGGCCTGGCTTATTTGGCGATCCTTTCAGACGGCAGCTACAAGTGCTCGTTCGGCAAGTTTATGAGCCAGGATGAGCTTGCGTCTCTCGTAGACGCTATGGCGGGAAAGCCGGGTGATCTGCTGTTCTTCGCAGCGGATAAGGACAAGGTGGTCTTTGACGTGCTAGGCAATCTGCGCTTGGAGCTGGCAAGACAGCTTGACCTTTTAAAGAAAGATGATTTTAAATTTCTGTGGGTGACGGAATTCCCGCTTCTTGAGTATTCAGAGGAGGAGGGGCGCTATGTGGCGATGCACCATCCGTTTACGATGCCGATGGAGGAAGATCTTGCCGTCATTGATACAGACCCGGGCGCGGTCCGTGCGAAGGCTTATGATATTGTCTTAAACGGCACGGAGCTTGGCGGCGGCTCGGTCCGCATCCATCAGGCAGATGTGCAGGAGAAGATGCTGGAGGTACTGGGATTTACGAAGGAGCGTGCGAAGGAGCAGTTCGGCTTCCTTCTGGAAGCGTTCCAATACGGCGTCCCGCCTCATGCAGGGCTGGCTTACGGATTGGACCGTATCGTGATGTTAATGGTGGGAGCCGACAGCATCCGCGATGTAATCGCATTCCCGAAGATAAAGGATGCCTCCTGTATGCTGATGGAAGCACCGTCTCAGGTTGAAGAAAAGCAGCTTGATGAGCTTGGAATTGCGATCGTTTCCCCAAAGAAGGCTGAGGAAAGCGAATAAAGACAGCATTGTACAGGCATGAACGAGCCCTTGAGGGCCGGTTGTATTATACATCCGGCCTTTGAGGGCTTATTTTTTGCTGCTGGGAAACTTTGCCCCCCGGTACGATAATAATAGGCCGAAGGATCAGGGGGGACTGACCAAATGGAGTGAGGTGCCTGCGGCGGAGCGGAAACGTATCGTTTACACAACCTGCCACAGGCAAAGAATCCTGTAAAGAGGATTAGGTAGTATATAATATCATGGAGAAAATCGAGAGTATAAATTTGCTGATCGACATCGAAAACAGGATCAAGGCGCAGCAGAGCTGGGATACTGTATGGAGAATGGAATGATAATGGACATTTGTGTGAAGAAAACCACATAAGTCTTTAACCTTATGGTAAGGAACCGGGACGCAGCAGCTACCACATAGTCGCCGCCTCCCGTTTTTTTATACATGCAGAAATCAGGTGGTTATGCAATGGAAAGACGTTTTAGTGGGTAAAGGTATAAATGCTCTGCACCCTAAAAAATAGACACATAAAAAATAAAGGTATGTTTCATATATCCCGCGCCCATCCCTTTTTTATGAAAAATGTGTGAAAATGTGGAATTTTTGCAACCGGTTTGTTAGAATACTGATAACGAGGGAATTTGTTTTTAAGGAGGAAACGTCATGGACACGGTAAAGGTTTTGGTCGTAGATGACGAGGCGCGTATGCGTAAGCTTGTTAAGGATTTTTTGACGGTTAAGGGATACCGCGTCATTGAGGCGGAGGACGGGGAGAAGGCTGTCGATTTATTTTTTCAGGACAAGGAAATCGGACTCGTGATCCTGGATGTGATGATGCCGAAGATGGATGGCTGGGAGGTATGCCGGATCATCCGGCAGTATTCCAAAACCCCGATCATTATGCTCACGGCCCGTTCCGAGGAGCGGGATGAGCTTTTAGGGTTTGAACTTGGAGTGGATGAGTATATTGCAAAGCCATTCAGCCCTAAAATCCTGGTGGCGCGGATCGAGGCAATTTTACGCAGGAGAAATGTGGTGACAGGAGAAACACTCGAGGCCAACGGGATTCACATAGACAGAGATGCCCATGTTGTAACGGCTGGCGGGAAGATGGTGGATTTGAGCAACAAGGAATTTGAACTTCTCACATATTTTATGGAAAACCAGGGGATTGCCCTGTCCAGAGAAAAGATCTTAAATCATGTATGGAATTATGATTATTTCGGCGATGCCAGGACGATCGACACACATGTCAAAAAGCTGAGAAGTAAGCTGGGGGACAGGGGCGACTGCATCAAGACGATTTGGGGCATGGGCTATAAGTTTGAGGTGAATGGAAAATGAAATCGATCCGTACAAGGCTGACTCTTGTATTTATCGGCATGATGACTTTAATGCTGGCGGCTGTCTGGGGTGTGAATCGCTGGTATCTCGTTACTTATTATGAAAGCCAGAAAGTAAAATCCCTGAATGACGTATATTTTTCCATCGACCAACAAATTGAGAAAAATAAGGAAAAGGGAATTACCGTCGAGGAGGCCATGCGCCAGAGGCAGGACGAGCAGGGGAATGTGATCGAAGGAAATTTACAGCAGTTGGTCCGCAATTACAGTGATAAGGCCAATGTGTCGATTGTTATGATCGACAACGATACGTCAGAGCCTACGATTTATTCAACCTCACGTGACACGAAATTTTTAAAAGATCGCATGGATCGTTATATTTTTGGATGGGATAGGGGACGCTTTGAGATTTTGCAGGAATATGAAAATTACACGATTCAAAAAACTTTTGATCCAAGACGCAACGGCATGTATCTGGAAAGCTGGGGCTTTTTTTCCGATAACAGTACGGCTTTTATCATGAGCACACCGCTTTCCAGCATCGGCGAGAGCGTGGAGCTTTCAAACCGTTTCCTGACATATGTAGGATTTTTTACCATCCTTGCAGGAGCTGTTTTTACGTATGTCATTACCAGACATCTGACACTCCCGATCTATAAGGCGGCAAGCCTTTCAGAGAAAATGTCCAATCTTGATTTTGAAGCACGGTATGAGAAGGGCAGATATGATACGGAGGAGCTTGCCATTCTCGGCAGCAGTATGAATACACTTTCTGAGCGGTTAAAGGAAACGATCGCCGAGCTGAAGTCCGCCAACAACCAGCTCCAGAGGGATATTGAGGAGAAAACCCGCATTGATGAGCTGCGCAAGGAGTTTATCGCGAATGTATCGCATGAGCTGAAGACGCCGATCGCGCTGATCCAGGGATATGCAGAAGGGCTGCAGGAGGGGATGTGTGAGGACAAAGAAAGCCGTGATTACTACTGCGAGGTGATCGTGGATGAGGCCGGAAAAATGAATCAGATGGTAAGGCAGCTTCTTACCCTGTCTTCATTGGAGAGCGGGAGTGATAAAACTGTCATGGAACGTTTTGATCTGACAGAACTGATCTGCGGAGTGCTGCATACCTCCGAAATTTTGCTTGCACAAAACAAAATTACAGTGAATTTTGACTCTGCGCAGCCGGTTTACGTTTGGGCCGATGAGTTTAAGATCGAACAAGTCGTTACCAATTATCTGAGTAATGCGATCCATCATGCGGCAGGAGAAAAACAGATTATAATACGGACGGAGAAACAGGCAGACGCTGTTCGCGTTTCGGTTTTCAATACAGGAATGGCGATCCCCGAGGAAGCCCTGCCGAATCTGTGGACGAAATTTTACAAGGTGGACAAGGCGAGGACCCGTATCTACGGCGGAAGCGGAATCGGACTCTCGATCGTTAAAGCAATCTTGGATGCCCACCACCAACAATGCGGTGTGGAGAACTGGGAAAACGGTGTGGAGTTCTGGTTCACATTAGACGGTGCGAAGCAATGAACAGAGAGTGGTATATCTTGTGTATTAACCGGCGGTATACCACTCTATTTTGTTGGCGTTTTTTAGATGAAAAAAAATTGGAAAAAAGATGAAAAAGTTGTTGACTTTTGGAAAATCCTTTGATATTATAATATTCGCCTTAAGCAAATGAAAGTCTTTCAAGACAATTTGCAAAAGGAAAAAAAGTTTTGAAAAAAATGGTTGACAAATCATTAAAGATGTGATAATCTATCAAAGCTTTCAAAAAAGCAAAAGCACCTTGAGAACTGAACAGTATGTAAAACCCTGAAAATTCTTTAAAGGAAATGGCCGATAGGGTAGAGGCCATGGAAAAGAACATTCAGAACAAAACCCAAACAACAGTAGAACGGTTTGAAATTAGCCAAGCTAAA
>JAAWAR010000127.1 GCA_022792295.1 Lachnospiraceae bacterium
CATCCTTTGAAGGGTCCTTCATCCCGAGATGACCGGCCGAAAGTTTGAATGTAAGCGGCAGTGCCAGAATGTTCGGCTCGTTCCCCACATACTTTTTCTTCGCATCCGCAAGTGCTTCCTCGAAAGTAGCCCTCGTCTTTAAGCCCATTCCGCGGGCATAGCCCGGTTCTTTCGCTCCGACGATATAAATCGCGCTCGTATTCATCTCCGCAATATGTCCGCAGCTCATCATCGAAAAACCATGGAACGGATGGAACGCGTTTGCAAACCGGTATTTCCGAATATAGTCCTCATTTGTGGCAAAAAATTCGCCAAGACGGTTCATATCCGGTAGCTCATTCATCCCGTCGTGCTGGAACCATTCATAACATTCTCTTAAGTAAGGCCAGCGGAAGTCATTGAAAAAGCCGTTGCACAGGCTCGAGCAGATAATCACGCAATGATCACTCATCACACGTTTAAACCGGAGTACCTGCGCAGATAGGGCCTGCATCATCATGATCGGGTTCGTCCCCATACCGTCGCCGTAATGAAACTTCTGCGGCATCCCAAACACCAGGACATCGTATTTTTTCTCCGCCCAGTGCACATATGTACGCTTGTCCGCGATCTCCCAGGATTTCGGCATCATTATCTTGGCATATCCGGAAAAAATTGCGATCTGCCGGCTCTTGGAATCCAGAACCGCATCACAGCAGAAAAACGGATGGCCCATCGCTTCTTCCATTTTCATGGAGATCTCATCAAATTTATTCCGCATCAGGCTTGTGTTGTTGACCGGCGTAAAGTCATCCCGGTGCATGACCGCAGGAACATGATGGCTGGCAATGCTTTTCCAGTTGCTGATTCCGGTTGCACTGTGCTTATAGCCGCCGGAGTAGCCGCCGTAAGGATTTCCCTGTACATGGCCGATTAAAATCGGAAGGTCTGCTTCATAGACATATCGGTTCATATAAACCGGATCGCCCCTGTCTGTGAGTCCCAGATCCACCATATGTTCCTGATCCTCGGAATCATGGCTGATAATCTGGCCGCTGTGCCAGAATTCCTTATAAAGCTCCGGTCCGAAAAGCGCCAGCGCATCCTTATCGGTGCTGCGCGGATGCAGGCCGTTGGAAATGATAAACAAAATATCCTTCTTTTCGACTCCGGCTCCGTACAGTTCCTCAAGCAGATAACGGACTGCCAGCTTCCTATGGCTCGTGGGCTGCTCACCGCCCTTGACACGGTCGGGAATGATAAAGACCACCCGGCTTCCCTTTTTTACCAGCTCCTTGACAGGCGGCATGCCGATCGGATGCGCCAGGCTCTCCCGGTAGGCAGCCTCCAGCTCAGACTCCGGAATAAAATCCGGATCCGCAACGGTAACACCGGGAATAAATGTATCCGTACTGTCCGGCAGCTCGGCGCCCATAGTCCCCTCTCCATACTCAAATTCAAAGTGTTTCAACTCATATTCCTCCGTCACATTGCATAAGAATACATGCAATTTTGCTTTGTTTGTTGTCATTTTTCTTCTACATTATTGCATACTCTCCTGTGAGCGTCAACAATTTTGAGTAAAAAATGGCCAATTATTTTCGCAAACGTTTGGGTTTTGTGGCATGATTATTGCGTAAATTGTACATTTTATTGGATTTTTTGAAGATATTCCCTCGTCTATCTGGAAATCCGGTTTGCGTTATTTGCTATTTTTTGCGTAATTTTGCGTAATTTCCCCTACAAAACTGTCCAAAACGTCTCCGAATGTGCGCCGGGAGCGACGGCTATGCCTTGAAAATCCAACGCGGCAGACGGAAGTTCGGGCAAGATATTTGGCAAAATGGAGTCGGGTCCGCACAGTAGCTGGAGAAAAAAGAAAGAACGAGATACCGCCGCAAAGGCTGCACTCCCCGCGGCTTTCACATCTCCACGCAAAAAACGTATACATTTTCTTTCATTTATGATATTCTTGTCTCATACAAAATTTGAGGTGAGTGTTATGGCATTAAAAGATATTGCGTCTGCATTAGGCATCTCCATTTCCACCGTATCCAGGGTTTTAAACACGGAAAATACATCTGCTGCCAGCAAAGAACTAAAACGAAAAATTTGGGAGGAAGCCAAAAAGCAGGGCTATATGCCAAATCAGGCCGCACGCCAGCTCCGCGGAAACGGTATACCAAACGCGCCCGAGCCGAGATCCCTGTACTGTGTCTTTGCCGTCGCCCCTCAGGAATCCAAAGACGATCCCTTCTACACGAAGATTTTAGAAAGCGTTGAACAAGAAGCTTTCAAGCATAACTATATCCTCCAATACACCTTTTCTGCCACTGCCCTGGATGTTCCCGGAGCCCTCACACCGATCCTTTCCGCCACGCCCTCGGATTATCTGGTGATCATCGGCCGGTTCAAGCCTGCACTTTTAAAACGACTGGAGATATATTTTAAAAAGACCATTTACATCGGCCTCAATATCCTGGATGCCCCCTGCGACCAGATTGTCTGCAACAGCCATGAGATCGCCCGGACTGTCGTGCGCTATCTGCATTCTTTGAATCATCGAAACATCGGCTTCATCGGCAGCACGGAGGGACGTCTGCGCGGCTACCGGGAAACGGTCGCGGAGCTTAAACTCCCCGCAGACAGCCGTTATATCATCGACGACACCGTTCTCTCCATGGAGGGCGGCTATCAGGGTATGCTGCGGCTTTTGGACAAAGCCCCTGACGTGACTGCCGTCTTCTGTGCGAACGACATGGTCTCGATCGGTGCCTTAAAGGCCTGCCGCGACCGGGGCGTGCGCGTCCCTGACGACATCTCCTTAATCGGTGTCAACGACGTAGAAAACGTCCAGTATACGGAGCCGATGCTCTCCAGCGTACGCGTCCCGCTCGAGGAGATGGGCAAGATGGCGGTTGTCATGCTCTTGGACCGCGTAAACGGCGGACATTCCTCTCATGTCACGGTGCAGTTTCCGTACACGATCGTAAAAAGAGGAAGCTGCCGTTCCCTGTAAGCCTTCTCTCCCAAGTGCGGCCCGGGGGAGCCCCACGTTACCGTGCAAGCTCCCCCAGCTTTCCCATAAGTTCTTTTGCCATTTGCAGCATGTTCTCACAATCTTTATTTCTTCCCTTTTTGTCCCGGTAGAGCAGCATCGGCTTTTCTCCGGAGACAAAGCGCAGTGCGCTCCGGTATTCCCCGACCAACGCCGGGATCCCGGATACGTCGAGTTTTGCCTTCGGATACAGTTCAATCCGCACCTCATTTTTGTTCACGTTTACCTCCGTCGCATACGCCCGGTGCGCCGCCGCCTTAAGCTCTGCGGCCAGCAAAAGATTTTCTACCGGCTGCGGAATCTCCCCGAAGCGGTCGATCAGTTCATCCTGCATATCCATATATTCGTCTTCCGTTTCAATCGCCGAGATTCGCTTGTACACATCAAGCTTTACATACTCGTTCCGAATATAGCTTTCCGGAATAAACGCATCCATATCGCAGTCCACAACCGTCTCAAAGCTCTCCTCCTCCGGCTTTCCGCCCTTAAGCGCCAAAACCGCCTCGTTTAGCATCTTGCAGTACAGGTCATACCCGACTGCCTCCATATGGCCGTGCTGTTCCGCTCCCAGGATATTTCCGGCACCGCGGATCTCCAGGTCACGCATGGCGATCCGGATGCCGGAGCCAAGCTCCGTAAATTCCCGAATTGCCTGAAGCCGTTTTTCAGCATCCTCTCTCAAAAGCTTATCCCTTTTGTACATGAGGAACGCATAGGCGATCCGGTTGGAGCGCCCGATGCGGCCACGGATCTGATAGAGCTGAGAAAGTCCGAAACGGTCCGCATCCTGGATGATCATCGTATTCGCATTCGGTATATCAAGCCCTGTCTCAATGATTGTCGTCGAGACCAGGACATCAATATCCCCGTTTATGAAATCCAGCATGATTTTTTCCAACTCACGCTCCCGCATCTGCCCATGCGCATAGGCCACCGATGCCTGCGGGGCAAGCGATGCCACATGTGCGGCCACCTCGTCGATATTGTTTACACGGTTATACACATAATAGACCTGGCCGTTCCGCGCAAGCTCTCTGTGGATGGCCTCACGCACCATCTCGTCATTGTACTCCATCACGTACGTCTGGATCGGCACCCGGTCCACCGGCGGCTCCTCCAAAACGCTCATGTCGCGGATTCCGATCAGGCTCATGTGGAGCGTGCGCGGAATCGGTGTTGCCGTTAATGTCAGAACATCGACATTCTTTTTTAACTGCTTGATCTTTTCCTTATGCGCCACGCCGAAGCGCTGCTCCTCGTCGATGATCAGAAGACCCAGATCCTTGAATTCCACATCCTTTGAAAGTATCCGGTGTGTACCGATAACAATGTCCACAAATCCTTTTTTGAGCCCTTCCAGCGTCTTTTTCACATCGGTCGGTGTGCAGAAGCGTGACAAGAGGTCCACGCGGACCGGAAAATCCTTCATACGCTGAATAAAGGTGTTGTAGTGCTGCTGTGCGAGGATCGTCGTCGGAACCAGATAGACGGCCTGCCGCCCCTCCTGGATTGCCTTAAAAGCCGCCCGCAGCGCGATTTCCGTCTTCCCGTAGCCCACATCCCCGCAGATCAGCCGATCCATGATCTTTTTGCTCTCCATATCCCGCTTCGTATCCTCAATGGCGGTCCGCTGATCCTCTGTCTCCTCGTAGGGGAACAGCTCCTCAAACTCACGCTGCCAGACCGTATCCGGGCCGTACTGAAACCCTTCTGCATCCTGACGCGCCGCATAGAGCTCTACAAGCTCACGCGCAATCTCACGCACTGCGGTGCGCACTCTCGTCTTTGTTTTTCCCCATTCGCTTCCGCCGAGGCGGTTCAGCTTCGGCGCCTTCGCATCCGAACCGGCGTACTTTTGTATCCCGTCAAGGCGCGTCGCCGGCAGGTATAAATTCCCTCCGTCGCCGTATTCTACCTTGATGTAATCCTTGACGACATGGTCGCGCTCGATCTTTTCAATCCCGCGGTAGATTCCCAGCCCGTGGCTCTCATGGACCACATAATCGCCGACCGAAAGTTCGGAAAAGCTGCTGATTTTCTTTCCCTCATAGTGATAACGCTTTCGTTTTCTCTGCCGGCGTTCGGCGCCGAACATGTCGCTTTCCGTAATCACGACAAATTTGATCAGCGGATACTCAAACCCCTTGTGGAGTTTCCCGTACGTCACAAGAATCTCTCCCGGCTTTACCGGCGTGCCGGCGTCCTCGGGGCAGTAGGCACGAAGCTCATATTCCCGCAGGTCCCCTGCCAGGCGGCTGGCCCTGGTTCGGGAAGCCGACAAAAGCACTACCCGATACCCTTCCCTTTTCCAGCGCGTCAGATCCTTTATAAGCGTCTCAAAGCTGTTCTGGTAGGAATTCACGCTTTTTCCCGTCAGACTGTACTTTTTTTTCACGGCCATACCAGGCAGTCTCTGGTCAAGACCCGTAAACATCACGCACGCCGGGACCTGGACCGCCGCCAGCACGGCCTTTGCAGAAAACAAGACATCTGCCTGCCCCGGCAAAAGGCTCCCCTTTTCCAGGCGGTGCAGCATACTCTCACGGAATTCCAGCTCGACGATCTCCGCCCTCTCCTTAAGGCGCTGCGGCTCGTCCAGGAAGATCGAAAGTCCGCCCGTCCCTCCTGCGGCTGTCTTCATATAATCCAGAAAAGACGCCGTCTCCTCGCAGAAATAGCGGATGTATCCGTCCAGCAGGCCTGCGTCTCCTCCCTCACGAAGCGCCTCGCACAGGCCGCCGGCCAGCAGCCGAATCTGACGGGCCTCCCCGTTTTTCCCCTGCTCTTTAAACGCTTTCTCCTGCTTTTTTCCCTCCGCCTCGATACGAAAGGCTCCCTCGTCTGCCTGCTTTTGTGTCAGCACGAGCTCCGAGGCCGGATACAAAACCACGGACTCGAGCTGCTGAACGGAACGCTGGCTCTCCGGGTCAAAAGTGCGGATCGAATCCACCTCGTCATCCCACAGCTCGATTCGAAACGGCAGTTCCTCGGTCAGCGGAAAAATATCAAGGATCCCGCCGCGGACGGAAAACTGCCCCATGCCATCGACCTGGCCGACACGCTCATAGCCGAGCTGCGTCAAAACTTCCTTCATATTTTCCATATCGAGCGTCTCACCGGCCGCCACGGCCATGCAGGCGTCCTTCAGCATGGTAAGCGGCAGAAGATGGTCCATCAGGCCGTCTATCGTCGTGACGACGACGCCCCCTTTATCTTCCAGCAGATGCCAAAACACCTGCAGCCTCTGCCTGGTTACGAGATTCCCGCGGATGTCCGAATTATAAAACAAAAGGTCTCTGGCCGGATACAG
Source organism: Lachnospiraceae bacterium (assembly GCA_022792295.1). Lineage (GTDB taxonomy): Bacteria > Bacillota > Clostridia > Lachnospirales > Lachnospiraceae > CANQGL01. The sequence goes on from JAAWAR010000127.1 coordinate 6,348, forward strand.
CCATGTGTTCTTGTTGAAATAACCGAAATCGTCGTAGAGCTCCTTCGCCCGGGTATCATCGTATGTCACGACTAACCGCCAGGTCCGGGAGGCGGAGAGCTCATGCATCATATGCACCTTCTGGGAATCTGTCAGGCCGCAGATCTGAACCGGCCCGCGTTCCCCGTCTATATCCCGCCTGATATCCGTGTATTCCGCCAGCTCTGTCAGCGGATTCGCAAAAACCTCGCTCATACTCAGTCCTCTGTCTTCTTTTTATTATGCGTGTTCATCGCAGATTCGATTCCTTCTGTCAGGATCTCACAAACTGCCTCGGCCGCCTCCTTCGAGGCAGTTTCAAGGAGCTTCCTCTCGCCTTGGCCAAGGCGGCTTAACACATAATCCGCCAGGTCCATTTGCGGCGGCTTCGCACCCACGCCTATCTTGATGCGGGGGAATTCCTGTGTGCCCAGATGGGCGATGATACTCTTGATCCCATTGTGTCCCCCGGCGCTCCCCCTGGCACGGATGCGAAGCTGGCCTGGCTCCAGACTGATGTCATCATAGATGACCACGACCTGCTTTGGCGAAAGCTTATAATACTCGGCTGCCGCCCGCAGACTTTCACCGCTCACATTCATGTAGGTCTGCGGTTTTAAAAGAATCACCTTCTCTTTGCCGATCACCGCCCTCCCGCAGAGCGCCTTATGCTTTCTCTCCGAAATATCCGCACCCAGTTTATCTGCCAGTGCATCCAACGCCATGAATCCTACGTTGTGCCTCGTGTTCTCATATTCTTTCCCCGGATTCCCAAGTCCCGCTATTATATACATATTCAGGATTGCCCCTTTCTTTCACTGTCATGCACGCCTTTAAGGGGCCTTTTTCAAGTCCCCTGGGTGTTTATTCTATCAGATTCTTCCCTTTCTTACAAGAGTGAACCGGGGTGTTTTCCGGCTGACGCGAAAACAAAAAAACGCCCGCGGCGGGAATCATATTCTTCCCGCCGCGGGCTTGTGTATCCTACATTCTTACTTACGCAGCCAAAAACGGCAGAGCCGCCGGTCCGAGCTCCCAGCCACCGAGCATCCAGATGATCAAAAGAACGGCCCAGGAAGCAATAAAGCCGATACAGTACGGCAGCATGAGCGACCATACGGTGCCGATTCCGGCATTCTTTTCATATCTCTGTGCAAAGGTAATCATAACCGCTAAATAGGCCATGACCGGCGAAATGATATTGGTGGAAGAATCCGCCACACGGTAAGCAGCCTGTGTAAGTTCCGGGCTTAAGCCGAGCTTCATAAACATTGGCACGAAGATCGGAGCCAAGAGTGTCCATTTCGCGGTAGCCGACGCCATTAAAAGGTTCATGAACGCGCAGAACAGGATAAAACATAAAATCAAAAGGATGGGGTTTATGTTCATCTTCGAGAGAAAATCCGCGCCTGCGATGGAGATCAGGTTGCCGATATTCGTATAGTTAAAATACTTGATGAACTGAGAGGCAACGACTGCCAAGGCCAAGTAACTTCCCATGCTGGACATGGTCTTTCCCATCTCCTTGCAGACATCGCGGTGATTATGGAACAAACCGGCCTTCTTCCCGTAGACAACGCCGACAATGAAAAATGCAATCGAAATCAGCGGGGTCACACCGTTCATCAGCGGGCTTCCCATCAGAAGGCTTCCCGTCTTCTCGTTTCTCAAAAATGAATTCTGCGGGATCGCGCAGGCCACTACAAACACCACGGTCAAAAGCAGGGCGATATTCGCGCTCTTTAATGCATGGCTCTCTTTATCGCTTAAACTTGTCATACCGGTATCTGCGGCTGCCTCTCCCTCATATTTACCCAGCCTGGGCTCTATAATCTTTTCCGTCACCAGCGTACCGACTACTGTCAGAAGCAGCGTGGAAACGATCATAAACCACCAGTTTGCGGTTGGGTTCACCACATAATTCGGATCGACGATCGCGGCAGCCTCCGTAGAGAGAGCCGCCAACTGCGGGTCAATCGAGGTAACGATCAGGTTTGCGCTGTAGCCGCCGGAAACGCCCGCCATGGTGGCTGCAAAGCCGGCCAGCGGATGTCTTCCCACAGAATGCATGATCATCATACCGATCGGAACGACAATGACATAGCCCGCGTCGCTGGACACATTCGCCATAATGCCTAAGAATACCAGCATCGGTGCAATCATTTTAGGCGGCGTGGAAGCCAGCGCCTTCTTTAAAAGTGCCGTGATATAGCCGGATCCATCTGCCATGCCGATGCCGACCATCGCAATCAGCACGGTGCCGAGCGGCGCGTAGCTTGTGAAGTTGCTGACCACATTCGTCAGCATCCACGCGATTCCCGAACGTGACAGCAGGTTTACCACCGTGAAGGTCTTTTCCTCCAGTACTCCCTCCTTGTTCATGACTTCACCAACCACGGATACGCCCATCGTTGAGAGGACCCAGGATAAGAGCACTGTAACGATAGCCAGAATCCCGAACATCGCGATCGGATGCGGCAGCTTATTTCCGATCCTCTCAACCGTATCCAAAAACTTAAAGCTTCCTTCTCTTTTCTTCTCCATGCTGTATCTCCTTTTTTGTCTAAGTCCCTCCGGAGCCCCTTCTTGCCCTGCATGCTGACACACCGGATCCGTAAACTGGCTTTTTGCCAAAAGCGCGCAAATTTTTATGAGATATTCCTAAAATTTACATTGTTTTACTTTGCAGGCTCCCGGCAAAAATCAGTTGCATAGGCGGCGGCAGGGAAGCTTCCGAGAGCGCCTGCCTTATTGAATCTGCTCCAGCACTTTCAGCAAAAGCGCATAAGCCCTTCCGAGAGACGCGATCTCCAGACGCTCCCGGGGCGTGTGTACATCATAATTCCGGATTCCCAAGTTGACCGCTTCCAGTGTTCTCCCCTGCGCCTTAACCTTTCCGACAAACAGTCCCGTCTCAACCTCCGCATGGATAATGTTGAGCGGCGGCCTGCTGCCTCTTTCCCGCTCCCAGATGTCCTGAATCTGTCCGGGAAAGCCGGCTTTCTTGTCGTATTCCCACGCAGGTGTCCGGCCCTCATTGTGGTATCCGGCCCCTGTAAGCGCGGCCACACGGCTCATCCGGCGGATAATCTGATCGTGCTCGTACTCACTGTTGCTGCGAACCATCGAAATCAGCTCAATGCCATCCTCCGTTTCATGGACGATGCCAAGATTGCCGGAACACTTCGTCAGCGTCCGCTCGGTATCCAGATAATTCTGAAGCCCATTGGGAATCAAATCCAGCAGTGCAAGGACCGCCTGCGTTGTCTCCTTGGACCAGGCAAGCGTAGGCAGCTCTGTCTCACACATATGAAGCGTCATATTCGGATCCGTCTCACGGTATTCCCTCTTGATCTCCTCCGAAAGCTTTTCGAACGCAGCCTTGGCCTCTTTTGCCTCCGCCATTGGAAGCACCACAACAGCCTCGGCCCAGAAGGGAATCACGTTCTTTTTGTCCCCGCCCGTGATCTTGGCGAACCTTGCCAGCCCGTTCGGGTCCAGAGCACTCACAATCTCTCCCAGAAGGCGATTCGCATTTGCACGACCCTTTATGATCTCAATACCGCTGTGGCCGCTCGTAAGTCCGCCAATTTTAAGGAGGAGAGCCTTCTTCTTATTCTGTTCCTCAATGGCTTCCTTTTCTCCCCGCACCCGGAAGAAATGCGTCGTGCTTCCGGCACAGGAAACCAGAATGTTGGTATCCTGAGAGTAATCCAGGCCAATCAGATACTTCCCATCCACCATAGATGCGTCAAGCGCCTGCGCGCCTCGGCAGCCGATTTCCTCCATCGTCGTAAGGATCACCTGAAGTGCCGGATGAGGTGCTTCCTCATTATCAAGGATTGCCAGACAGAGCGCAACTGCATTGCCGTCGTCCGCCCCCAGAGAGGTTCCATCTGCCCGTAAAAATTCTCCGTCGATCACAAGCGGGATCGGATCCTTCTTAAAATCATGCTCCACACCCGGATTTTTTACACAGACCATATCCATATGGCCCTGTAAAATGACCTTTGGACGATTCTCATAACCGGGCGAGGCAGGTTTGTCGATCACCACGTTAAGGGCTGCATCCCGCTGTACCTTAAGCCCCCGCTTTTTCGCAAACTCCACAAGGTAATCACTGACTGCCTGCTCGTCACCGCTGTTCCTCGGAATCCGGGAGATTTCTTCAAAGAAGAAAAACACGTTTTCGGGCTTCAGGTCCTTCAATATCCGTTCCATCTCATTCCTCTCCTTTCTGCAAAAAAAGGTGCTGTACATAGGCTGTAACGTTTTACTATAACGTTTTAGATATTATAATGTTTCTTCTACCTCCTGTCAAGTAATATCTTTTTCTTCCCTATTCCGGATGCAAACTTCCAATGTGCCGTCCTCTTAACCGAACCGTACTGCCGGCACAAAAAGAACAGCGGCTGCCAGCTCAGACTGCCTCGATCATGATTTCATAATCGCCATTTTTGTACTCTATCTCCAGCCTGTAATTCCCAATTTGTACGGTTGTGCCGCTGTCTATCGGATAAAATACTTCCTCCTTAGTATCAAACAAAACAAACTCCATTACCGGCTGGTGTTCTACCGCATTCAGAATGCTGCGGATGCAGTCGTCGCAAAACAGGGTTTTCATCCTGTGGACGCTGACAATGCCGCCGCCATAGTCTATCTCAGCACAGCCTTTCCCTTGGTTCGGGCTCTTAGAAATATAAAGGCTCGTCCGGCTGACTTCATCGTAGCCGAATGTCATCCGTGTTATAGGTTCATGTTCGTCTAGCCCGTCCCCGTCCTCATACAAATCGAGAGGATACAGCTGCCCCGTATTGGTGCAGACAAGAAACATTCTCGCCGTGTAGCTTTCCATACAAGTGCTGCAGCACTCGGCTGTATTCGGGATATACTCGATAAAATTCTCCCTATCTGTGCCAAACTCACTGAATACCAGCTCATGTCTAAGGTTCTCTGCAATCTCGCTATACTCATCCTCTGTGGCAGAGGCCATATAAGCGGCGATCATGTTAAAGACCTCCTCAGCACTCTCGTTGTTTTTCCGGTTTACCAAATAGGAATTCATTCCTGTGATCAGCGTGACTAGCGACAGCATTGCAATACAGGTTATAAAGTTCCAGTACAGAAGCCAACGTCTGTCCGACTGACTTAAATGCTTTTTTTCCGCGGCATACGCATCCGACTCCCAAAATTGCTGCCATGCTTCTTTCATCTTGTTCCATGTTTTCTTCATATCGTTTCCTCCATCTATATTTATATACTATCAGCTAATATTATATAGTCTTTTAGAATCTGTTACAATCACGATTCATGGTATAGTCTAAAAGTGAACAAAATAAATGCTGACAGCTTATAATGCAGGTGAGGAGTATGGAAAGAAAAGGGTTAGGCGGACGTATCAATACGGCAAGAAAGGACAGAGGGCTTACAGCAGAAAAGCTTTCAGAACTATGCAATATCAACGCAACCTATCTTAGGCAGATTGAAGGCGGCATGAAAATGCCCAGTCTGCCCGTATTCATAAATATATGCAATGCACTGAGAATATCCCCGGACTATCTTCTTCAGGATGCATTGGTATCGAATGAGGTCACCAAAATCAGAGAGTTGGCAGATCTGTGGGAGAAGACTTCTCCCAGCCGGCAGGAGATCGCTGCCATTATGATTCAAGCCGTCCTTGAGCACAGATAGAAAGGCGGTTCCCGTTCAGCTATTGATCGGACGAGAACGATTCGTATGACAAAATACCCGAATCTATTTGCTTTTTCTTCCTGTTTCGCTTATACTTTTAAAGATGGCAGACTTGCGGCCGCCTGCATTTTTTCAGGCTTTCGCATGGTAATTTTTAGAGGTGATGATAGATGTCTACGTTAAAAGAAATCGCCGGACTCTCGGGCTATGCAGTCAGTACGGTTTCTGTCGTTCTCGGCGGAAAGGCCGCACAGCGCGGAATCCCAGAGGCGACGCAGAAAAAAATTCTCGAAGCCGCCTCACGGCTGAATTATAAACCAAACATAGCAGCCCGGGCCCTGCGCGACCATGACAATCAGGGGATGATCTTAATCGCACTTTTCTGGTCTCAGGATTTTCGTGCACCGATGATGCTGCGCTTTTTAAAAGGGCTTCGCCAGAACATAGAGTCACGCTCCAGCGGCCGCGACATTAAATTTGTAATTAATTTTTATGATAACGACAGGCTGTGCGAGGAGCCGGGCTTGCAGAGTGCAAGCTATTATCATGCCGCTATCATCTGCAACGCCTCTCAGAAGGATATGGACTTTCTGGAGCAGGCTGTACTCCCGGTCCCGACGGTTCTGTACAATCGTTCCAGTAAAAAATATAACTCGGTCGTCGTGGACGATTCCCAGTTCGGTGAAATCGCTGCAAAGGCATTTGCCTCCCATAAACGCCGTTCCACGCAGGTCATTACCTCCCTGGCCGCATTTGCCGGCATGGAAACCCGCCGGACAGCCTTCGCACAGACGGCCAAACGTCTCGGTATGGAGCTGCGGGAGACACTTCTGTGCGAAAATTCTATGGCCGGAGGTTATGAGGCGGCCATGCGCCTGCTTCCCGTGGAGGTTCTTCCGGAAAGTCTGTTCTGCGGTTCCGATGCAATCGCCCTGGGTGTGTTGCGCGCTCTCTACGAGAAAAAAATCTCCATTCCAAAACAGGTGGAGTTAATCGCCGTCGGAAATGGAGACAAGGAGCAGGAAATCTATGCGGTTCCCAGCCTCTCGGTCGTCGCCCTGCCGATGGAGCAGATGGCCTCCCGCTGCCTGGACCGTCTATTGGAGATCCTGTCTGCTCCGTTCGCACCGGTCACGCAGGAAAGGCTGGAAATCAAGTATGTTCCGCGGGAGAGCTGCGGGCCTATTTTTGTTTCTCAAATTCCTTCTGAAACGCCTGCAAATCGTGCCCTTTAAACGCCCGCTCGAGAAGCAGCGGCAGCATCTGCGGGGTACAGGCAAAGCAGGGAATCCCCAGTCCTGCGATCCGCTGCGCCATCTGTGCATCATAGTACGGCTTTCCGCCGTCGGCTATGGCCAAGAGGCAGACTATTATAGCGCCCGACTCCTTTATATTCTGAAGCCGTCTGACAAATGCCGCCCGATTCCCGCCCTCCATTAGATCCGAGATCAAAAAAAACAGCGTTTTGGAAGGCGTCTCTATGAGTGTCTCACAGTAGGCCACGGATTGGTCAATGTTCGTGCCGCCTCCGAGTTGAAAACCAAACAGAAGATCCACCGGATCGCTGCATCTTTCAGTCAGATCCACAATGCTTGTATCAAAGGCCACCACATGCGTGCGCAGACTGTTCATGCTCGCAAGGATGCAGCTCATAATGGAGGAATAGATGACGGATTCGCCCATGGAGCCGCTCTGGTCAATGTCCAGAATCACCTTCCATTTGTTCGCTGCCGTTGTGCTGGTCCTGTCAAAAAAGTAAAAATGCTCCGGCACAATGGTCTTAAGCGTTGGGCTATAGTGTTTTAGGTTTCTCGATATGGTCATTTTATAGTCCAGGGCGGCGGCCGATGGAATCGGGGAGTGCCGCCTTTTATTAACGGCAGCGGTCACAGCCCGTCGGATGTCCTGTTCCAAAAGCTTATTGACCTCATCCACAATCTTTTTTATAAACGTCCTGACGCTCTCCTTGGAGCGCTTCGGGATCTGTTCTTTTAAAAGAAGAATCGTCGAAGCAAGGCCTATATCAGGCTCCAGATTTTCCAAAAGCTCCGGCTCAAACAGCAGTTGTTTTAATCCGCATCTGGTCATGGCATCGCCCTGAATTACCGTTACCAGTTCCTTGTCAAACAGGCTTCTCACATCTCCAAGCCAGCGGACAACCGTTGGATTCGACGGCCCGTGTCCTGCCCCGCTTCCCGTCTGGGGGCCAAAGCCTCCGCTCTCTACCCGATTATAGATTGCCGCCAGCGCCTGATCCATTAAATCCTTCTCTCCGGTTGGTTCTTTCCCTCCCATTTCGGAAAACCGGGCCTGGCTTTCCTGTCCAAGAATAAGTCTCCACCGGCCGAGCCGTCTCTCCTGATTCATTCTCTCCTGATTCATTGCCGCCTCTTTTCAAATATCAAAATCAAAATCCTCCAGACTCTCCAAAAGCTTATTTTCTTCCGCATTCACTGCCGCATTGACCGTCTCGCTGACCTGCTGTCCGTTGAGGCCCCAGAGCTCGCCAAGATTTTCGGCAATCCCATCCTTTTCCGCTGCCGAAAAATCCGCAAATGCCCGGCGCAGGAATACGAGCGCCCGCTTAAACTCCTCGTCATCAAGCGTGTCCAGATACTCGTCAAGGCTTTGCCAGAGGGAAAGCCTTGCGATCAATCCATACCGGTTCTTCCTTGCAAGCCCCTCAAACCAGCCGGCTCCAAGGTCGGCCGGTACGCCCTTCGACAGACGGCGGCTTACCTCTTTCCCAAGCCTTTCGGCGTCGAGCAGGCCCCGCTCCAGAAGAATCGCCGCCGCAAAGCCGGAAAGCTTTGTGTTTAAATCGTCTCGCTCAGCCGTGTCCGCAAGTGCCGAAAGCCATGCTTTTTGGTCCACAAAGTCATGAGCCAGCGAAATCTGGTTAAGGCTCTCCATCGCTTCCAGAATTGTCTTGCCAGCATTGTCGTCGCAGGAGCAGGCCCCGGTCAAAATCAGACACGCACGATAAAAAAGCTGTGTCAGAATCGGCGGCAGAAAAGCGGCATCCAGTCTTCGAACCGTTCCGTACCGGAGCACCGCCGAAAGCCGGCGCGCTGTCTCTGCCAGCTCCTCTAATGACGCCGCATCCACCGCCATGGCCTGCAGGGCTCTCGTCGCGTACTGCACGGCCTTTTCCATGCCGCAACAGAACGAGTCCTCGATCACCCCGGCAATCTCTGCCATGGATCCGGCCTGCCCGACCCGTTCCTGCATCACAAAGGAAGCGGCCTGTGCCACCGTATCCCCCTTGAGCGCGGCCTCAACAAGCTCGATCTCTGCTTTTGGCGTCCATCTTGCGGTCCATTTTTCCGCCCATGTCGCGTTATCCTGGCTGACCGCCTGCTGCTCTGCGAAGCAGATTCCAAGGACTCGAAGCCGATGAAGAAAAAAAGAACGGGAAAGATCTAAAAATGCCGCGCGCTCTGTCTTTACATTTCGGTTTTCACGCAGATCCAGGGAGAGTTCCTGGAGGGCAATATCCCGGTAGTGCTCCAGCTTAAGCTCCTTCATCTGGCGGTAAAAGTCTTCCTGTATGCTGGTACGGCTCACTCCATCCGGAAGTTCGCCGATCTTCGTTCCGATTTCCGTATCCGCCACGGCAAGGCTGACGGCGGCAAAGCTTCCGCTCCCCATAAGCGTCACAGCCGCATCCCTCAAATCACAAAGGGCCGGACGGACGCCGCCGGAAAGCTTTGCAAGAGAAGCCGCCAGCCGGAAAGCCTCGATTGTTTCGGCCGTAGAGACAGGATTCCCGTTTGCCCGCTGCCAGCCGGCAATCCTGGAAAGATAGCTGTAGGCGGCCCGCAGCGGCTCTCCCACATGAAAGCCTTCCCAGAGAAGCTCATAATAGGCAGGCGCTCTGTTTCCAGCGCCGTATCCCGCTCTCGTCGAAAGCCTGTAATAAGAGTACGGCATCAGCGTATGGCTTGCCGGTACACGCGGCAGAGCGGCAAGCTCTGCATCGGTCATCGGGCCGGCTTTATCTGCTCCCTCCCGCCAGCCCCGCAGCCCCTCCACATGATAGGCTCCCGCTACTACAACGATCTCCTCCGGCGCGATCCCTCGCTCTACTGCCTCAAAAATCTGCCGTCTCATGTAAGCCTCGCGTACCAGGGTTTCGGCCCAGTCATGATCCTTTCCCGCTGTCAGCTTTCGCAGCCGCGCACCGAATTCTTCAGCGCCTCTCTGGTAGCCGGTCGCGCTGTCCGTATGTTCCATGACCCGCTCCCAGAAGGTCTCATGACCGCCGACACCGGCTTTTTTATCCAGTCTCTCATAAATATCGACCCGGCCCTCCTCCCCTTCCTCCAAGCGCCCAAAGGGCCGCTGCAAGGCAAGAAACACCTCAGAGGGCAGATCCATAAAACGGCATTTTGTCCCGTTTTCGTGGCACCATAAAACGGCCTGATACTCCGGAGAATATACGGCAAAAGGGTACAGAATCGTCTGTACCGGCGCCTCCTTTGTGTAAGCCAGGATGGCAACCGGCGGTTTCGTCTTTGACAGTACGAGATTGGCGAGTTGGTCATCTAAATCGCTTGGCCCCTCTATGAGGACCAGACGGGGCCGCCGTTTAGAAAGAAACTCTCTCAGATAAAATGCCCCCGCCGGGGACAAATGCCGGATTCCAAAGAAATATGGCTCTCCCATCAGCGATTCAACTCCTTGCAGGCCCCGTACAGCCCGGCCCAGCGGCTGCCCCGTTTTTTCATTACGTTATCAAGGTATTCCTTCCAGGCGACCAGATCTTTTTCTTCCTCTTTCACCACAGCACCCTGCAGGCCCGCGGCCAAATCCTCGTCTGTGATTGTTCCGTTCCCAAAACTTCCGGCCAGTGCCATGCTGTTGCAGAGGAGAGAAATCGCCTCGGCCGTGGACAGCACCCCGCCAGGTGACTTTACCTTCTGGCTTTTGTCCAGGGTTTCTCCTCTGCGAAGCTCTCTGAAAATTGTGCAGACCTTTTCGACCGTCTCCTTCTTTGGAAGTGCCGCATGAAGATCCAGATTTCCTGCAAGCTGTTCCACTCTTGTCCTCACGATCTCCATCTCCGTGTCAAGATCAGAAGGCGCAGGAAGAACAACCATATTAAACCGCCGTTTTAACGCAGCAGACATCTCATTGACGCCTTTATCCCGGGTATTGGCCGTCGCAATGACCGAAAACCCCTTTTTTGCTGCGACCTCCACGGAGAGTTCAGGCACCGAAATGCGCTTCTCTGACAGGATAGAAATCAGCGCATCCTGCACCTCGGAGGCACAGCGGGAGATTTCTTCCAGACGCGCAATCGTCCCGGTTTCCATGGCACAGAAGACCGGGCTTTTCAGCATGGCCTCCTGCGAAGGACCATTGGCAATTAGCATTGCATAATTCCACGAATAGCGAATCTGTTCCTCGGTTGTCCCGGCCGTCCCCTGTATCACCTTTGTGGAATCTCCGTTAATCGCCGCTGTCAGATGCTCGGAAAGCCAGCTTTTTGCAGTTCCCGGCTCCCCGATTAAAAGCAGCGCCCGGTCCGTGACAAGCGTCGCGATGGCAATCTCCACGATCCGCTCCTGTCCGATATACTTAGGCGTAATCACCGTGTTTCCTGCCTTCCCGCCGCAGATATAGGTTCGTACCGAACGTGGAGACATGCGCCAGCCTGTCGGAATCTCCTCCCTCTCTGCGGCGATCAGCGCCTCAATCTCATTCTGAAATAGCTGCTCGGCCGGCAGCCGCAATACCTGCTCGCTCATTGTCCTGCTCCTTCTTCTTTTTATTCTCCTGCATGGGCGGCTGCCTGTGTCCGGGCATAGCCGATATATTCCTCGATTCGTTCCTTTAAGTAACCGCTCTCTTTCACCCGGCCGTTTTTCACCAGCTCACAGACCGCTTCTGCCTCCTTGAGCCGGCTCTCCCAGCTCCCCGGAAGGCGATTTAAATAGTTCCAGGCCTCCCAGGCCTGGATATTGGTACGGCTCATGAAGAATTTCACCGCTAAACCCCCGCATTCCTCTGCCCTGCATTTTTTTAAGGGCTCCAGGTATGCCCGGTTATCGGAAACCGTGCATGCCCGATTGTAAAAATACCGGGAAAGCTTTGCACAATATTGGAGATTATCCGGCTGGATCCAGTTGAACAGAGCCTCATCGAGCCTTTTATCCCGACTCTCCATCAAAAGCTCCGTCAAAAATCCCTCCACGATCCCTGTCGGAACCCGGCTGGCAATTTCTTTTTGCTTCCCGTTTGCATCGCTCACATACACAAGCTGCAGCGTATAGGAGGCGTTTTTCTCCTTCCAGATGATTGGTCTGAGAACTTCCAAAAGGCGGCCGGTCCGCTCCCTGTTCCTTTTTTCTCCAAAAACAGACTTTTTGTATAGCTGATGCTCCAGCCAGTCCACACATTCCTTCTCGGGAGTAAACAGAAGTTTCGCCGCCACAGCGGCTGCGAACCACCGCTCCCCATAGCTTTCAAAGCAGGAGACGGCCAGTCTTCCAAGACCCGGCTCTGGATGGTACAGCAGGCAGTGCAGAAAAAATTCCGGAAGCGTCTTCGCGTCCCTGTCCCCCTTTCCGTTTTGTTCCGGCCAGGCAGATGCCTTTTCCAGACCGGCGGCCAGCCGCCAGCACTCCTCGACCGCAGCGCCGCTCTTTCCCCGCAGCGCCCGGAAACAAGCGGTCAGATACGCGGCCTCCTCCTTCGTAAGAGAAGCCTTTTGTCCGGAACCGGCGCAGAGGCCGGACATAAAACCTCTTTTCACAGCCGCAGCCGTCAGCGCCGACGCCCAGTCTCTGTCCGTCTCCGTCAGATAAAAGAACGCCTCCGTTGGCTTTTTGGCTGTGTAATCCGTCCAAAAAGCCGCCGTTTCCTCCCCATCCATCAAAGCCAGAGCCCAAAGCGCCGCCTTTTTGTGGTTTCCCCGCTCCGTCTTTGCCAGCTCCATGAGGAGCTCTGCATTCTCCTTTTTGCAGCGCAGGGCATAGATGAGAGCCGTCCGGACCTCTTTTTTTGCCCCGACAAGCTGTTTTTGGTAGAAATCATTCGCCAGAGGACCTGCTATTTCCTCTATGACCTCAACACGCCGCACCATTTCCTTTTTCCCTTTGGGGTCAAAGTCCTGACAGAGAAGTCCAAGGAGCTCCGGTCCGCTCTCCTTCAGCCACTTCATAACCTGCTCTGCGAGTTCCACATAGGAGGCGCCAAGCGCCTTTACTAGCGCCGGCTTTACCCGGTAATCCTCAAAAAGCTCCGGATGTTCCTCATGCGTTTCCAAAACAAAGCTGTAGTGTCCGCCGCCGGACGTTTCCAGCGCTTCCAAAAGCGCATGGAGAACCGAGTAGGGCGCATTCGCCACCGCCCTCCCCCAATGAGCGGTTTGGATTTCTTTTATTTCGCCCGGGACATCGACCGCGCCCTGCGTTAAAACCACTGCGTCCACCAGTGTAAGCGCATCCAAAAGCGCTCCCGGTCTTTCTCCCTTGTCCGCTGCCAACAGCCTACAAAGAAGCTGACCGATTTTCGCGAATACAGGCGACACATCCTCCAGCGGTTTCATCGCCTCAATGGCTCTTTTCAGACGAAAATCCTCCTCTAAAAGGCCGCAGCCCGAAAGCATCGTCTGTGCAAGCCTCGCCTGAAGCTCGTATAACGGAGAAATATCCATGGTCCGTTCCCCTCCTTTCCGAGAGCACTCTCAATAAAGAAGCCGAATGATATTCGTTTTGGTGACAATACTGATCGGCTTAAGCATCAGGCGCCTCGCTCTTTTGTTATAATAGAAAGCGCCCAGCAAGACCTGATCCTTTAAAAGGCCTCCGTCCGGAAGCAGAAAGAGCCGTTCTGTCGTCGCTTCCATTCCCGGCATATCGCCCAAAAGAATCGTTTTTTTGTCTCTTGTACGAAGAACCGGCCCGGCATCCGCCTGCCCTATTTCTTCATAGGCGATCAAGCGAAGCAGCATCGGGGCAGCCAGCGCATTTTTCAGAAAATTTTTTGCCATTTTTGTCTCCGCCGCCAGATCTGCGTTTCCAAAGGAACCCAGCTTCTCTAAATCCTTCTCTGTTGCCGGACGCAGCTTTGAGCCCTCCCAGCGGATACGCCTGTTCCCCTCCCCGGGATAAAAGCAGGCCTCGGGAACCTGCATCACTCCAAAACGTGTATCCTCCTGTGCCACGTACTTAAGTGCTTTCAGAGGGCGGTATTGATACGTCAGGCAGACCTCACCGTTTTCCAGATCCACATAACAGCCTGTGTCAACGTATTCCCTCCTGGCCTCATTGTATTCCACCCAAAATGCCGCCTGGACAAACTCCCGATCCTTTTTTCCGTTTCCGGCCATCATAAGCTCCGAGAGCTTCCAGATTCCTCCCAGCTCCTCATAGAGGGGGTCCGCCTCATACTCCAGGCTGTCGGTTTGGATCTTTTTTGTCAGATAACTCTTTGATTTTTTCACCAAAGCCCAGAGCTTTTCCAACGTATCAATAGCTGTATCATAGTGACTTTCATCCGCATCCTTTTGGAACGCTTCGATCTCAAGCGTCAGACGGTTTAACAGCCTTTGAGGGCCCGGAAGGTAATAATCACCGAGCTGCTTCGAGAGCTGCCTGTATGTAGTGAGTACCGTGCCGCCCATAGTCCCCAGCCCTGCACTCACGAGATCAAAAACCATCTGCTCGACAAGCTCCAGGCCCTCGAGCTGCTTTTTTAGTTTTTTTGCCCTGGCAGCCCTCGCCTGCCTTGAGGCGGAGGGCTTTTTTATGGGTTCGGCTCCCTCTCCTGTCTCTTTGCCTTTCGCGTCTCTCTCGCCTGTTTTTTCTCCCTCTTTTTTACGATGTCCTCCGGGATCTCACAGACTGTAAAATTTTTCTGCGCCATGATTTCAAAGAGCAGTGCCAGGCTGTGCTTACACGGAAACTGCCTGCTCGGGCAGGAGCATCGAAAAACGGGGGAAGCCGGTATCAGAAAATCCGCCGTCGTGGTATAGTTGCTCTTTCCACTCCCCATGCACTCCCCCGAATAAAATGTATCATCCGCAGAACGCTCCCGTTTCACAAAGCTTCCCTTCTGCGATAATTTGCGGCCGTTCGCGGCCGCTGCCGGGTTAGGCGCAAACGCAAGAATCTGTTGTTCCGTAATCTGCCTCATGCCAATCACTCCTGTCCCTGTCTGCGCCGCTTATGTATCGGCGCCAGTTTTTCGTATAACACATCTTTCCCATACAAACAGAGCAGCCCGACCTTTTCATGCCTTGCTGCTTTCTGTATGGATACCCTCAGTGAACAAGGATACACACGCCCCAAATGCCGTATTTTGGCGGCTAGCGGCGTTAACGTCAATCGGCGTACGTCCAGTACGCCTCATTCCGTTGCCTTGCCAGCCACCAAAATACGATACTTGGGGCGTGTGCCCCCTTGTCCACTGAGGGTATTCATTTTCCCGGCTTCGCCCCCTGATACGCCTCACGCACCGCATGTTCTCCGATACAGGCTGTGTAGGCCTGCGTTGTCGCCAGGTCGGAATGGCCCAGCATAGTCTGGACCGCTTTCATGTCGGCTCCGTTAAGCAGCAAGTGGGCGGCAAAGGAATGGCGCAGCGTATGGGGGGTAATGGCGGTCTGAATCCCGGCCCGTTTCCCGTAGTGCTTGATAATTTTCCAGAAGCCCTGCCGGCTCATCTCTCCCCCGCTGCAGTTTGTAAACAGCCAGTCTGTCTCCTTTCCTTTTAAAAGAGGACCTCTGGCTTTCTCCAGGTAACGGGCCATCGCCTCTTTGGCGGCCCTGCCAAAGGGCACCATACGCTCTTTATATCCGTCCTGACAGACAATATAGCCCACACCCATATGAATATCCGAAAGCTTCAAGCTGACCAGTTCGGAAACCCGGATTCCGGTCGCATATAAAAGCTCCAGCATCGCACGGTCACGCAGCTCCTTCGCACTTTCCCCGGATGCCTCCGATAACAGCCGTTTTACTTCTTCTACAGAAAGAATCACCGGGATTTTTTTCTCGATTTTAGGGGCATGAATGGATTCCGCCGGATCACGCTTCAGCATGCCTTGTTTAAATTCATAGTTAAAAAATGCCTTTGCCGACGCCAGCATCCGGGAGACGGTCGCCGATGCCTTTCCCTCTTTTTCCAGGTGGAGAATATAAGAGGTCAGGGCAGTTTTTGTAACCTTTGCCGTCTCTTTGATCCCCAGCTCCTCCAAAAACACAGCCATCTGCAAAAGATCCCTCTGGTAAGAAGCCTGCGTATTCTCCGATGCTCCCTTTTCTGTTCGTAAGTATTCGGTAAAATTTGCTATTTCTTCTTTCACTGCTGTTCTCTTATCCCCCCATCCAAAGCATTTTTGCCTGTAAATCCCCTTTGTTTCTACATTATAGCCCTATTTTTCAATAAAATCAAACATATTTTCCCACTTTTCTTTCATTTTACGAAATTTCCATACATATTTCAAAATGCCGAAACAGCCGCAGAAGCAACTACATATCTCATACTCAAAGTGCAAATGCCATCAGCCACGGATTGAAAAAGCTTTCCGCCACAGCACCCAAAACAGTCAGGCAAATCAGGGCAAGTGCCGCAGCGGGCTTAAGCTTTTTTTCATGCAGCGGAAGCCACCAGGCCAGCACATAGAGCACCGGCACATAAAAGATACAATGCGGAAGGATGAAAATTGCATAGCGAAAGACACCCATAAGCCCGGCATCCATCGTCAAGGCGCACACCGCCACTGCCGATGAAAACCCCAAATAGCCAAGAGCCCCCAGAAACAGAAACGGTGCAATCTGTGTCATCGCAAACAAAAAACCCAGAAACAGTTGGGAAAGCCGTTCGGCCGCTATCTGGCCAAACAGTTCCGAAAAGCTTTTTCTTTGAAGGGCCGCGGCCGAAATCATGCTTCCCTCCAGATTCAAAAGCTCCCCCTTCATATCGTTATCCATCAGATTGCAGAATAAGGTACCCAAAGCCGCTCCTGTGAGCAAAAAAAAGGACAGCCAAAACTTCAGGCTGTCCTCTCGGTTTCGAAATCCTTTCATGGCACACACCCCGCATACAGCTTTGTACAACTATATGAACGGAAAGCATGCGGTATTCTTAATGAATTCCCTCTCTTTGCGCATAAGCCGTGATCGCCGCCACGGTTTTCGCATCACAAAGCTTCCCGTCATGGATGAGTGCCAGCAGATCACCGACTTCCCAGGGTTCCACGTCAATGCACTCATCATCGTCAAGATGCTGCCTGGAGGGAATGAGATTTTTTGCGGTATAAACTCCGATGCGCTCGTTGCAGAATGCGACGGTCGTGTTGATTGTCATCAAATATTCAAGACTGTCTGAGCGGTACCCCGTCTCCTCCTCCAGTTCTCTGGCCGCACACTCGATCATCGGTTCATCCGGCGCATCGAGCTTACCGGCCGGGATCTCCAGCGTAAAACGGTCCAGCGCATTCCGGTACTGCCGTACCATCAGAATCTTTCCGTCCTCAAGCACCGGAAGAACCGCCGCAGCCCCATCATGATGAATGAAATCATACACCTTCTGGACCCCATTTGTAACGACCGTATCGCGATACACTTTCAGGATTGTGCCCTTGTATGCAAGCTCTCTGTTTAAACGTTTTGATTTTTCCATATATCCGTTCCCGCCTATTTCAGTCTTTTGTTCTTTTCATAGTTGGCATCACATGCCTTGATAATCGCGCTTCTGAAGCCGCCTTCCTCGAGCGCGGCCACGCCCTCGATGGTTGTACCGCCCGGTGAACAGACCATGTCCTTTAGTTCTCCCGGATGCTTCCCTGTTTCCAGAACCATTTTGGCACTTCCAAGAACCGCCTGCGCTGCCATCCGATACGCCGCCTGTCTGGGAAGCCCGTTCTTAACACAGCCGTCAGCCAGCGCTTCAATAAACATGTACACATAGGCCGGGGAACATCCGCTGGCACTCGCAACCACGTCCAAAAGCCGTTCCTCGACCCGCTCCAGCCTGCCGAACGAAGTAAAGAAACGTTCAACCTCCTCCTTTTCCTCCTCGGAAAACAGGCTCTCATCGAACGAAATCCCCGTCATGCCTTCGCCCACCATAGCAGGGGTATTCGGCATGGCGCGGATTACGCGGACCTCTCCTCCTAGCCCTTCCGTCAGATCCGCAATCGTATAGCCCGCGGCAATCGAAAGGATGACCTGCTCCTTTGTCACCGCCGGTTTGATCTCCTCAAACACACGAGGAAGCATCTGCGGCTTGATTGCAAGCACCAGGTATTTGACATTCGCTGCACATTCTACATTTGAGGAAACATGGGGAACCCCTGTTTCTCTTGTAATCTTTTCCATCTTTTCCTCATGGGCAGATGAAAACAGGATCTCCCCTGGCGCACAGGTCTTTAAAAGCCCTTTCATGATTGCACAGCCCATATTTCCCATACCGATAAAACCGAATTTTGCCATTTTTTCTCCTCCTTCTCCGTACACTATAGCAGACAATACGGGGGCTGTCCAGAATATTTTTCCGGACAGCCCCCGTATCTTTTAAGACAGCGGAACTACCGCGCCTTCATACTTTTCTTCTATGAATTTCCTGATCTCATCGCCCTTTAACACGTCTACGAGCGCCTTGATCTTTTCGTCGTTCTCATGCCCCTTTTGTACGGCTACGATATTTCCGTAGGTCGTCGCGCCGATGGAATTTGCATCCTCGATCGCCAGTGCATCTGCCACTTTAAGGCCCGCTCCGATCGCATAGTTGCCGTTGATGACCGCAATATCCACATCCGGAAGGGAACGCGGAAGCTGTGCTGCCTCCATCTCGACGATCTCAATATTCTTCGGGTTCTCTGCCACATCGAGCTTTGTCGCATTAATCCCGGCCCCTTCCTTTAAGGTGATCACGCCCTGCGCCTCCAAAAGCAGGAGTGCACGTGCCTCATTGGTGGCATCGTTGGGAACCGCCACCTGCGCGCCGTCCGAAAGCGCATCAAGCGAAGCCGTTTTTCCGGCATAGATTCCAAACGGTTCGTAGTGAATCATCCCCGCAGATGCCAGCTCCATCTTACGCTCCTCGTTAAACTGATCCAGATATGGCTGATGCTGAAAATAGTTGGCATCCAGATCGCCCGCGTCAAGGGCCACGTTCGGCTGCACATAGTCGTTATATTCCTTAATCTCCAGCGTATAGCCCTGTTTTTCCAGAAGCGCCTTGGCCTCATTTAAAATCTCCGCATGCGGCGAGGGACTCGCACCCACAATGATCTTTTTATCTGCCTCGTTCGAGGCTTTGGAGCCGCAGCCCGCAAGCACGGCCGCGGCAAGCGTTGCCGCAAGGATTGCACATATTCTTTTTTTCATAGTCCTTTTTCTCCTTTCGGAATTTCCCTTTTTATTTATGTAAACCTTTCTTCCGTGCTGCCCGCGCGCTAGACAGCCTTTAGAAAGGCCGACATATCCCGTTTTTTACCGCTGTCTTCGATCCACTTTTTTCACCAGCCACATCCCGAGAGACTGGATACACTGCACCACGATCACCAGAAGCGCGACGGCGATCCACATGATGCCGACCTGGTTCCGATAATAGCCGTAGTTAATCGCCACTGCCCCGAGCCCGCCGGCGCCTACAAAGCCGGCCATGGCCGAATAGCCGAGAATCGTCGTCACCGCAATCGCCGCATTCACAAGCAGCGACGGCTTTGCTTCCGGAATCAGTACCTTCCAGATAATCTGCCATGTTGAGGCGCCCATAGACTTTGCCGCCTCAATGATTCCGGCATCCACTTCTTTTAAAGACGCTTCCACGATCCGCGCCACATAGGGTGCGGATGCCAGCGTAAGCGGTACGATGATCGCCCTCGTTCCGACGGTCGTCCCCACGATCTTTCTTGTGAAGGGCAGAATCGCCACCAGAAGAATCAAAAAGGGAACCGAACGAAACAGGTTGATCCATACACCGAGAATTTCCTGCGCTTTAGGCCGCGGGCTTATCCCGCCGGACGCCCACACGACTAAAAGAATCCCCAGGGGGAGTCCCAGAACATAAGCCACAAAGGAAGATACAAATGTCATCACCAGACTATTTCCAAGCTCCTCCGCAAACATAGCCGCCAAATCAAAGGTCATCTTTTCCTACCTCCTCACACGGTACCTCGGCCCGTTTCAGATAATGCAGCACCCGCTCTATATCCGCCTCGTTATCCGGCAGCTCCACGATCATCTGTCCGGCAGCCGTCCCTTTTATATCACGGGTAGCCGCATACATAATATTGACCGGAACCTTGCAGGCCAGGATCACATTAGAGATCACGGGCTCATTAGAGGCCAGTCCGTCAAACGTAATGCGGAACAGGCGCCCCCTGCCGAATTCCACTTTCTCGGCTGCATCTCCCAAGATCAGCTGCCGGCCAATCTTTGAAGCCGGCCCGGCAAAAATTTTCGCGACACTTCCGATCTCTGCGATCCGGCTCTTATCAATGATTGCAACCCTGTCACAGATTGCCTCGATCACCGCCATCTCATGCGTAATGATGATAACTGTAATGCCCAGCTTCTGGTTGATCTCCTTTAAAAGCTGCAAAATAGATTTTGTCGTATTCGGATCAAGGGCGCTGGTTGCCTCGTCACATAAAAGCACTTTCGGGTTCGTTGCCATGGCCCTGGCGATCGCCACTCTCTGCTTCTGCCCGCCGGACAGCTGCGACGGATAAGCCTTTTCCCTGTCGGAGAGCCCTACAAGCTTCAAGAGTTCCCGGGCACGATCCATCGCCTCTTTTTTTTGTATCCCCGCAATTTCTAGCGGAAAACAGACATTCCCCAATATGGTTCTCTGCGCCAGCAGATTAAACTGCTGAAAAATCATTCCCATGGACTGCCGTGTCCTTCTTAACTCGGCGTCCTTCATTCCCGAGAGCGGCTTTCCGTCATGGTAAACTTCCCCCTCAGTCGGAACTTCCAAAAAGTTCATACACCGCACCAGCGTACTTTTCCCTGCTCCTGACAAGCCGATGATTCCGAAAATCTCTCCAGGCATAATCTCCAGATTGATCTCCTCAAGCGCCCGGACACGTCCCTGACTTCCCGTAAATTCCTTTCCCAGCCCCTCCAGCCGGATAACCGGTTTGTTTTCTTCCATACGGACTTTCTCCCTTTTTCAAATTATTTCCTGTAAGATAAAAAGAGGAACAGGTCTATACAGACCGTGTTCCTCTTATCTTCTCACTCTCATCCTTGATACATGCGGAGAACGCTATTCTTTACACAATCCATACCATGATTTCCGTAATCTGATTTTTTCCATGCCAAAAGCCATGCCGCACATGCACATGCCGCACATCAGACCCGTCCTATTCATCTGGAATGAATTTGTCCTTATCATCGCTGCTCCTCCTGGACCCTTTCTGCAGGCCCCAGTTTTAATTTACATCAGATTTTACACCACATTCTTCGAATCGTCAAGCATTTTTCTTTTTTTCACATTATTTTGCATAATCGGTCACTCTCGATTCGCGGATTACGTTGACCTTGATCTGGCCCGGATATTCCAACTCGTTCTCAATCCGTTTGGAAATATCTCTCGCTAGCAGGATCATATCATCGTCATTGATCTGATCCGGAACTACCATAATCCGTATCTCGCGTCCGGCCTGAATTGCAAAGGACTTATCGACTCCCTTGAAGGAATTCGTGATGTCCTCAAGCTGTTTCAGACGGTTCGTGTATGTTTCCAACGTCTCTCTCCTGGCGCCCGGCCTTGCAGCGGAAATGGTGTCCGCAGCCTGCACGATGCAGGAAATCAAATTCGTCGGCTCAACATCGCCATGATGGGATTCCACCGCATTGATAACGGTCGCAGACTCCTTATACTTTTTACAAAGCTCGGAGCCAAGCTGGATATGGGAACCCTCTAACTCATGATCGACAGATTTTCCAATGTCATGTAACAAACCGGCGCGCTTCGCCATTCTTACATCCACGCCGACCTCCGAGGCCAAAAGCCCCGCCAGCTGTGCGACTTCAATGGAATGCTTCAGCGCGTTCTGTCCGTAGCTGGTCCTGAATTTCATTTTTCCTAAGAGCTTGATAAGCTCCGGGTGGATATTATGGATGCCAACCTCAAGCACGGCAGCCTCGCCTTCTTCGCGCATCATGTTTTCGACTTCCCTCTGCGCTTTCTCCACCATTTCTTCGATCCTGGCCGGATGAATCCGCCCATCCACAATCAGCCGCTCCAGTGCGATTCTTGCAACTTCTCTCCGCACCGGATCAAAACCCGACAGCACGACTGCTTCCGGAGTATCATCGATAATCAGTTCCACCCCGGTCATGGTTTCCAGCGTGCGGATATTACGGCCTTCTCGTCCGATAATACGGCCCTTCATCTCGTCACTCGGAAGCTGAACGACAGAAACCGTTGTCTCCGCCACGTGGTCCGCGGCACATCGCTGAATCGCCATTACCACATATTCCCGGGCCTTCTTGTCCGCTTCCTCCCGGGCCCTGCTCTCCAGCTCCTTCACGAGCCTTGCCGTATCGTGCTTTACATCCTCCTCAACGGTCTTTAAGAGGTATTCTTTCGCCTGGTCGATCGTAAGGCCGGAAATTTTTTCCAGTTCCTCCTGTTCCTTCGTAAACAGTTCCTCCACCTCGGCGGTGCGCTTTTTAAGAGCCTCCTCCTTAGACGCAAGACCGGCTTCCTTTCGCTCCATCTGCTCGGACTTTTTGTCCAGGTTTTCCTCCTTGCTCAGCACGCGGCGCTCATAGCGCTGAATCTCTGCCCGGCGCTCTTTGGTTTCCTTTTCAAGCTCGTTCCTCGCTTTTAAATTCTCCTCTTTCGCCTCCAGGAGAGCTTCTTTTTTCTTGGTTTCTGCGATCTTTAATGCTTCATCTATTATTTCTCTGGATTTTTCTTCCGCGCTTCCGATCTTACTCTCATAGCTTTTTTTCCGGTAAGCGACAGCCATAAGCCAGGTAATAGGAGCCACAATAATTGCCGCTAATAATGCGCTTATTATTGGTGACACAGGAGCACCTCCTTTATTTAGTTTTCATTGTACAGCGGTAACGGTTCAGTACCCTCACAGTTACGAGCAAAAATCCATTTAAAACTGCCTGCTGCAATGGGC
The DNA here is from genome assembly GCA_022792295.1 of Lachnospiraceae bacterium. Lineage (GTDB taxonomy): Bacteria > Bacillota > Clostridia > Lachnospirales > Lachnospiraceae > CANQGL01. The sequence goes on from JAAWAR010000127.1 coordinate 29,164, forward strand.
TTTTTGCCTGCTATTCCACGTTTTCTTATAGTCAGCGCAGCAAGTGCACGACCTACCGAGCAGTTACGTACAATACTTCAATTTTAAACGGTTTTGTACATTATGTCAAGTATATAGGTTTTTAATGCTCCAGTTTTTTAATATCTACTCCTCCATGCGGGCAAAAGCCGCCCGAATCGCCTCGCCGGAAAAGCCTTTGTGAGAAAGATAGCCCGCCTGCTTTCGCCTCTCCTCAAACGAAGCCGCCTTTCCGGAATAGCGCCGTTTTTCTAAAAGGCCCATCACCTGTCTTACCTCGTCGATCTCAGCTTCCTCGAGGGCTTTGTCCGCTACCTCCCTTGCTACACCCTTCTTGGAAAGCTCATATCGCATCTGCCTGACACTCTTTTTTTTCATATTTCGCTCGATAAAACGCCTTGTATATTCCTCATCGTCCAAATAGCGGTACTCCTTCAAAAATGCAACCGCACCATCGACAGAAGCCGGCAGAAATCCCTGTTCTGCCAGCTTCTTACGCATCTCGGCCTCTGTTTTTGCAGAAAACTGCAGATAATAGAGCCCCTTATTCTTTGCTGCCGTAAGCTCCTTCTCGCCCATGGCTTATGCCTCTTTCGCTTCGGAGCTTTCCGGCTCTGCCGCCTCTGCCGTCTCCGGGACCGGTTCCTTTTTGGATTTTTTCGTTTTCGCTTCTGCGGGTTCCGAAGACGTCACCAGATGCTGCGCTCCCAAGCCATGCAGTTCCCTGACCTTGTTCTCGACTTCTTCGCAGACAGCCGGGTTTTGCTGAAGATACTGTTTCGCATTTTCCCGCCCCTGTCCGATCTTAGTTCCCTGATACGCATACCAGGAGCCGCTTTTCTCAATAATATTTGCGTTTACTGCCAGGTCTATCAGATCTCCCTCTTTGGAAATCCCCTTTCCGAACATAATGTCAAACTCGGCTTCCTTAAACGGCGGCGCAATCTTATTTTTTACGACCTTCACGCGGACATGGTTTCCCACAATCTCGCCGCTCTGCTTTAATGCCTCCGCTTTCCTGACTTCTAACCGCACCGATGAGTAAAATTTAAGTGCCCGCCCTCCCGTCGTCACCTCCGGACTTCCGTATACGACGCCGACTTTTTCACGAAGCTGGTTGATAAAAATCACGATGCAGTTTGTCTTACTGATCACCGCGGTCAGCTTCCTGAGCGCCTGCGACATCAGACGCGCATGCAGGCCTACGTGGCTGTCTCCCATATCTCCGTCAATCTCCGCCTTTGGCACCAGCGCGGCAACCGAATCCACGATTACAATATCCACCGCGCCGGAACGCACCATCGTCTCCGTGATCTCCAACGCCTGCTCACCGTTATCCGGTTGCGAGATATAGAGGTTATCAATATCCACGCCGATGTTCTTTGCATAGACCGGATCCAATGCGTGCTCCGCGTCAATAAAGCCCGCGATCCCGCCACGCTTTTGTACTTCTGCTACCATATGTAACGCTACGGTTGTCTTACCGCTTGACTCCGGCCCGTAGACCTCTATTACACGCCCTTTCGGGACACCGCCCAGCCCGAGCGCCAAATCCAGGCTCAGTGATCCGGTCGGCACCGTCTCGATATTCATATTTGAGCCCGAGGAGCCAAGTTTCATCACGGAGCCCTTCCCATATGCTTTTTCAATCTGTGTAAGAGCCGCTTCAAGGGCCTTTAATTTATCATTTTTATCCATTTTTTCCTCCATGCTGAAAAGTATTCATGTGCAAATTTCTCCAAAATAGAACAAATGTTCTTTCTGCTGTTATCATAATACATCTGCGGGAAAAAGTCAACCGTTTCCTGTGGGAAATCTCCGGGAATTTCCGGATTGAAAGCTGGAAGTCAGGCTTTTGTCCGGGACGGGAAAGCCGGAACAGATAAAAACCTGCGGGATATGTGTATCATACCCCGCAGGCCTTGCTTCTGTCAAGCACTATTTGTCTTCTATTGCGTCAAGGTGTGCAGGATTACAATACATGGGTGAAACCAGATAAGGAGGAAACGCAAAAATTTTATTGCAGCAGAAAACGCAAAACCAAAAGATATAAGATGCTCACCGAAACCTGGCAACAGGAGGGGGGCCGGCGTTGGATTTTTTCATTTCTTTTCTTATCGCTGTTGCGGTTGGTGTAGCTTGCCACTACATCATCAAATCGTTAGACAGCAATGACAAGAGCAACAAATAACCTACTGGGTGCTTTGCCAGTATAAAAGTAAAGAAAAATCCCTAGACTGTACTGCAATACAGTTTAGAGATTCATTCTTTCGTCAACGTGGACTTTTCATTTCCTTTTGCCTATTAATTATAGCATATGCAAAAATGTTTTTCAACACGCTTTTTCTTCTACAATGTGAAAAATATGTTAAAATGAAAATGCAGAATAATTGCACGGGAAAGGATACTACACTATGAAGATATTTGCCAAAATTGGAGGCATCACATTTCTAAGCACCAAGTTATTTAGGTTTATGAAAAATGAATATAGTAAAGGAGCTATATTCAACAAAGCGATAAAAACTTTAATTACTTTATTATTCCTAATTATATTTCTAAAGATAATAATTTTCATTTTGTCGCCTAATGATGGTTGGGTTAGCTTGGATTCTGATTTAATTCACACTCTTGAAATAGAAGCAGAATATGTAAGCGCCGCAAATAAGAGCTATATGCTTGCCATTGATCCATATGATGACTCAAATATCTCAATTGATTTTATGGCAGATGGCTACCAGCTATACGACAAATCTGGGAATCTAGTAGAGCAATCGAACGAAAGAGATATACTGGTTTTAAAGCTTGATGGAAATGAAGGATTAACTATATCTTCCGATTCTGATAATTCTGAACTAATAGAATACAATTTATTTACACAATCTAATGTGTCATTTTGGCAGAAACGCGACACAGTATTTATAAATGATGGTTATCAAGGGAGCTTACATCTCTCGCCATATAGTAGCATGACGCTTCAAACGAGAAGCGATGTATTAACTAATCAATGGGAGATTCACTTCACTAATAGCAAAAATTATTCTTCATTGTATTGTACGGGTTATATTTTCTTGCGAATACATAATTGCAATTCAGTACGTATACTCCGTGATGGAACCCACACCGTCTCATTATTAAGAGATGAATACTGGTATTTATCAAATATCACTCAATGTTCTACTTCGCTAGTTGGAAGTATAAATTTTAAAGTGGCTAGTATGGCGTTAGACTATCGGGTTGCTAATCAACCTTTGCTCATTAAAGGGAATGGTTTGACAAGTATATTGAAAATAGAGAAAAATAATATTACAAACTTCCAATTAATTGGAACAGCCAGTGTGGTAGAATTGGATGAAGAAAGTTTATTCCCGTCTGTTTTTAGTATTATATATTCAAATTTATGGGGATTTTTGGCCATAATAATCACACCATTCATTAGCTTTTTTTTGAATATATGGCGCCCATCCAAGAAAGAATGAACAGCATACAAAAATTGGGGCGCGGCAGCCAAGTATGGCCACCGTGCCCCGCCTTTGTGTGGGGGCAGCTCTTATGCGCCTGTTACGCAGTAGAAGCCCATTTTTAAGGGCTTGAATGAGCGCCCCTGTCAGCTCATTCAGGTCGATGTCAAATGTGTCCGTCTGTCTTATCAACAGCAGTGTCATCGGAAAACGCTTTTTCCGGTATACCGCCACTGATGCGTTTTCCAGATGGTTCTTTATGGAAGTTTTGAGGAACAAAGCATTATTCCTCCATCTTTCTTGAACACCTTGTCACGTCTTTCCCCTGTCCCACTGCATGCAATCCGGACGGACGCAGACTTTATTTCCTGTAAAACACCACCCGGATCTCCGTCCCTTTTCCCTCCTCGCTTTCTAAAAAAACCTCGGCCCCATGCTGTGCCGCGATATGCTTTACGATCGCAAGCCCAAGCCCTGTACCCCCGGTAGCCCTTGAGCGGCTTTTATCCACCCGGTAGAACCGCTCAAATACCCGCATTTGATGCTCCTTTGGGATCCCAATGCCCGAATCCTGCACGGACAGGCACACCTGTCCGGCCGTTTCTGATACAGTTACTTTTACCAGACCGCCCTGGTTGTTGTAACGGATCGCGTTATCGCAGAGATTATAGAGAAGTTCCTCCATCAGGTGCCTGTCCGCGCGGATCACGGCTGATTTTCCGCTGAGGCGAATCGTGACCCCCTGCCGCCTGGCAACCATCTCCAGCTGGCAAAGGCAGTCCTCTGACAGCCGGTATAAATCCACAGCCGTATAGTCCGGCTCCTGGTTTTTTTCGTCCAGCCGCGAAAGCTGAAGGATGTCATTAATCAGGGAGAGAAGCCGTTTGGAATTTTTATGGATCTCTCCCGCAAAACGCGCGATATTTTCTTCTCCGGCCATGCCGTGCTCAATCAGCTGCGCATACCCGGAGATTGCGGTAAGCGGCGTCTTTAATTCATGGGAAACGTTTGCCGTAAATTCCTGGCGCAGTGCGGCATTTTTCAGAATATCCTCATGTTGCCTGCGAATCGTCGTCATAAACGGCACAAATTCTTTATAGACCACGGCCGCATCCGGCTCCGACAGAGTCTCCGCCATCTGTTCGATCGGCCGCATCAGGCTTTTCGTAAAATAACTTGCAAACACCAGGCAAACCGGAAGCAGGAGCAGAACAGCGGCAACCGCCATGGGCAAAAGATCCAAAGCCACCGCAAGAAAGCTTCGTGCCTCTCTGGAAATCCGCAGAACCGATCCGTTTCCCAGATCCACTGCATAGTAAAACAGCTTTTTATCAAGTGTTTTTGACCGCCTGCTTTTACTCCCTTCTCCCTGCAAAAACGCCTCCCGTACCTCGGGCCGATCCTCATGGCTTTCCATCGACCCCGCAGCCGCGTTGGTGTCAAACAAAACCGCCCCCTCCGCCGCGATCACGGTGATGCGAAGCTTGTCCGGTTCAAGCTCATAGCTGTCCGGGCAGAGCGTTTCGGGTTTCTCAAACACATGCATGCTTTTTAAGAGCATGGCGTCGGCTCTGAGATCTGCAAAAACCTGCTCCTTAAAGATCCCGTAAAATGCGAGCATGGAAAACAGAAGCGTCAAAAGCATGGCCAGCGCCGAGGTGGCCAAAAGCTCTTTATGTATCTTCGCCTTCATTTTCCCTCCCCGTTTCAAGCCTGTAGCCTACATTCCGTACGGTGCGGATCATGCTACCGGCACCGCCTAATTTCTGGCGCAGCGTTCGGATATGCATATCCAATGTACGGGACTCGCCCTCAAAATCAATTCCCCAGACCCGCTCCAAAATAGTTTCCCGCGTCACAACAATCCCGGCGTTGTACATCAGGAGCTTCAAAAGCTCATACTCTTTAAACGTCAGGCTGCAAGGTTTATCCTCTACGTAGACCATACGCTTTTCATCATCTAAAAACAGATCTCCCAGAGAAAAAAATTTTTCCTCCTTCAGAGTCCTCCGAAGCATTGCCTTCACTCTCGCAATCAGCTCCATAATGCCAAACGGCTTCGTCAGATAATCATCGGCTCCCAGATCCAGGCCCTTAACTTTGTCAAGTTCCGTCGATTTTGCCGTCACCATAATGACCGGCAGTCTTTTTGTCTCCGGCAGACGACGCAGCTTTTCCAAGATCTTAAGCCCGTCCTCATCCGGCAGCATCAGATCTAAAAGCACCAGATCCGGCTTCTTAATCTCCAGTCTTTCGTAAAAATCGCGGGCACATACAAATCCCTCCACCTGATGACCACTGTTTTTCAATGCAAAGACCTCTATTTCCAGAATATTCCGGTCATCCTCTACGGTATAAATAAGCGCCATGTTAAGCCCCCTTGCCTTTACTAAGCTCATGAATCCCCCGTTAAGTGCTTTCCAAAGGTATCATCTCTTTCAAGATGGCAGCATGTCCTTTGGACATTCTATGCCTCCGGGGATGCACACGATTTCCTTCGGAAAATGCCCTCCTTTCGGCGGACACAAATCGGCGCGGTTTCGTCCCTTTCGAGATTATACCATAGTACACGCTTATCCGGGAAGGGCATATTTTCTGCGGTAGCTTTCAACGAGAGCTTTAAACTGCGGATCATTTCCTTTCTTTAGGTGTTCCAGGTAGCCGTGCGCATCAAATCCATCCCGTTCAATCTCAATCACACTGACTGCAATGTTAGAGCAGTGATCCGATACACGTTCCAGATTCGTGGAAATATCGGACAGCACAAAGCCCTGCTCGATCGTACATTTCCCCTTCTGCAGACGCTTGATATGGTTCGCCTTCAGGCAAATGATAAGACCGTCAACAACCTCCTCCAACGGCTCTACAAGTGCCGCTCTCTTTCTGTCGTTTTTTTCAAACGCTTCCACTGCCAGCGTAAGGCACTCCTCCACCGCACGCATCAAAACATCGAGCTCCTTTTTCGCCTTTTTGGAGAACTCCAGTTTTTTGCCATGCATCTCTTTTGCAGCCCGCATCAGGTTCCTTCCATGGTCGGAAATCCTTTCAAAATCGCCGATGCAGTGTAAGAGCAGCGATACCGTACGGCTGTCTTTGGCGGAAAGGCTGCGGGCGCCGAGCTTCACCATGTAAGTCCCCAGCGCATCCTCATAGCGATCTGCTAACTCCTCCATGCGGGCGATCTCTTTTGCCTGTTCTTCATTATACTCTTTAAAAAGGCCGGCGGCCGTAAAGATACAGTCCCGGGAAAGATTCGCCATGCGCACTGCCATAAGCCGGCATTGCTCCGCAGCGTAGCCGGGCGTTTCTAGGAAACGCTCATCTAACAGCCGGAATTCCGGATCCTTTTGCTTTTCCATATCCGCCGACATAGGCTCTGCGGTATCCGGAATCGAAAGGCAGGCCAGACGCACAAGCCCTCCTGAAAACGGGAGCAGGACAAGTGTAGAGGCCACATTAAACAGACTGTGAACTACCGCAATTCCCATGGCATCAACCGGTTTCTCCAGAAACAGGAAGTGGAACATATTATTGGCCGTATAGAATGCCGCCAGAAACATGGTGGCCCCGATCAAATTAAAATACAGATGTACCAAAGCCGCCCGGCGCGCGTTTTTCCCGGCGCCAATTCCCGAAAGCAATGCTGTCGCGCAGGTCCCGATATTCTGTCCCAAAATAATCGGAATGGCACTTCCATAGTTCATCGCGCCTGTGGCTGAAAGCGCCTGTAAAATACCGACCGAAGCCGATGAACTCTGGATGATCGCCGTTAAGAGCGCACCTGCCAGGATCCCCAGAAGCGGATTGGAAAACATCGTCAGGATTCCGGTAAATTCCGGTACTCCGGCAAGGGGCTTCACTGCGCCGCTCATGGTATCCATGCCGAACATCAGAATCGCGAAACCGATCAGAATTGTCCCCACGCTCTTTTTCTTTTCTTTCTTTGAGAACATCAGAAGCAATACGCCAATAAGCGCCAGAACCGGGGAAAAAGAGGAGGGCTTTAAAAGCCGCACAAAAAAATTTCCGCTCTCGATTCCCGCCAGACTTAAGATCCAGGAAGTGGCTGTCGTCCCGACATTCGCCCCCATGATGATTCCGACGGCCTGCGAAAGCCGCATAATTCCTGAATTTACAAATCCGACGACCATAACCGTCGTAGCCGACGAGGACTGAATGACGGCCGTCACACCGGCTCCCAAAAGCACCGCCTTAAGGGGACTCTTTGTAAGTCTCTCCAGAATCCGTTCCAAGCGGCCGCCGGACAGCTTCTCCAGCCCCTGCCCCATCGTTTCCATCCCATATAAAAACAGCGCAAGACCGCCAAGCATCGTAAGCAAAGCAAAAAAATCCATACGTTCCTCCCTGTAAATTTCAGGTTTTTTCCTGTTGCTTTATCAGAATAGCATTCCCATGTAAAGAGTCTGATGTCTCTATGTAAAATCTATGTAAATTTTTGCGTTTTATACATGACGAACCCCGCCATCTGCAGCTGCGTCTCTGTCAAACGGCGGGGCCTTTGTCTCTATAGCAAGAGCCTTTCGACATCCAGGAGTCCCCAGCCCTGCTGGTTCTTCGCCAATCCGATGTCTCTGGCACTCTCCATCAATTTCAGTTTTACATCCCGATTCGTCATATCCGGATATTTTTCCAGCAAAAGTGCGATCGCTCCGGACACGATTGGTGTGCTCATGGACGTGCCGCTTTTGATCGTATAGCGGTCCGGACGGCCCGCACAGCTCACTACGCTGCATCCCGGCGCTACCAGATCCGGCTTACAAACGCACGCAGCCGTCGGTCCCCGGCCGGAATAATCCACCATCCGGCTGCCGCCGACTAACACTTCCGTATCGTCATCCGAGCAGCCCACGGTAATGACTTTGCGGCTGATTCCCGGAGTTGTGATACTCATACGTCTAGGCCCGTTGTTGCCGGCCGCGACCACGACGACAAGACCGGCATCCCAAGCCTCGTTTACCCCCCGCACCAGCGCGGAATTCTCGCTCATCCCCTTTTTTCCGTAGGAGCCAACCGAGATATTCACGATACGTACGCCAAGTCTGTCCTTTCTTTCCAAAAGCCAGGCAATTCCCGCGAGAACATCGGCAGCATACCCATTTCCCTTGCGGTCTAAGACCTTCACCGCAACCAGATTACAGCCTGGCGCCATACCTTGATACCGCCCGTCTGCGGCCGCGCCGCTTCCGCCGATAATTCCGCAAATGTGCGTCCCATGGCCACAGTCGTCGTAAGGACCGTTTCGGCGGCCGACCATATCGGTAAAGGCGATAATTCTGTCGTCAAAGTCCCGATGTGCGAATATACCGGTATCCAAAACTGCAACTCCCACACCTTTCCCGGTAAGCCCCATCGCGTATGCACCCTGGCAATGAATCTGTTTTTTTACATGATCCACATGTTCTTCCCTCGTAGCCTTTTACTAACAGGATATTCACACGCCCGTCTACACGTACCACCGCTCCAGAGCCCCACTCCCTCCGGGTTTCTCATGCCAGCAGGCCCCTGTAAATTCTCCGGATTCCTCGAGATAAAACCAACCGCCGGATCCAGTCCTTTCTCCATCCCACTGGATCCAGCCGGTAAGCATATAGCCTGATCTGCCAAAGCAGTACCAGTGATGATTGATTAGCTTCCATACCATCTGCGGATAGCTCCCGTCCTTTTCCCTGTACCACCAGCCGTTTGCATCGTGTACCCAGCCCGGCTTTTCCTCCTCCGTATAATCAATATAGCAAAAGCCTTTGACCGTCGGGTCATTCCAGGCCCGGGTTTTTAACTTTACCTGCCCGCCGTTTCGGTCGGACAGATTCGCCGAGGTATTTCCCTCCAGGCAGTCGAACCACTGCCGGCCGTTTTTTGAATATACCCGCACCACGCGGCCTGCATGAGAAAAATTAAAAATCACAACCGCTCCAAGTTTCGGCACCGTGCCCGTTTTTCCCGCCTTTTTAAAGGCGTTGTACGTCGCAAAGCAATTATATCCCACATACGTCTTGCGAGTCATGTTCCAATGCTCTAATGCCTTCTCCACACCGAACTCGTACCCCTCGTGGGCAAACTGCATCGTACAGCACCAGGGCTGCCCCTGGTAGCCTTTCAGCCCCCATGCATCCACGTCCCTCGCGTATTTTGTATAATTTCCACTGCCCTTATTGCCGGTTTTAGAATCCAGATCCATATTGGTAGCTTTTTCCACATAACCTTCATCTGCCAGTTCCCGCTTAATTAGTCCCTCCAGTGTTCCCATAACCTGTTCCTCCAAAAAAACACAACATCTTGTACACTATATTGTAATCTTGTACACCTGATATGGTTCCTGATACAGACATGGAAAAATAGCAAAATTAAGAATTCCTTAAAGATTTATTCAGAGAATATACAATCATTTCCTGGAACAACATGGTATACTGAGAACATAAGAAATGCATGAGACTATTTGAAATCCTTTATCCTAACCTTTTTGAAATCGAAATCCTAAATGACAAATCCCTGCGCGAAAAGCGCGGGGTTTTTTCATCCCCCGCGCTTTTTAGCTTTTTTTCGTTATCTCACGTCTTTTAAAATATCACAAAAGTCAAATGTCGCAAAGTAATCCTCCGGTGTCTCCGCGCGGCGTATCAGCGCCACACTCCCGTCCTCCTTAAGAAGCAGCTCTGCACTCTTTAATTTTCCATTATAATTGTATCCCATTGCAAAGCCGTGCGCTCCGGCATCATGCAGGACCAGATAATCCCCTATGGAAATTTCCGGCAGCAGCCGGTCGATGGCAAACTTATCGTTGTTTTCACAAAGCGATCCCGTCACGTCGTACATATGATCACAAGGCTCGTTCTCCTTTCCGAGCACTGTGATATGATGGTATGCGCCATACATTGCGGGGCGCATCAGATTGACTGCGCAGGCATCTACGCCGATGTATTCTTTATAGGTGTGTTTCTCATGGATTGCTTTTGTCACCAGGACACCATAGGGCGCCAGCATAAAGCGGCCAAGCTCCGTAAAGATTGATACATCCCCGAGTCCTGCGGGCACCAGAACCTCCTCGTAAACCTTTCGCACGCCCGCTCCGATCACCCTGATATTGTTTGGCTCCTCGTTGGGGCGGTAAGGAACACCAATGCCGCCGGACAGGTTGATAAATGAAAGACTGACACCGGTCTCCCCTTTAATCTTTACAGCCAGTTCAAACAGCACTTTCGCCAATAATGGATAATATTCATTTGTCACCGTGTTGCTGGCAAGAAACGCATGAAGCCCGAAGCGTTTGGCCCCCTTCCTGCGCAGAATCCTGTATGCCTCCAGAATTTGCTCCTCGGTCATCCCGTATTTCGCATCTCCGGGCTTATCCATGATGTCATTGGAAACCTTAAACATGCCGCCCGGATTAAAGCGGCAGCAGATCGTCTCCGGAATCTTCCCCAGTGTCTTTTCCACATATTCGATGTGGGTAAAATCATCCAGATTGATGATTGCCCCAAGTTCGTCTGCCAGAACAAACTCCTCAGCCGGCGTGTCGTTTGAAGAAAACATAATCTCATGGCCCAGAAATCCACAGGCCTTTGACATCAAAAGCTCGGTTTTCGATGAGCAGTCCGTCCCGCAGCCCATTTCACGCAACAGTTTCAAAATAAAGGGATTCGGCGTCGCCTTGACCGCAAAATATTCCTTAAAGCCCTGATTCCACGAAAACGCCTCCCGGACAGCCCGCGCGTTCTCGCGGATTCCTCTCTCGTCATACAGATAAAACGGGGTGGGATACGTCTTTGCAATCTCCTCGATTTGCTGTCTGGTTACAAACGGTTTTTTCTCCATGTATGTCTTCTCCTTATCAGTCTACCCGTACGACCCGCATGATATTGGTATCCGTCGCCGGCTCATGTCTTCTGGAATGACTCAGTACGCCGGCGGTTACGACCGCCAGATCGCCCTCGGCCACAACCCCGTGCTCTTTTAACAGATCAATCGAATTCCGGATAAGTGTATCCGTTGATTCCTCCCGTTTCGCCTGAAACGGCGTCACTCCCCAGTAAAGCTGCATCTTCCGCACCGCAGTGAGGCTCGGAGACATGCCGATAAGCCTTGTCTGCGGATGCCATTTTGAAAGCAGACGGGCCGTATGTCCGCTGATACTCGGTGCAATGATCACCCTCGCCTCCAGATGCCTTGCGGTCGAAACGGACGAAAAGCATACGGCATTGGAAATATTATGGCTCAGGCTGTCGGAGACAATTCGTCTCTTATAATAGGAATCATCCAGATGAGACTCTGTCTCCTCTACGATGTGTGCCATCATTTTAAGAGCTTCAACCGGATATTTCCCATTCGCCGTCTCGCCGGACAGCATGACCACGTCGGTTCCGTCATAAACGGCGTTTGCCACGTCGGTCACTTCGGCACGAGTCGGCCGCGGGTTCCGTATCATCGAATCCAGCATCTGGGTGGCTGTGATTACAATCTTACAAGCCTCGCTGCATTTCTCGATCATCATCTTTTGTAAATACGGAAGCTTTTCCGGCGCCACCTCAACGCCAAGATCGCCGCGCGCCACCATAATCCCGTCACTCGCTGCGATAATCGCATCCAGGTTCTCCAGCCCTTCTGCATTCTCAATCTTTGCGATGATTCCCATGTCCGAACCGTTTTCTTTTAAAAGCTCCCGGATTTCCTGGATCGCATCCGCAGAACGGATGAAGGAAGCCGCGATAAAGTCAAAGCCTGCTTCAACACCAAAGCGGATATCCTGTTTGTCTTTATCTGTCAATGCCGGAAGTTTAATTTTGACATTTGGTACATTTACACCCTTGCGTTCACCAAGCTCACCGCCGTTTATGACCTCACAGACAATCCGAGCTCCAGCCACACGTCTGACAACAAGTTCAATCAGGCCGTCGTCAATCAAAATCCGATTTCCGGGCGCTACATCCTCGTTCAGGCCGCTGTAATTGATGTGCACTATGGATTCGTCGCCGACGAGCTCCTCGGTGGTCAGCGTAAATTCCTGCCCCTCCTGCAAAGTGACCTTTTTTCCTTCCTTTAATAATCCGGTACGAATCTCCGGCCCTTTCGTATCGAGAAGCGCGGCAACCGGAATTTTTACCTCCTCCGCTATCTCGCGAAGCTGCAAAAGCCGTCTTTTATGTTCCATGTAGTCGCCATGGGAAAAGTTAAAACGCGCCACATCCATACCGTTTAAAATCAGCTTCCTCATAACCTCTCGGTCGTCGGTCGTCGGGCCCATGGTACAGATAATCTTGGTCTTCTTCATATCCTTCCTGCCTTTCCACTGCGTGGCTGCAGTCCGGCATTCCGCCGGGCTGAACCCATTTATTGCCGTCTGTCAAACTGCATGACATTCCCGCCCGCCTGCCGCGGATCCATGCCGCCGCGGGTCACATGCTGATGTGTATACAAATGATCCTGGCAGTATTCATAATCTCCTTCGCACTTCGAGCAGTAACGGAAGGTTAACTCCGGATGGTCCAGATCCGTCCGCCCGCAGACCACACAGCGATGACGGCCCGCCATCCGGACAGTCTTCGCGTTTTCATTGATCTTTGTCTTGAATTCATGCTTTCTCTTAATTTCCTTCGGATTATACTTCGTCCCGCCGGAAATTGCAAGAAAAATCAAAACGTTTAACAGAGACATTGCAATCGTTACGCGCATAGCCGCACTGCCGGCAATGAAACCGTACAGATAAAACGCCCCGTTGAACAGAGCCAGCCACTTGGCCTTGATCGGAATCGCAAAAAACAGAAAGAACTGCATTTCGGGAAACGCAATCGCAACTGCAAAAAACAGCGAAAAATTCAGATAATCCGTAGTCAGAATATATAGCTTCCCGAACGCTGCATAGAGGATCAAAGCCGCCAGCACATGACCGATCACGCCCAGAATAAAATAAACGTTAAACCGGAATGCACCCCAGACGCGCTCTAACATAAGCCCCAGGTTCCGATAGCAGTAGATCAGCAGCATGTTAAACATCACGTTAATCATCATATTGAGCGAACCGGCAAAGGAAGCCCCCATCCCCAGCGACCCGACACTGATCGGCGGCCAGATTAAGAACGTGACAATCCGCCATACCTGTCCGTGCAGGATCGCCCGCGCGTTCAGGCAGAGATAATTCTCATAAACTCCCGGCATAAAGATCTGTATCAGAATTCCAATCGTATACAGCATACCGATATGGCGCATCAGATCCGGAACTGCATACCGTGCGTATTTTTGCTCAAGCTTGTTAAAAAATTTCATGTAATGGCATTCCTTTCCCTACTTTCTAAGCACCCATGTAAACCAGGCTGTTTTGCCTTCTACCTCCGCAACCGAAACTGGTATTAGCATTCCCCGTACGCCTTAAAGTCAAACAGGGTTCAGGCCAGTATCTGGTCCAGCGTTCCAAGCAGGTTTTCTATGTCAATCGGCTTTGCTATATGGCCGTTCATCCCGCATCGGAGAGCCTCCTGTTTGTCCTCCTCAAAGGCATTGGCTGTCATTGCGATAATGGGGATAGATGACAAAGCCCTTGTCTCCAGACTGCGGATCGCTTTTGTCGCCTCATAGCCATCCATGACAGGCATCTGGACATCCATCAAAATCAGCTGATAGTAGCCGTGCTCGGAATGCTTCAGCATATCCACGGCGATCTGCCCGTTCTCCGCAATCTCGACCGAAAAGCCCGCCTCGCTTAAGATCGCTGCAGCGATCTCCTGATTCAGCTCATTGTCCTCTGCTAAAAGGATACGCCCGGTGCGGTGCTTCTTTAATTCTCCCTTTGTCTCCTGCTCCCCGGCCTTATCCGTCTGTACAATCGAGCGCAGGCAGTTCCTGAGCTCCGACAAAAACAAAGGCTTGCTGCAGAACGCGGATACCCCGGCCTCTTTTGCTTCCTCCTCAATGTCAGACCAGTCGTATGCAGTCAGGACGATTACAGGCACGTTTTCGTCTGTCTCCTTGCGTATCCTGCGGACGACCTCAATGCCGTTCATATCGGGAAGCAGCCAGTCAACGATGTAGACCTGATAATCATTTTTACGCATTACCGCCTGTTTCGTACGCAGCACCGCCTCCTTTCCCGAAAGCGTCCACTCCGCACGCATCCCGATCTGCTGTAGCATGTAGGATACGCTGTCACAGGCATTAAAATCATCATCGACCACTAACGCCCGGCAGCCCCGCAATTCTGGAATTGCCTGCGACTCCTTCTTCCCGGAATGCAGACGGAAGGTAAAGGAAACCGTAACCTCCGTTCCGACCCCCTGCTCGCTTTTCACCTCAATCGTACCGCTCATCATGTCCACGATGTTTTTTGTGATCGCCATGCCGAGACCTGTTCCCTGGATTCGGCTGATCGTGGAAGTCCGCTCCCTCTCAAAAGGCTCAAAAATATGCGCCACAAATTCCTCGCTCATTCCGATTCCGGTGTCCTTCACACAGAATTCGTAATGTCCGAAACCTTTCGGGGCTCCGGGCTTTTCCGTGATCCGTAAGCTGACCGAACCGCCTGCTCCCGTATACTTGACCGCATTGCTTAACAGATTCAGAAGTACCTGATTCAGGCGCAGCTTATCACAGTAGATCTCCTCGTCCAGAACATCTACCGCATCCATATAAAGCTCCAGCTGCTTGGCGTGAATATCGGCCTGTACGATGCTGTACAGTCCATGCAGAATCTCCGGCAAACTGCATTCCTTCTCATCCAAATGCATCTTACCGCTCTCAATCCGGCTCATATCCAGAATATCATTAATCAGGCTCAGCAGGTGATTTCCTGACGTCATAATTTTCTTTAAGTATTCCTCAACCTGCTCCTTATGCTCGATGTGCGTCAGCGCCAGACCTGTAAATCCGACGATCGCATTCATCGGCGTGCGAATATCATGCGACATATTGGACAGGAATACACTCTTTGCTTTGCTGGCCCGGTTTGCCTGCAAAAGCGCGGTCTCCAGCAGATTTTTCTTTTCCATTTCACTGCGTGTTTCCTCATCCACGCTCCGAAAACCCAAAACTGCCACATGCCTCTGCTCCCAGCTCCCGGCACGTACGGCTTTCATCTGGAAATACCGCATTTCTCCGTCGCACAATGTACGATAGTTGACGTAATATATATTTTTCTCGGCCAGTTCCTTTTTTAATGTTGCGGCGGACATGGCCTCCTTAAGCGTCTCCCTGTCCTCAGAATACACACAGGCTTGTATGTACTGCTCAATGCTATTTTCCAGAGGCCGTTTTTCTGAAAAGGCAGCGCTCAGTTTATGCGATCTGCAGTCTTTAAGCCGCAGAGGGACCCCCTCTCCGGTATCCAGATCAAACGAGCAGACCAGATTATAGTCAATACTTAACGCCTGGATTAACTCCATCTGGCGCCGTCTATTCTTTTCTTCCTCTAGCTTTTGCGCGGTGCAGTCCAAAAGGAACCGCTGGTAGACCAGCTCACCATTTCTGTTTATGAGCTTGACATTACCCATAATATGCAGGATGCTCCCATCCTGATGCCGCACACGGTATTCGGCACTTACGCTGTCCCCCTCTTTTTTGAGCTCCTGAATCATCTTTCTGAGCGCCGGCTGATCCTCCTCAAGAACGGAAGACGCGACCATATCAAAGCCGTCCGCTTCCATCTCCTCCTGCGACTCATAGCCCAGGATCTTAAGCGCCGCTTTATTGATGCTTAAGATATTCGAGCCATCCATCGTGTGGCACATGACACCGCAGTCCATTGTCGTGAAAATCGTCTCCAGCGTGTGGTTCTTTTTTATGATTTCCTGCTCGTAGGCACGTTCCTGCGTCGCATCAATGGCCACACCAACAGTTCCCATGACGCTTCCATCCAGATCATACAAGGGAGACTTATAGGTCGTCAAAAGCCGTACGCCTTCTCCTGTCTGGACTGTCTCCTCCGAAACACAGGTTTTTCTGCTGCTCATCACGACGCGCTCCGACTCGATGCAGGCGGGGTCATCCTGTTCTACATTCCAGATGTAGGCGTGGCCGCGCCCCTCTACCTGTTTCTTGGTCTTGTTAACCGTCTTGCAGAAGCTGTCATTTACTTTTTCATGGATGCCATTTTTATCCTTGTACCAAATGAGATTCGGGATGTTGTTGATTGTCGCCTCAAGATACTGGCTGGTCTCCCAAAAATCTCTCCCAAGCTTGCACTTTTTCTGCCATTTTGTAAAACGAAAAGCGAGCTCTGCCTCCGACATAGGGAGCACCCATATATCATCAATCTCAGGAAAAGCATCGGCCAGTTCCAAGACCTGCTCCCGCTCTGCGAGCAAAATCAGCTCTGCACCTGCGCGTTTACACCCGGCTAATGTCTGTACGATTTTTCCCGCATCCGTTTCATGTACATCTGCCAAGATCACATCCGCTTTTGCCGCCAATGCACGCTCCGGCTCTACGCTCTCAGAAAACTCGTGAGTAAAATGCTCCAGCGGGGTCATTCCCTTTATCCCTTCAAAGATTCTGCGCTGGCAGCCAACCAAAAAAAAGTGAAGATGGCAATGATACATATCCGGTATCCTCCCTGTGTAAATTTGCAGTGTCTCCATTATAACACATCCTTGCCAAATTTCCATAACTGCATGATGAATTTTCTTTGATTTTTACAAGATTTCAAAGGGGAATCCTTATACTGCTTCAGATATTTCGGCTTTCTCCCGCACGCTTCCCAAAAACTTTACGTTTTTTTTACATTGTTTTAACCTTTTTTAGCATGAGTTTCCACGTCCTGTCGATTGTATTTCCGAAAAAATTATGGTATACTTTGTCCGCAACGATTATACGATAGTGTTATCATACAAAGGAGGTAGGGGCGACACTCCCCCACTCATATGAATACATGCCACAGACTCGGAATTGACATTGGCTCCACCACCGTAAAGATCGCCTTGATCGACGATAGCGGCCGGCTTCTCTTTTCGGACTACGCCAGACATTACGCCAATATCCAGGAAACGCTGGCGCAGCTTTTAAAAAAATGCCGGGAAACCTGCGGAGAGGTTTCCCTGAAGCCAAGCATTACCGGCTCCGGGGGGCTCACGCTTTCCGGCCATTTACATATTCCCTTTACCCAAGAGGTCGTGGCCGTAGCCGCCGCGCTCCAGGATTATGCACCGCAGACGGATGTAGCGATCGAACTCGGCGGCGAGGATGCGAAGATTATCTATTTTACCGGTGGAATCGACCAGCGCATGAACGGAATCTGCGCTGGAGGTACTGGTTCCTTCATCGACCAGATGGCGTCTCTTTTGCAGACGGACGCCGCCGGTCTCAATGAATATGCGAAAAATTATAAGGCTGTCTATCCGATCGCGGCCCGCTGCGGCGTGTTCGCGAAATCGGATATTCAGCCGTTAATTAACGAGGGCGCGACCAGGGAAGACCTGGCGGCGTCTATTTTCCAGGCCGTCGTCAACCAGACAATCAGCGGCCTCGCCTGCGGTAAGCCTATCCGCGGCAATGTCGCCTTCTTAGGCGGTCCGCTGCACTTTCTCACGGAGCTCAAAGAGGCATTTATCCGCACGCTCAATCTGAGCGAAGAACAGATCATCGCCCCGGCACATTCCCATCTGTTTGCCGCTGTCGGTGCCGCCATGAACGCAAAAGAAACCCCTATCCTCTCTCTTGACCGGCTGCTTGCCGATTTATCCGGCGGAATTCGGATGGAATTTGAGGTCAAGCGCATGGAACCGCTTTTTGAGGATGAGGAGGACTACCAGAGCTTCACCGTACGCCACAACCGGCATAAAGTACGCCGCGATGACCTCTCCTCCTACTCGGGAAACTGCTTTCTGGGGATTGATGCCGGCTCCACAACGACCAAGGTTGCTCTCGTAGGCGAGGATGGCTCCCTGCTTTACAGCTTCTATGACAATAACAACGGGAGCCCGCTTACAACTGCGATCTCCTCGATCAAAGAGATCCGATCCCTGCTACCCGAAACGGCAAACATCGCCTGGTCCTGTTCAACCGGCTACGGGGAGGCACTTTTAAAGTCGGCCTTTTTGTTGGATGAGGGTGAGGTGGAGACGATCTCTCACTACTATGCAGCCGCTTTTTTCAATCCCAACGTGGACTGCATCCTTGACATCGGCGGCCAGGATATGAAGTGCATCCGTATCAAAGACGGCGCCGTGGACAGTGTACAGTTAAACGAGGCCTGCTCCTCGGGCTGCGGCTCTTTCATCGAAACTTTTGCTAAATCCTTAAACTACAGCGTCCAGGACTTTGCCAAAGAGGCTCTGTTTGCCAAAAATCCGATTGACCTGGGAACCCGCTGCACGGTTTTTATGAATTCCAACGTAAAACAGGCGCAGAAGGAGGGGGCATCCGTTTCCGATATTTCCTCGGGACTGGCCTATTCCGTAATCCGCAACGCTCTCTTTAAGGTCATCAAAATCACGACCGCCTCCGATCTCGGAAAGAACGTAGTCGTCCAGGGCGGTACTTTTTACAACGACGCCGTCTTGAGAAGTTTTGAAAAGATTTCCGGCGGAGAAGCAGTCCGGCCCGACATTGCCGGTATTATGGGCGCATTCGGCGCGGCTTTGATCGCCCGTGAACGCTACAGCCATAATCCTAAAAAGACAGCTATGCTCTCCCTTGATAAGATCATTGGCCTGACCTACACAACGACCATGAGCCGATGCCGCGGCTGTGTCAACCACTGCGTCCTGACGGTCAACCGTTTTGAAGGCGGACGCCAGTATATCTCCGGCAACCGC
Source organism: Lachnospiraceae bacterium (assembly GCA_022792295.1). GTDB lineage: Bacteria > Bacillota > Clostridia > Lachnospirales > Lachnospiraceae > CANQGL01. The sequence continues at coordinate 48,395 of JAAWAR010000127.1, forward strand.
TGCGAACGCGGTTTGGGCGTCGAGAAGGCAAAGCGTGATATTCCGAACCTGTTTACCTGGAAATACCGCCGTCTGTTCGACTATGAGCCGCTGTCTGCCGATCTGGCCTCCCGTGGAACCGTGGGCCTCCCGCGCGTCCTAAACATGTATGAAAACTATCCTTTTTGGGCCACATTTTTTAAGGCGCTTAAGTTTTCCGTCGTGCTCTCTCCCCAGTCCACGCGCCAGCTCTACGAGCTTGGCATCGAGACGATCCCGAGTGAGTCCGAGTGCTATCCGGCCAAGCTCGCCCACGGACATGTTTCCTGGCTCATCAAGCGGGGTGTGCCGTTCATCTTCTACCCTTGCGTTCCCTACGAGCGAAGGGAAATCCCGGAAGCCGGCAATCACTACAACTGTCCGATCGTAACCTCCTACGCCGAAAACATCAAAAACAACATGGAGGAGCTAAAGGAACAGGACATCCGTTTTATGAATCCGTTCCTGCCCTTTACCGACGAGCATGCGCTCACCAAGCAGCTCGTTATCGAATTTAAACGCGAATTCCAGATTTCCGAGGCAGAAATCCGGGCCGCCGCAAAAGCAGCATGGAGGGAGCTTGAGCAGGCACGTCTTGATGTCCAGAAAAAAGGCGAAGAAACGCTCGCCTATTTAAAGGAAACCGGCAAACGCGGTATCGTCCTGGCTGGCCGGCCGTACCACATCGACCCGGAGATCAATCACGGCATTGCCGACCTGATCACCTCCTATGGTTTTGCGGTCCTCACGGAGGATTCCGTCTCCCATCTTGCGAAGGTGGAGCGCCCGCTGATCGTAACCGATCAGTGGATGTATCACTCCAGGCTGTATGCGGCCGCCTCTTTTGTAAAGACGCAGGACAATCTCGATCTGGTACAGCTAAATTCCTTCGGATGCGGCCTGGATGCCGTGACAACCGACCAGGTGAGCGATATTCTGACCGGCTCAGGAAAGATCTATACGGTCCTGAAAATAGACGAAGTGAATAACCTTGGGGCGGCAAGGATCCGGATCCGTTCCCTGATTTCTGCGCTGCGCGTACGCGAGGAACGCCGCTACACGCGGACCATCGTTTCCAGTGCCTACAGCCGTGTGGTCTTCACGAAAGAGATGCAGAAAAACTATACGCTTCTCTGCCCGCAGATGTCGCCCATTCACTTTGAACTGCTGGAGCCGGCTATCCGCACCTTTGGCTATAACCTTGTGATCCTCAAAAACGATGACAAATCTGCCGTGGACACGGGGCTTAAATATGTCAACAACGATGCCTGCTACCCGTCTCTTATCGTAATCGGGCAGCTCATGGATGCGCTGCTTTCCGGTCAGTATGACTTAGATCATACAGCTGTCATTATGTCGCAGACCGGCGGAGGCTGCCGTGCCTCCAACTACATCGGCTTTATTCGCAGAGCGCTTGAAAAGGCCGGGATGCCACAGGTTCCCGTGATCTCTTTAAATGCCAACGGCATGGAGACGAATCCAGGCTTTTCCTACTCGGTGCCGATGATCGCAAAGGCGATGCAGGCCATCGTCTACGGCGATGTGTTCATGCGCGTCCTCTATGCCACAAGGCCCTATGAGCGCGATCCCGGGTCTGCCAACGCGCTGCATGAAAAGTGGAAGAAAGTCTGCATAAAGGCTCTGTCCTGCCGCTCGCTCGGCATGATGGATTTCACGCGCAACATCCGCGGCATTATCCACGATTTCGACACACTGCCAAGACTGTCTGTGAAGAAGCCGAAGGTCGGCATCGTTGGCGAGATCCTTGTAAAATTTTCTCCGACCGCCAATAATCACATCGTCGAGCTTTTGGAGGCCGAGGGGGCGGAAGCGGTGATGCCGGATCTGATGGACTTTCTCCTGTACTGCTTCTACAACAGCAACTTCAAGGCCGAACATCTGGGGACCAAGCGTTCGATCGCCTATATGTGCAATATGGGAATCTCCCTTTTGGAGTATCTTCGAAAAGCGGCCCGGATTGCCCTCGAAAAGAGCGAGCACTTTATACCGCCTGCCCGGATTAAGACCCTGGCCGTGATGGCCAATGACTTCGTCTCTCTCGGCAACCAGACCGGAGAAGGATGGTTTCTGACCGGGGAGATGCTGGAGCTTATCAAAAGCGGCGTCGGCAACATCGTCTGTGTCCAGCCCTTTGGCTGCCTGCCGAACCATATCGTAGGAAAAGGTGTAATCAAAGAGCTTCGGAAAAGCTATCCGAATGCCAATATCATCGCCGTTGACTACGACCCGGGTGCAAGCGAGGTAAACCAGTTAAACCGCATTAAGCTCATGCTGGCAACCGCCCACAAAAATCTCGCCAATGAGCCGAACGATGCGGAGCTTTTGGCGGCCGCCACCTCGGAACGCCTAAAGGCCTTACAGGCCCGGCAGGTACGCGGCCTTCAGGTTTGACGGCTTGATTCAAAAAACCGCAGGTGCCCGGTTTTGTCCGGACACCTGCGGTTTTTGTCTGTGTTAATGAATTTATTTCGTGTGCTCACGATGCATGGAGAACGAATCCATGTCATAGTTGTTCAGGTTTTCCCATACGCCGCGGTCATCCGCCTTTGCAATCAGGCTGTCACGGTCCTTTTTAAAGCCGGCTTCCTGTTTCAGATTGCTCGGGCCGCCTACACAGCCGCCCTGGCACATCATTCCCTCGATAAAGTCCTCGGGAAGACGGCCGACCTTCATGAGCAGGAGCGCCTTCTTTACCTCTGCCGGTCCGCTGCAACGGGCCACCTTAATGTCCGTATTCTCTCCTTTTTCCTTCAGGCACTGCAGCACCGCGCCGGTCACGCCGCCGCCGTTTCCAAAGCGCTTTCCGTAAACGCTGGCCTGCTGGGTATCGTATTCCTCCGGTTCCAGTTCGACCTCCTTGGCGCGCATCAGCTCAATCGCCTCTCCGAAGGTCAGGACATAATCCGCATTCCCCTCGACGCTCTTATCCGCCGCCTCGGCCTTTTTCGCCATGCACGGGCCGATGAAGACTGTAACCGTCTCCGGATCCTTTGCCTTCAGCATTCTTGAGACTGCGCACATCGGGGAAACCGTTGTGGACAGATTGTCAATCAGGGTCGGATAGTGCTTTTTAATCAGATTCACAAACGCCGGACAGCAGGAGGTTGTCATCTTTTTGCCTTCTTTATACGCCTCGGCCCATTCCATCGCCTCGTAAGCCGCAGTCATATCGCCGCCTGCACCGACCTCAACCATGTCGGTAAAACCGACCTTTTTCAGTGCGGTCCGCCAGCTTCCCATTGTAATATCCGGGCCAAATTCACCCTCTCCGGCCGGAGCCACCATCGCGACCACCTTTTTGCCTGCTTTGATGGCGTTAATGACCTGTACAATGTATACCTTTGTTGTAAGCGCGCCGAACGGACAGCTCCGCACACAGGCTCCGCACTGAATGCACTTCTTTTCATCAATCTGACAGATACCGGTCTCTAAATCCATCGTGATTGCATCCACGGGGCAGGCACGCCTGCAGGGACGTATAAGCTCCGCGATCGCGTTGTACGGACAGGCCTGTGAGCACTTTCCGCATTCCTTACATTTCTTCGGATCAATGTGCGCACGGTCGCGGCCGATCGAGATCGCACCAAAGGCGCAGGCATTCTCACATGCCTTTCCCATACACTTCTGGCAGTTGTCAGTGACAACGAAACGGGTGATCGGACACTCCTCGCATGCAGAAGAAATGATCTGAATTATATTGTCGCTATGTTTGTCACTCGGACATTTTCCCTCCGCAAGACGCACTCTCTGGCGGATAATCTCCCGCTCCTTGTATACGCAGCAGCGGAAATGGGCCTTGGGACCCGGGATCAGCTTAAAGGGGATCCCATCCTTTTCTTCATCCAGCCGGCCCTCGAATGCCAACTGTGCAACCTCATGCAAGACATTGTACTTTATATTAAGCAATGCCTCATCATTCGTTCTCATGACTTTTCCTCCTGACCTTTCCTAAAACCTGTTTACTCCTCTTTTTACGCCCCTAATTATCGCATATCCCAGTTCCGGCCGCAAGATTGTTGTTGTTTTTTTTTTAACAATTTTGCCGGGTTCCTCTTTATTTTCTTAAGTCAGTGATCCGAAGGAAAAAAAACATGTCCTAAAGCTGTAAAATCCTGGCATTAAAATGGGCAGCCTCCTCCTTGGAATGCACGGCCACAATGACGGTGCGCCCTTTGGAATATTCCTGTATCATGCAGACTGCACGCCGTTTATTTTCCTCATCCAGGCCTGCAAAGGGTTCGTCTAAAAGAAGCAGCTCGGATGGAGCCAAAAGTGCACGCAAGAGCGCCACACGCCGTTTCATGCCCCCGGAGCATTCACGGACTTTTTTAAGGAGAGCCGCCTCAGGAAGGAGCCGCAAGGCAGCAAAAGCAAGCTCCTGCGCAGTATAGAGTTTCCCCGTCACGAGGCGCAGATTGGAGAGCACGGAGCTCTCCTCAAGCAGCCTGTCCTCCTGGAACACAGCCGACACCCGCTTTCCCTCAAGCCCCAGCAGGCTCCCCTCATCCGGCTTTTCCAGACGCATCAGAAGCCGCAGAAACGTGGTTTTCCCACTCCCGGAAGGAGCCGCCAGACAGCAGCACTCTCCGTCTTCGAGCCGTACAGTCACATGGGATAATACGGTCTCGTTCCCGAACCGTTTGGATACATCCCTCAATTCGATCGCCATATTCTCTCATCTCTCCCTCATGCACTCTTTTAAAATAAGAAGAAACACCTTCTCAAAGGCCGCGCTGACGAGAATGATCGTGAGCGTCCACGCAAACAGCTCCGCCGTGCTTAAGTAAATTTTCGCCATATAAAGTCCCTCGCCGATCGAGCCGGCCGGGACCCCGATGACCTCCGCGGCGATTCCCGACTTAAAGCCCATACCGAGCGCCGTCTTGCAGGCAGACGAAAGGTACGGCCCTAGGGCCGGCCGGTAGAGGCAAAGAGCCCTTTTCCACGCCGGAATACGAAATACCTGCGCCATCTCAAGAAGCTTTTTATCCGCTCCGGCAAGCCCCGACTCCGTTGTCACATGAATGATCGGATAAACCACCACAAAGGAAATGAACACGGACAGATTTTTTGAGCCCGTCCAGATTAACGCCAAAATCACAAACGATGCCACCGGGATTGATTTCATAAGCCGGACCGGCAGCGCTAAAAGTGCACCGGCAAACGGCCTCACAAAGGCCAGCGAGCCGGTCAAAAGCCCGGCAGCAAATGCGAGGCAGACGCCGAGCCCGATCCGAAAGACAGAAAAGCCCACGGCACTCCAAAACGGACGGCTTACGGCCAGCCCTGCAAGCGCAAAGAGCGTATCGGCCGGCCCCACAAGCAGAAGGCTGTTTTTGACGAATATAGAAGCCGCCTGCCAGACAAGCAGCCAAAACAAGAAGATCGCTGGTTTCTTCATAAACGCCGTACGCTCCTTCGGTTACGGAATATAGTAGAAGCTGTCATCCGGAAGCGTTTTGCCGACCGAGGCCGGATTCTGCCCGAACAGGACTTTAAGATAGCCCGAAAGGGCAGCCTTCATCTCCTCACCCGTTATACAGGTGATGTTGCAGTAAGGCAGGGCCTGCTTCGCAAGCGGCGCTTTGGCGACGATTCCTGCTTCTGCGATCCATTCGGCCGCCGTATCCGCATCTTTTTCGGTAAACTCTGCGGACTCCCGGTGTTCATCAAGGAACACTTTCACGAGTTCCTCGTGCGCAGCGAGAAATTCCGTATTTACGATCGTCACGCCGGTGACAAGGCGGCTTTTGCCTTCCTCTGCCTGCAGCGCATCCCACTCCTTTGTCAGATCCAGGATAATAGAAAGCGTATCATTCTGCGCGAGGGCGACTGTCACAAAGGGCTGCGGCAAAAGACCGATGGCTGTTGGGTCCTCGGCGAGGACCGCGGCAACCTCTGTGGCCTCCGATTTGAATTCGAGCGTTACATCCGTCTCGGAGAGGCCGGATGCGGAAAGAAGGTAGCGCAACGCATATTCCGGCGTCGTCCCCTTGCCCGGCAGATAGATTGTCCTGCCCTTCAGCCCGTCAATCGAAGAAACCGAGGAGTCGGAGGAAACCAGATAGAGAACCCCCAGCGTATTGATGTCAATAACCGTCACGCCGCCCTTCGTTTTATTGAAAAGCACACCGGCAACATTTGCGGGAAGGAGGGCGATGTCCACCTTTCCCCCTGCGATCATGGCGGTCAGCTCATCGGCCGCCGTCACCATCGTAAATTCATATTGATTTTGAGAAATCCCTTTTTGGGCATCATCCATCAGCTTGACGAGTCCCATGGTAGTCGGCCCCTTTAGTCCGCCTACCCGGATGACAATGCCGTCTTTACCGTCCTGGCCCGACACACCGCTCCCTCCCCCGGCTTTAGTCTCTGTCTGTGCTTTAGCCTGGGGTTCTGTCTGCGGCCCGCCCGCCTGGGTTCCGGCTTGCGGCCCGGTCCCGGAGGCCGCGGCCTGCGCCCCTTCTGCCTGGGCCGCCGTTGTCTGGACCTCTGTCGTCTGCGCGTTTGCAGCCTGCGGCGCCTTTTGGGGGCTGCAGCCTGCGAGAAACACCGCTGCGGCCGTCGCCGCGAAAAGGGTAAGGATTCTTTTTTTCATCGTTTTAGTCCCTCCTGGAATAGATGGTTTTCGTGCTGACACCATTAAGCATCCCGAGCTTCCCGGAGAGGCTGCTTATTTTGTCCATGGGCGCGTCTAAGACAACGCTGATAATGGAGAGACCTTTTTCCCGATACGGGACGCCCATCCGCCCGATAATCCAGGAGCCGTACGCATGTAAAAGCGCATTCAGCTTCTCCACCGAATCTGGATTTTCCACCATTATGCCGATCAAAGCGACCCTTGTCTCCATAAATGCGTTCCTTTCCTTTCTTCAACAGAAAAAGCCGCTACGCACACGAAGGAGCGTACCGGCCCTGTTTTTTACTCTGCCCGTACAAAATCTCTTTCGCCTTCTCCCGCAGAAGCATATCCTGCCCTTTGGGGTTAGCACGAACAGGATGTATCATAGCACAGGAAAAGGCGGCTGTCAAACGGTTACAGGTACTCTGTCTCATCCTTTTTCTTCACCGGCAGCCACTGCAAAACCCGCCGGATCTCGTCATCCCAGAAATTCCAGTCATGCGCTCCCGGCTGTTCATGGTATACATGCCGGAAGCCGATGGCATCCAGATGCCGTTTCAGCTCACAGTTTTTCTCATACAGGAAATCCTCCGTTCCGCAGCAAAGATAAAGCTCTGGATAATCGGCCTTCTCCTCCACCAAGCGTGAAGACAGCCAAAACGCGTCATCCCTGGTACCGATGAGCGTTTCGTCCGGTCCGAACGCCCAGCTCCATCTGTTTTTCGGTTCCGCCTCCACTTTTTCAGGCAGATTAAAGCCGCCGGAAAGACAGGCCACATACCCATACTGGGACGGACGGCTCATGCCCAGCATAAAGGCACCGCTTCCGCCCATGGACAGGCCCGCTATATATGTATCCTCCCGTTTTTCGGAAACCGGGAGAAGCCATCCAAGGAACTGCGGCAGCTCTTTTGTCACATAAGTATAATAGGCTTTTCCTGCAGGCGTATCGCGGTAGCAGCTATTCTCGCAGCTCGGCATCGCCACAAGCAGCCGGTACTTTCTCGCGTAATCTTCAATCCGCGAAAAACGAAGCCAGTCTCCTTCATCCCCGGACGTTCCGTGGAGAAGGTAAAGGACCGGCAGCGGTCCCATTTTTCTGCAGTCCGCAAATGTCTCCTGCGTTCCTGTAAGCGTTGATTCCGGTGTCGGAACCAACAGGTTCAGATTTGTCTTTGTCTGCAAAGACGGTGAATAAAATTTCATCTGTATCAGCGCCATAACCGTTTTCCTCCTGCTGTCAAGCTCCTTCTTTAAAATTCCCTAAATACGCCTGTAAAATCCGCTCGTCACTCTCAAGCTCCCTGGAAGCGCCTTCAAATTTAATCCGTCCCTGCTCCATGATATATGCGTAGTCGGATACTGCAAGCGCCAGGCGTGCATTCTGCTCAATTAAAAGAATCGGGATCCCCTGCTTATTAATCTCTACGATCTTTTTGAAGACCTCCTCCACCACCAGAGGGGCCAGGCCCATAGACGGCTCATCTAGCATCAAAAGCCGCGGCCGCGCCATCAGCCCTCTCCCGATCGCGAGCATCTGCTGCTCTCCGCCGGAAAGGCTCCATGCCTGTTGATTTCTTCGCTCCTCGAGCCGTGGGAACAGCTCAAAGACCTTTTTGATGTCCTCGTCATAGGATTTCCGCCCGATGAAGCCATGCCAGCTTATGGTTCCCACCTCCAGATTTTCATACACGGTAAGTCCCGGAAATACCAGGCGTCCCTCCGGCACATGGATAATCCCGTGTTTGTTGACTGCCATAGGGCTCGCCTTGGAAATATCCTCGCTGTTCCACCGGATCATCCCCGTATGGCGCACCATGCCGGAAACGGCTTTTAAGAGTGTGGTCTTTCCCGCTCCGTTCGCCCCGATGATGCAGCAGATGTTGCCGTCATGAACCGAAATATCAATGCCCTTTAAGGCCTCGATGGCCCCGTACCAGGCATGCAGATTTTCTATCTGTAACATGCTATTTCCTCCCCAGGTATGCCTCGATCACCGCCTCATCCTCCGACACCTCGTCTGGCGTCCCGTGGGCAATCATTTTTCCGAAATTCAAAACGACGATATGGTCGCATACGTTCATGATCATGTCCATCTTGTGCTCGATCAGTACGATCCCTATGCCCTGCCTGGCCGCATGC
>JAAWAR010000128.1 GCA_022792295.1 Lachnospiraceae bacterium
ACCGATACTGCTATATAGACGACGGCCGAGTGCTCTCCTCCAAAAAAATCAAAGGGGTTCTCCACACCGTCCGCCCGATTGCGGTGAGACAATATAATGTGTACGCACAAAACGCAAGGGAATACGCTGTGCTGCAGACAGAAAACTTTGGCAAGGTAGTTCAAATGGAGGTCGGCGCACTTTTCATCGGCCGCATTGTCAACCGCAAAACAAACGGAACGTTTAAACGTGGGCAGGAAAAAGGCATGTTCGAGTTTGGCGGTTCTACTGTCATTTTACTGTTTCAGGAGGGAACCATACAAATCGAACCATGTATCCTTGAAAACACGCGAAGGAACAGAGAAACGATCATTCGGATGGGAAATAAAATCGGAGAAAAGTTTCGGAACGAAAGGGAGGAGATGCCATGTCCGCAGCAGGTATGATACTCGGTCTTATCCTCATGCTGTCTGCGCTTGGCGCGGCTGCCTGTTATATAGCCAGAAGGGTATACCAGTGTCTGAGTTTCGTTATTGTGCAGCTTGATCCAGAGGTCTGCACCGGCGCTGCCCTCTTTCTGGCCTTCCTTATGCTTCTCTGCTTCGCGCGCTCCCTTTTGCCGATCCCTGCATCTGTCAAACACATTTTCAATCTCGTAAGCTCGTACCTGATGGGGTTTTTTATTTATCTTCTTCTGTTTTTTGCACTGGCGGATCTCATTTTGTTTCTCGGGCTTCTCTTTCGGATACTGCCGAATCCCTTCCCCCAGAGCATCCGCTTTTTTTCGGGTCTGGCCGCCTTTTTTCTGACCATTGGGACAGTCGGATACGGGCTTTATAACGCCGGCCGGATCCGATATGTTTCCTATGACATCCAGATCGAAAAAAATGTCTCCGCGGCCGCCTGGAATCTCGTGCTGGTAAGCGATCTGCACATAGGGGCAGTCGGCTCCGAGGCACATCTTGAGGCTGTCATCTCCCGCATCAATGCGTTGGAGCCTGACCTTGTATGCATTGCTGGAGATCTCTTTGACAACGATTATTCTGCCATACAAGATCCGCAGGCCGCCTCAGATACCCTCAAGACGATCCAGGCAACCTATGGTGTATATGCATGCCTCGGAAATCACGATGCAGGAAAAACATTTGATGAGATGCTCGCCTTCCTGCAGCGCAGCCATATCCAGGTTTTAAACGACGAAGCCCGCATAATAGATGGACGCCTGGTTCTGATCGGGCGGCTGGACGCCTCCCCGATCGGCGGCTTTGGCGGCCTGAGCCGGAAATCCTTTGCACAAGCCGCGGCCGGTGCGGATTTTAGCCTTCCCGTTGTGGTCATGGACCACAACCCGGCCGGCATGGAGGCGTACGGAAAAGAGGTGGATCTGGTTCTCTTTGGCCACACTCATAAAGGGCAAATCTTCCCCGGAAACCTGTTCACCGAGCGGATCTTTCCTGTAGATTATGGTTATTACAGGAAGGATGCAGACAGCCCTCATAATATTGTCACGTCCGGAGCCGGCACCTGGGGAATGCCGATGCGCGTGGGAACAAATTGTGAGATCGTCCAGATTCGGCTGCATCCATAACCACTTGCTCTACTGCTCCAAACCGATTTTCACAAATAAGAGAAGCAGCACTACGATTACGACCGGGCGCACGATCCTGTGGCCGTTTTTCACCACCAGGCCTGCGCCTATGTAGCTCCCGACGATGCAAAACAGCGCCGCCGCAATCCCAAGCCGGTAATCCACCTTACCGCCTGCAAAAAATGTACCCAGCGCCCCAATATCCGCACAAAGGTTTACGACCTTGGCCGCACCGGCCGCCTCCTTAAGCCCCAGTCTCACAACATTGGAAAACACCAGGATCAAAAATGTACCCGTACCCGGCCCGTAAAAACCGTCGTACATGCCGATTAAAAACGAAGCCGCCATACCCGCCGCATACATCTGCCCCGGGGGCAGCTCCTCCTTCCTTTTTTCTTCCTCTCCGCCCTTATTCCTTAGTACGTAAAACGCCACGACCGGCAGGACTACCAGCATCAGGGACTTGATAATCCCCTCATCGACTTGAAGCGCGATGCCGGCTCCGATGATCGAGCCGCCAAATGCCGCCGCCGCGCAGGAGAGCGCGAATCTCCAGCGGATATAACCGCCCTTCGCAAACCGCGCCGCCGCGGTAATCGCCCCGGGAAACGCGCTGAGCTTTGACGTCCCCATAGTCACATGCACCGGTACGCCCGCAAACATATATGCCGGAAACGAGATCAGCCCTCCGCCTCCTGCGATTGAATCCACAAAGCCCGCCAGGAAAACAAGCGGACATACGATCAAAAAACGATCCATCACGATTTCTCCTCTCCTCTTTTGCCGCTCCAGGCATTATGATTCCCGGCCTAATTGTACTATGCTTCCGAACACATTTCAATACTTCCGGCCTAAAAAATGCCATGCCGACTTTCCTGCTGCCCCCCTCCTCCTGAATTGCCCGTTTGCCTACGTCTCACCAAAAGGACACAAATATCTAACATGCGGTGCGGCAAGTGTACAGACCGGTCCGGCCCTGCTGCTTCCTGCTCCCGAAGTATAACACAAAAACCGGGCCAAGAAGACGGGGTGCCACGTTATGGCTGCATCGCCCCCGTCTTCTTGGCCCGGTCTTTTTTGCGGGCCCTTCTACTCTTTTTTTATCTCCCGAATCACATCAATCACCGTCCCATCCCGGTACTCCACGATGCATACGATCCGGTCCGTCGTCTCGATCGGCTTCGGAATCCCCGTGAGCGACTCGGCAAGCCTCTGCAGTTCCTCGATCGTCACCAGTTTAAGGTTCGCCTTCTCCAAATCCTCCTTAAGCTCTGCATACCGTGCATGTCTCGGATTCAGGGCAATGCCTGCCTCCGTCACCACACACGCCACAGTCTCTCCCGGCGTACAGCAGGTGAACACACGCTTCGTAACAGACGGCGTCCTCCCGCGGATAACCGGCAGGCATACGATGGAAATGTCCGCTCCGGCTGCTACATCCGGACCGCCTCCCAGGCCGCCCATCATCTCCCCGCTTGAGCCGGTCAGGATATTCACGTTAAAATCCGTATCCACCTCCAGGGCCGCCAGCACACCGAAATTGAGCTTATCAAGCATGGCTCCCTTCGTAAACGGATTCGCATACAGCGCATTGTCGATCTCTACGATCCCGGGCTCCTCTGCAATCGCGCGGGCCGCAACTGCGTCGAAGCTCTGGCTGCACTCCAGAACACGCACAAGTCCCTTCTTATACATATCCACAATCGCCGCCGTCATACCACCCAGGGCAAAGCTCGCCTTTATGCCGCGCTCCTCCATCTGATTGGCCAGGTACTTCGTACAGGCGATGCTGATCGCGCCCGCCCCGGTCTGGAAAGAGAAGTTTTCTTTAAACAGCCTTGAGGCCGCCATCACTTTCGCTGCCCGTTCTGCAATCAGAAGATCCCGCGGATTTTTTGTCAGCCTGGCCGCACCCTTCCCGATCTTTTCCGGATCTCCGATCCGCTCCACTTTCACTACATAGTCCACGTACTGTTGGGAAATGCTGGCCGGGCAGCACGGATAGTCCACAAGATAATCCGTGATCACCACAACTCTCCCTGCCGCCGTTGCATCAATGAAGGAATAGCCGAGCGACCCGCAGGCGTTCGGCCCGATCTGACCGGTCGCATTGCCATACATATCAGCCGCAGAAGCGCCGATAAACGCCACATCGACAGAAAGCTCTCCCGCCTCGATCGCCCGCGGTCTGGAGCCGTGCGTCCGGAGAATGACCGGATGTTCCATGAGCCCTGCAAGGACCGCATCTCCTAATTCTCCCCGGATTCCACTGGCCTCAATGCGGTCAATCGTTCCATCCTTTACAAAATCCACGATAGACGGATTCTTAATATTTACCACGGCGCTCGGCGCGAAGCAAAGCCCACGGATCCCCAGCGAACGGATGGCTGTTAAAACCTGTCCGATAATCTCATCGCCCTCGCGGAAGCTATGGTGGAAGGAAATCGTCATGCCATCCTTCAGCCCGCAGGCCCTGACAGCCTCCTCGATCGTTCCTATAAGCTTCGTTCCCCCGGCCACAGGCTTTGCCGCCGTGCGCAGCGAATGAACCGGCTCCCCGGAGGGAACGGTAGCGTGTGCGCCCTGGTATGGCTTTACGATATAATCTCCTATCTGCTCTGGTATCTCACGTCCGGCTGCATTCCTCATGCCATTTCCCCCTTCCCTCTTACATGGATTCCGGCCGCCTGGGCCTGTGCGAGCGTTGTGAGCGCCCGCAGTTCCATAGGCTTATCAATCATGCCGCCGTCTAAGACCACCGCGCCCTTTTTCTGGCGCTTTCCTTCCTCCACGGCCTCCAGAACGCGCAGTGCGTACCGAATCTCCTTCATGCTCGGAGTGAAATATGCATTCACCGTATCAATCTGGCGCGGATGAATACAGGTTTTCCCGTCAAATCCCAGATTTTTTGCAAGCGCCGTGTCTTCCCTGAGCCCTTCCACATCATTGATGTCACTGAACACGATGTCAAGTGCATCAATGCCCGCTGCCCGGCAGGCCAGGAGAACGGCGTTGCGCGCATAAAACACCTCTAAACCCTGCTTTGTCCTCTGCGCCTTCATGCTGGCTGTTAAATCCTCCGCGCTCACAGCCATCGCTACAATACGGGGAGATGCCTTTGCGATCTCCATGGCGTTAATGACACCCATATAGGACTCGATGTTCACGATCAGATCCGTACTTCCGGCCTCCATGCCGTTTTTTTCCTCGATCGCTGCAATCCGCTTTGAAATGTCCTGTACCTCTCTCGCGTACTCTACCTTTGGAATTCTTAAAAAATCCGGTTTTGCACGGACGGCCGCCTGTAAATCCTCCTCCAAATACTCGGAATAAATGCCGTTTACACGGATGCCGACGTATTTGTCTTTTGGTCTGTGATGTTTTACCATTTGATAGACAAGGAATCTGGCTGCATCCTTTTCCGAGGCGGGCACAGAATCCTCCAGGTCATAGATCAGCACGTCTTCATTATAAAAAACTGCCTGCACCATGTTAACAGGGCTCGCGCCGCTGGCGTACAGGCTGGTCCGCTTTAAACGAATGGTTTTTTCTGCCATGTCATGCGTCCTCCTTTGTCCAGTCGTAGGCTTTTTCTGCCGCGCGGCAGACTGCACACTGCAGCCTTGCCCGGATCACACAGTCCAGCGCGCCCCTGTCACGAAGCTCCACACGCGCCTCGGAAACGGCCATCTCCTTCAAAACCGTATGTACCGTCTCCAAAATAGAGTCTCCGAACATCCCCTTCACATCGCTTTCCAGATGGACCGAAATCCCCTGTCCCGGGTTTGGCTCCACCATAATCTGACAGTCGCTTGACTCCAGACTTCCAGCAACCGCCGGCTTTTTAATTTCCATATACACAGATCCTCTCTTTTTATGTTTTGAGGGGCCCGCAAAGAGGCCCCCGCCCATCTTTTTTATTTTTTTCTGGTATAGCTCATAATAAAACCGGAAAACGCGCATACGCTGGCCACCCATACCGAGTATGTTTTTAATGCGCTGTTAAGCCCCAGCACCATGGCCCCATTCCCCATCAGAGCTCCGATTAACTGGCCGAATACCAGAATGGCGCCCATCAGGAGGAACAGCGGCAGCGTAATCTCGAATACTACCATGCAGATCGAATAGATTGTCTCTTTCATCCTTCCATTCCCCTTTCTATGCGCCGACCACCGGGAAAATCCCCAGCATGATCAGGACTGCAATAAGCACCACCGGCAGCGCATAATGAAACAACAGATTTTTAAAGATTCTGGACGGCTCATTCAGGCCCGAGATACCGCTGGCGATATAAATCGGCGCAGAGTTCGGCGGAATGCAGCCCTCGTTCGATACGAGGAACAAAAACGCCACACAGCAGGCGACCGGCGCAAGCCCGATGGAACGCAGAGCCGCATAGGACAGGGCACCAAGGGCCGTAGTGGAAGCGGTCCCGGTAAACGGGCCGACCATCAATGTGGTGACCACCGCGATCAAAAGCACTACAAGGATTGCCGAATAGCTTCCAAGCGACTCAAAGACTGCCGTAAACTCCTCCTGAAGACCCAGCTTTGTGAGCACGCTTGCCGCCGCAAACGCGAAAAACAGCAGACAGCCGACTTCGCTGTACTTAGGCGCAGAGGCCTTGATCATGTCCTTCCAGCCCCCAAAGCTGTGCGGAAGATACTTCCAGCCCTCGACGATCGTAAAAAACGTCATCATGATCGGAATCCACATGACAAGTGAGATTGAGCTGAATGATTTCTCCGTATGTGCATTTAAAGCCGCTTTAATGGCATTTCCCGTCGGCCCCATCTGGAACAGCAGCGGGACAATGATTCCAAGGAAAATAAGCAGGGAGGAGGCATTTTTCCAAAACGCCGCTCCGACTGTCTCCGTACCGCCCATATTCGCCTTAAGGCCATCCTTTTTCGCATACAGGAAAACCACGGCCAGGCGGTACGCCAAGACCATAAGGCCGGCGCACATCAGGCCCACATACAGCTCATTGCTCGTAAGCTCTGCCGCGATGGCCTCCATGCCGAGCAGAAGAAGCATCGACGAGGACGGCGGAAAGATCATTCCCAGTCCCGCATTGCCCGCCACGATCGTCGTCGCGCGCTCTGTGGTCCAGCCGTTTTGCTTCATCCAAGGGATCGTGATGGAACCGACCGCCGACGCATTACCGGAGCCGGAGCCTGATACCATGCCAAACAGAGCGCTTGCAATCGTGGACACGTAGCCCGAACCGCCCGGGAGACGGCCGAGAACACTGTTTAAAATCTCAACCAGGCGGCCGATGACACCGGTCTTATCCATCATAAATGCCATAAATACAAACGCCATGGAAGCATATACGACCTCCTGCTTCGCCGCTGCCTTTATGCCGGTCTGTGCAAGTGCCGCAACCGACTGCCCGCCAAACAGGCCCCCGATCGCCAGAATCAGCAAAAACGACCACAGCATTGCTTCAGCCATTTTGCGCTTTAGTACCATGTTGATCACGAGAATCGCTGCGATATAGATAAGCAGCGAGATAATTCCTATTCCAATCACTTCACTTTCCCCCAATCTTTTTTGCCGAATCAATCTTTTACTATATAACAAGTTCCACGCCGGAACGGCTTTAAGGCCCCAAACCTGCCGCGCGCCCCGCAGGCTCCTTTCCGGCTGTATCTTATTCTAACATTTTCTGAAATTTTTGTTAAATATATAAAATATTTCAGGGGGATAAGTGAATAGTTTGTAAGATTTAGACAGTCTGAAACCGGCCTGCGCAGCCGCTCCACGAACCCGGCAAGAGTTTTGAACCATAGGCAGGCTCTGCGACTCCCTCAAAAGGTCCCTTCAATCTCATGTAAAAGCTCCAGAAGCTTCCTTGCCGCCACGGACAGGTAGGTATCCTGTCTGGTGGCCACCGCAAAAGAGTATGGTACGCTGAATCTGGGATCTATTTTGTAGTACCCCCGCCGCTTCAGCTCATCCGGAAGCTGCTTTGCCGGTGCAATCGTTGTCGCATAGCCCACCTGTGCCAGCGCACAGGTCGTTCCGATGTTCTTAAAACTCTGCCGGATCATCGGACAAATCCCCGCCTTGTGAAAGATCTGCTCACAGACCATGCGGCTGCGCTGCTCAGGCTTCGTGAGGACAAGAGGCTCGTTTCTCAGAAACTCAATGTCCAAATAGGGTGTGTGCTCATTCTCCATAAAATAAATAAACGGCTGGAAGCGGCTGCTGCTTCGTGGAATGATCACCATCTCATCGCGGCTTACCTCGAAGCTTTCCAGCTCCTCATGGATGATCGGCGGATGCAGAATCCCAACCTCGATCTCTCCCCGGATCAGCCTGTTTTCAATCTCGTCGCTGGGGGCCTCCACGAGGATAATCTCCAGATGAGGAAAGCGTTCCTTGAACTGCGGCAAAAAATACGGCAGCACGTGGGTCGCCTGCGTCCCTGTAAAGCCCAAGAGGATCTCACCGTGCCCCGCATTTTTCAAATCTAAAAGCTGCTTTTCAAAATCCTTCTGGCCACGCAGCGTCTTATAGGCAAAGTCCAAAAAACACTGTCCCTCTGCAGTCAGTGTGACACCGCCGGTCCCTCTGATAAACACCGGGCTCCCCAGCTCCTTTTCCACCTTCTGGACACACTGGCTGAGCGCCGGCTGCGCCAAATAAAGTCTCGCGGCCGCCCTCGTAATGCTCTTTTCCTCCGCGATCGTCGTTATATACGTCATATCCCGCAGTGTCATGTACCCCTCTCTTTCCAAAGCCCATAAGTCTTTTCTATCCCGGCCACTTCTTTTATTTATTATAAACAATAAAATACGGCAGAAACATGATTTCTTTTTTGTTTCTGCCGTTTGGCCTGTTTCCCTATTTCTTATTTAAACAGTCCGCGCTTCTTCTTTCCGCCCTCCGGCGCGATGCCGTTCATGGCTTCATCGAAGCGGCGCAGCGCTTCCTTTTGTTCCTCGTTTAGCTTCTCCGGAACCGTGACTACCAAGGTTACATAATGATCTCCGCGGATATTTTTATTCCGCAGGGAGGGGACGCCCTTACCGCGCAGCCGGATCTTCGTATCGGTCTGTGTGCCGGGCTTTACCTCGTAATCCATCTCGCCGTCCACAGTCTTTAAACGGATCGTTCCGCCCAGAGCCGCCGTTGCAAACGAAATCGGCACGGTGGAGAAGATGGTTGTCTCCTGCCGTTTGAAAACCGGATGTCTCGAAACCGTAACCTCGACTAACAGATCGCCTCTCTCTCCGCCATTTGTACCCGGATCGCCCTCTCCGGCGCGTCTTAGGCTCTGACCGTTGTCAATGCCGGCCGGTACGGTGACGGTAATCTTCTTCCGTCTGGAAACATATCCCGTCCCATAGCAGTCGGAACATTTTTCCTTGATGATTCTGCCGCTTCCCTGGCAGTCCGGACAGGTCTGCACGTTCTGAACCTGGCCGAAGAAGGACTGCTGCGTATAGACGATCTTTCCCTTGCCGTTACACTTCGAACATGTAACCGGCGAAGTCCCCGGCTTTGCCCCGCTTCCGCCGCATTTCGGGCATTCATCCTTATATGTGATCTCTATCTCCTTCTGGCAGCCGAAAATAGCTTCCTCAAAGGTGATTCGGATTCCGGTCCTTAAATTGGCGCCGCGCATCGGGCCATTGCTGCGTCCTCTGCCTCTTGTACCGAACAGATCCCCGAAAATATCGCCGAAAATGTCACCCATATCGGCCCCGCTGAAATCGAAGCCGCCAAATCCTCCGAAGCCGCCGGCCCCTCCTCCCTCAAAGGCGGCATGGCCGAACTGATCGTACTGCCGTCTTTTCTCCGGGTCACTAAGGACCGCATATGCCTCGGACGCCTCTTTAAATTTGGCCTCGGCGTTTTTATCATCCGGGTTGGCATCCGGATGGTACTTTTTGGCCAAGGCCCGGTACGCTTTCTTTAATGCCGCGTCATCGGCATTTTTCGGCACGCCCAGGATTTCATAATAATCTCTCTTACTCTCCGCCATTGCTCGTTTTACCTTTCAGACTCTCTACGCACCAAATGAACGCCCCTGTACGGGGACGTTCATCCGGCTGTCGTTTATCGTGTGCCGCAGGCGGGACGGGTTCCCGGGCCGCCTGCGTTTTATTTGTCCGTCAAACACCGGCCGTATCGCCGCCTGCTTTGACTTTGCCGCTTAGACGTCGATCACGTCGTCGTCATTTCCTGCTGCACCGCCTGCAAAGTTTGCATCCTGCGGACCGGCGCCTGCCCCTCCGGCTGCCTGCGCCTGCTCATAGACCTTCGCAAAGAGCTGCTGCGCACTCTGCATCAGCTTTTCTCTGCCGGCCTTGATGTCATCGACCTGTGCGTCTGTCATCTGGTCGATCGGCGCACGGTTGATGGCCTCCTTTAAAGCATCCAGATCTGCCTGAACCGCCGCCTTATCATTGGCGTCAAGCTTGTCGCCGACCTCCTCTAAAGCCTTTTCGGTCTGGAATACCATCGAATCCGCGTCGTTTCTTGCATCAATCGCTTCTTTCTTTTTCTTATCCTGCGCCTCGAACTCGGCCGCCTCCTTGACCGCCTTTTCAATATCGGAGTCCGACATGTTGGAGCCGGATGTGATCGTGATGTGCTGCTCCTTGCCCGTTCCCATATCCTTTGCGGAAACGTTTACGATACCGTTAGCGTCGATGTCAAACGTAACCTCGATCTGCGGGACGCCTCTCCTTGCCGGCGGGATCCCGTCAAGGCGGAACTGGCCGAGGGTCTTGTTGTCTCTTGCAAACTGCCGCTCGCCCTGGACGACATGGATATCAACCGCGGTCTGATTGTCTGCCGCCGTGGAAAAGATCTGGCTCTTTTTAGCCGGGATCGTCGTATTCCTCTCGATCAGCCTTGTAGCAACGCCGCCCATGGTCTCGATTGACAAGGAAAGCGGCGTGACATCTAAGAGCAGGATGTCGCCTGCACCTGCATCGCCTGCCAGCTTGCCGCCCTGGATTGCCGCGCCGATCGCCACGCACTCATCCGGATTTAAGGACTTGCTCGGCTCCTTGCCCGTCAGCTGTTTTACCTTCTCCTGCGCGGAGAGCATACGCGTGGAGCCGCCGACCAAAAGTACCTTGGAAAGCTCGGAGGCGGTCAAACCTGCATCCTTTAATGCATTCTGCACGGGAATCGCCGTCCGCTCGATCAGATCGCTTGTCAGCTCATCGAATTTTGCCCGGGTCAGGTTCATATCCAGATGCTTCGGGCCCTCGGATGTCGCGGTGATGAACGGGAGGTTGATATTAGTCGTAGTAGCAGTGGAAAGCTCCTTTTTCGCCTTCTCGGCCGCTTCCTTCAATCTCTGCATGGCCATCTTGTCTCCGGAGAGATCTGCGCCCTCCAGCCGCTTGAACTCATCTACCATCCACTGCGTGATGCGGTTGTCAAAGTCGTCGCCGCCCAGATGCGTATCACCGTTTGTCGCCATAACGGAGATGACGCCGTCTCCGATCTCGATGATGGAGACGTCGAACGTGCCGCCGCCCAAGTCGTATACCATGATCTTCTGCTCTTTTTCATTGTCAAGGCCGTACGCCAAAGCGGCCGCGGTCGGCTCGTTGATGATACGCTTTACATCAAGGCCGGCAATCTTTCCCGCATCCTTTGTGGCCTGGCGCTGGGCATCGTTGAAATAAGCAGGAACCGTGATGACAGCTTCCGTCACCTTCTCACCAAGATAGCTCTCCGCATCGGCCTTCAGCTTCTGCAGGATCATCGCGGAAATTTCCTGCGGCGTATATTTCTTCTCGTCGATGTCCACTTTGTAAGTGGTTCCCATATGTCTCTTAATCGAAGCAATCGTGCGGTCCGCATTCGTGACGGCCTGGCGCTTTGCAGGCTCGCCGATCAGACGCTCGCCGTTTTTCGTGAAAGCCACGACAGAGGGCGTTGTCCTTACGCCTTCCATATTGGCGATTACGGTCGGCTTGCCGCCTTCCATGACCGCAACGCAACTGTTTGTCGTTCCCAAATCAATTCCAATGATCTTGCTCATAGTGATTTTTCCTCCTGATTGATTCAAACTCTATCTTTATTTACTGATTCCGTCAGTTCGCCACCTGCACCATGCTGTGTCTTACCACGCTGTCACGGTATAGATAGCCCTTCTGCAGCTCGGCCGCCACTATGTTCTCGCCAAGATTTTCATCCTCCACATGCATGACCGCATTATGAAAATCCGGATCAAACGGCTTGCCGACCGCCTCAATCGGCTTTACGCCAAGATCGTCGAGCGTTTTCATGAGCTGCTTATATATCTTCTCCATCCCTTCTGCAAACGGTGTTCCCTTGGCCTCCTCCGGGATAGAGGCAAGACCTCTCTCAAAATTGTCCACCACCGGGAGTATCTTCTCGATAATATCCCGTGCACCGATCTCATACATGGACGCTTTTTCCTTCTCGGTCCGCTTACGGAAGTTATCAAACTCGGCCATCGTACGTTTTAACCGGTCGATCAGCTCCTCAATCTGCGTGTCCTTCGGATCCTTTTTTTTATTGAAAAAGCCCTTCTTTTTTGCGTCCTTTTTGCCTTCCTCCCCATCCGGGGCATCGGCGTCCTCGTTTTCCTCGGCCGCGCCTTTTGCCTCTCCGGCATCTTCTGCATGTTCCGTTTCGTCGGCCTGCGCTTTCGCCTCTGCTGCTTTTTTTGCATCCGGCGTCATTTCCTGCGCGTTTTCCCTCTCCTGGTCTTCTCCCGGAGTTCCTTTTTCTAACTCTTTATCTTCCACTTGGCGCCCACACCTTTCCTTTTTTCATAACGGTACAGATGTCTGCCCCGTTCCTTTTTTCATGCACGGCAGTTCGGTCGTCCTGTCACTTCTTAAACGTCTCGTTCAGCTGCGCCACCAGCGTCCGCAGGGTCGTCACCACCTTTTCATAGTCCATGCGCTTTGGGCCGACGATACCGATCGTCCCGCGCAGACCGTCGGTCAATACGTAGTTGGCTGTCACCACGCTGCAGTCCTTCATGGATTCGACCGGTGTCTCGTCACCGATATAAACCTGAATCTCCGAATCAGAGGCCGACGCAAGATGCTCCTCATCCAGCAGCCCCTTTAAAAGCTCTTTCTGCTCCAGCGTGCTGATTAACTCACTGGCCTTTCGCGTATCCGAAAGCTCCGGATACTTGAAAATGTTTGTCGCACCGCTGGTATAGATCTGCAGGTCCTCATCCTGTGCGTTGATCGCCTCCGCAACCTCGTTAAGCACCAGCTCGACCACCTGGCGGTGGCTTCCGGCCTGCTCCTTCAGCTTAGCGATCACGCCCAGGTTGATCTCCTGGATCGTCAGGCCGTTTAAGCTGTTATTTAACAGAATGTTCAGATTCAGGATCTCCTCATCCGTCAGCTCCTCCTCAAGTGTCACAAAGGAGTTTCGGATAATATTCCCCTCTACCACAACGACAATCAAAAGCTTTCTTGCCTCCACACGGGAAAGCTGGATAAACTTCAGCTTCGTCTGGTGGTAGCTCGGCCCGCTGACAAGCGTCGCATAGTTTGTATTGCTGGCTAATATCTGCGCCATCTGCTTTAGAAGAAGCTCTACGCGGTCCACACGCTGGATCATCAGCTCCTGCATCTGGTTTACCTGGCGGTCCTTCTCCTGAATGATCTGATCCACATAAAAGCGATAGCCTTTATCGGAAGGAATCCGGCCGGCCGAGGTATGAGGCTGTATGATATAGCCCAGCTCCTCCAGGTCTGACATCTCATTGCGGATTGTCGCCGAACTCAGCTTCAAATCCGAATACTTGGAAATCGTCCTGGACCCCACCGGCTCCCCGGTCTCCAGATAGGTCTGAATGATTGCCTTTAAAATTTTCTCTTTTCTCTCATCCAGCTCCAACGATCTCACCCTTTCCGGTTTTATTAGCACTCTTAATCGAGGAGTGCTAATATTTACAGTTGTAACTATAGTACGATTGCTGCTGTTTGTCAAGATTTTTTTCTTCTTTTTCACAGGTTTTTCAAAAATGCCCGCAAAAACAGCATGCAAAGCCCCCCTCCCCCTTCCTTCCAAAAAAAGTCGAAGCAAACTCATCTTTTCTCTCCCCCCTCCAGAAGTAACGCAGCAGAGACCGGGGCCGGCAAACGGGGCGGGGCTGCTAGGCTTCGGCGTTTTAAAAGCTCTTAGCCTGCGGCCGTGCAAAAATGCGGGGCGGGTTTCGGCTCTCCGGCCGAAATCCGAAAAGCCCGGAGCGGAAAAATTCTTCAGAATTTTTCCAGCGACTTGCTTTGATCCCCCATTTCTGCACGGCCGCAGGCTTAGAGCTTTAAACGCCGAAGCCTGGCAGCCCCGCCCCGTTTGCCGGCCCCGGTCTCTGCGGACCCGCTGCCTCCCCCCCCCACTTTCCCACCAGAATCCCCTAAAAAAATGCCCAAATCAGGCAAATATGAGGCAAATATACCTATTTCAGACAGATTTCCTTGACATTTAACACTTTTGTAAATATAATGAAATAAACTACATACATTGTCAGTTCTGTAAACAATGAACGATTGAGAGGTTTCATATGAGTAAGAGGATAGTCTGCCGGCTGATAACGGCCGGCGCCGCATTCCTTCTGACCGCGTTTACCTCTTTTCCGGCTCTGGCCGCAGCTTTTGCGGGCGAGCTAAAGAGCGTAACGGACAGCCAGATTACCGGCTGGGCCTGGAACCAGGATGAAAAGGAGGCTGTAGTTACCGTCGAGCTCACACTTGCCGGTGCCAACGGCCCCGGAAGCAATGCCGTGCTAACAGTCACAGCCGACCGGACTCTTGACGGAGCAGAAAATACCGCCGTATCGGGCCATGGTTTCGTCTGTGAGATCGACTGGTCTGCCTACTCAGGCGACACATTCGTCATAACGGCCGGGATCGTATCCGGCGAAACGCGGATTCCAATTGGAGGAGTTTTTACTTATAAAAAGGAGGAGGGCACTGCCAAACGCGCTTCTAAGCCGACGGCAAGCGGACCGGCAGGCAAGGACAAGCCTGTTCTGTTTGACAGTGACCTGAATAAGATAGGCCCTGGCTTTGGCAACGATTCCGCTGCAAAGATCGAAGCGGCCTCCCATTCCTCGGATGATTCTGCCCAGACCGCCACAAAACGCGAGGGACCGGCTTCCGCCGCCAAAGCAGGAGGCGTTCAGGGTGAATTAATCGGCACTTTCCGCGTCAGCGGCTACTGTGCCTGCTCCGTCTGCTCGAGCGGTTTGGGGCTTACCTATTCCGGAAAGCCCCCGAAAGCCAACCATACGATTGCGGCTGATTTAAGCCTCTACCCGCTCGGTACAAAGCTCATGATTGACGGTACGGTTTACACCGTCGAAGACATGGGCGGCAGTATCGTGGGCGACAGGCTGGACATCTATTTCGATGACCACGAGACGGCTCTAAACTATGGAATCCAGACCGTAAAGGTGTATTCCGTAAAGTAAATTTTAATTTTTTGCAGACAAAAATCCCCCCACAGCTCGGTTTGTTTTTAAAAAACGGATCGAAAGTGGGGGATTTTTATCATTTTATAGGGTATTTTGCTCCCAAAAGTGGGAGGACTGACCTTGACAAGCCGGCTTAATCATGGTAAATATCTATTTGTTTCTAAAATATTACGTTTCTGTTACAGTTTGAAGCGTAATGCAGAAAAGAAAGGATATGGGATCATGAAACGAACAAAGCTTATGGCCTATGCCCTACTAATGATGATCTGCATCGCAGTCAATGCTGCTTATTCTCTTGCACATGTACAGACAGCAGAAACCGCTCTCTGTGCTGCGCCGGCGATGCCGGCGGAGACTTCCGAGCATGTAAATACAGATGTAAACACAGCAGCGCTTCCTACCGTTCCTGCAGAGAATAATGAAAACACAGCTTCTGCCCCGACGCTTGAAGATACGATACGCGTACAGACAGCCAACTTGCTCTGGGACTCTGCGGCGCCGGAATCCATACAATCTCTCGGTGAGCTTCTGACGGATAAAAAGGATACCGCGGCACTCCTCGCGGCCGCTGCGGCCTACAACCGGGAAAAGGCCGAAAAAAAGGAAGCCGAGGACGCAGTCGCTCCTGCAGGCCCGACCCTTGTCTCACTCGGCGCTTTTAAGATGACCGCCTACTGCCCCTGTCCCAAATGCTGCGGACGCTGGAGCCGCACGACGAGCTCCGGGCGCACCGCCGTCTCCAGCCACACCGTGGCCGTAGACCCGCGCGTTATCCCCATGGGAAGCCGGATTATGATAAACGGGAAGGAATATGTAGCCGAGGACACAGGCGGCTCAATCAAAGGAAACCGCATTGACATCTTCTTCGACACCCACTCCGAAGCGAAGCAGTACGGCGTGCAGCGTGCGGAGGTATTTTTGATTCAGCAATAGACGATCCGGCAAAGGGCGCGCCGGCAGACAACAGACAAACAGGACGGTTTAACCCGTTGACAGGACGCTGCATAAGCCTCTGCATCTCGAATTTTTCGCAATGCAGAGGCTTATTTCATATCCTCACGGTTTTATGAATACTGTATCACATACGCAAAGATCAAAATCGCCGAGCCCAAAAGCATCCACAGCCCAAACAGTTTCCCCATAAATTTCATCCACCGGTCATAGCTGATTCCGGTCGCGCCTAAAAAGCCCATCAGTGCAGACGCATGCGGAAGAACATAGTTGCAGAAACCATCGCCGAATTTGTAGGCGAGTACAGCCGTCTGACGTGTGACGCCGGCTACATCGGCAAGCGGTACCATGACCGGCATGACAACGGCAGCCTGGCCGGTTCCGGAGGTGACAAAGCCATTTACGATCACGTTCATGACCAGCATGACTGCCGGCTTTAAGAAATTCGGAAACAGCGACAGCATGTTCGCAAGGCCATACACAACCGTGTCCAGTACCTTTGCGGAGGAAAGGATCAACGCCACGGTTGCACCGAGTCCGACAATCAGCGCCGCCGAGGTCATGTTTTTGGCTCCCTTTACAAAATTGGAAGCGATTTTACTTGGATTGTAGCCGTAGACAAGGCCGCCCACAAAGGCCATCCAGAACAGACAGACCGCGGTTTCCACAAGCCCCCAGCCCCAGTTCACACAGCCGTACATCAGGACGCCGAATGAAACCAGGAACACCGCCAGTACCAGCGGATGCTTTTTATTGATCTCGACCTGTGTCCCGCTCACGTCAAAATTGCTGACCCCTTCCGCACCGTACACCACACTCTTGGCAGGGTCCTTTTTACATTTCTCTCCATACCGGATGATATATATGGCTGTCACCGCGTAAAACAGGACAAAGCTTGCGATTCGAAGGCCCATGCCGGAATACGCCGGAAGCTCCGCAATGTCCTGGGCGACGGCTGTCGTCGGTGCGAGAATACCGGTCGAAAAGCCGATGCCGACACCGAGCAGTACGATCGCGACACCCACGATTGCATCATACCCCAGTGTCGCTGCCAGCATGACGCCAAGCGATGCAAAGCCGATGAATTTATTTGTGGACTGGGTGATGCCGATGACTGCAAAGATTAAGAGAATCGCCGGGATAAACAGCTTTTCCTTTCCCTTGCACTTACGCGCCATCATCCCGCAGTAAGCATGGAACATGCCGGTTGAAAGGATGACCTCCAGGGAACCTGCGATCACCAAAAGCGGAAAAATAATATCCGCCTGCTTGGAAAGGCCCTGCATGACGAAATTCGGAATCTTCCATACGGGAACCGGCTCCCCTTCGACCGGATGATAGGACTCTACGATTACGGTGGTGTTTCCTGCCTCCGTCTTTTCACGATCATATTCGTTTGCCGGTATCAGATAGGTCATGATGGATACCAGAATCAGTAAAATAAAGATAATCACGTACGAATGCGGCATTTTAAACTTTTTCTTTTCCATTCTGCAACTCTCCTCTTTTTTGTATTTTTGCTTCCCATTTGCCCCGCTGGCTGCCGCTTTTGCGGCTGCCCTGCCGACTAAGGGCTATACTCTCTGCGGCCGCCTGCTGACCGGGGGCTATGTCCCCTGGGGCTTTCCCTCCTGACTAAGAGCCATTCTTCCTGCGGACGCCCTGCCGGCTAGGGGCTATACTTGTCTGTTCTCTCTTTCAAGAGCCTCTTTGAATTCCTTTTGAACCGTTTTAAGAAGCTTGGGATCATCAATGAGCTTTGCCGCTGTCCCGGCCAGGATTTTCGCTCCGTATAAAATCGCATCATGTGCAGCCTTCGTTTTCCCGGCATCCACATACTCCTGCGAATGGGCCGCCGCACTCTCCGGTACGAATGCGACGCGCGCGCAGGTCCCCGGGACACGGCGCATTACGTTGCCGAAGTCGGTCGAGCCCGTTTTCTCCCTTGCAGGGCGAAGCTGCGGCGCGTTAAGCTCCTTTGCCTCCTGCATCACGATCTCATTTAAGGAAAGCACCGGAATCTTGTTATCCACTTTTTTCTCCTCGATAATCTCGACCTCCGTCTCTGTCATCATGGCCGCACCCATCAAAACCTTTTTGAAGCGCTCGGCAACGGTATCTAAATACGCGCGGTTATAAGAGCGCACGTAAAAGCACGCCTCCGCAAGAGCCGGGACTACGTTTGCGGGCGTCCCGCCGCAGCTTGTCACGGTATAGTGGATCTTTACATCCGAATTTACATGCTCCCGCAGAAATTCGATTCCCTGGAAGGCGAGGATCAGGCCGTCCAAAGCGCTTCTGCCCTTCTCCGGCCGGATCGCCGCATGCGAGCTGATCCCATGATAGACTACGCGAAATCTCGAATTGGCGAGCGACTTTACATCCACCTGTGTCGCCGGCCCGCCGTGCATCATAAGCGCCACGGACAGCTCCTCAAAGGTACATCCGTTCTTGATCATCTGAATCTTCCCGCTGACGCTCTCCTCGGCCGGTGTCCCGTAGACCGTAATGCAGTACGGCATGTCACCGCCCGCTTCCTTTAGTGCCTTTGCAGCCGCCAGAATACACGGGCCCTGCATATGGTGGCCGCATGCATGGCCGATCCCCGGCAGCGCGTCATACTCACAGAGCAGACCGATATTCGGGCCGCCCTCCCCATGCCGGTACATTGCACGGAAAGCCGTCTCGACCCCTGCCACGCCGCGCTCCACCAAAAAACCCTCCCGCTCCAGCCAGTCCGTTAAAAGACCAGCCGCGTAATGCTCCTCCATCCCAATCTCCGGATGGTCGAAAATCTCATCTGACATGTGTAAAAGTTCGGCCGAGGCCCCGTCAATCGTCTCATAAAGGCTTTCCTTTAACATAAAAAAGCACCTCCGTTGTTTGATACCGTCATGATACCAGACAACAGAGGGCCCTGTGAAATTGAATCATCTTATAAAATTTTTAAAGAAAGCTTATAGTTATAACAAAAACTCCTTCCCCCGTTCCTCTAAAAGAGACAGCATGTCCTCCATGTAGCCTGGAAGTTTCGTCCCCTTTTTATAGGCAGCCACCACATTCTGCCTGTGCTGCTTTGTATCCAGCATGTAGTAATGAACCCGTTTCCTGTACTTCATGTTCACCGCGAAGCTCTCCCGGATAAAACCCACGCCCAGCCCCTCCGCAATCAGCTGCAGACAGGTCTCCACGCTCCGCACCGTGCGGATACGCTTTGGCGTAACGTTGTTTTCCTCCAGGATCATATCTGCCATCTGCCTCGAGCTCTGCCAGGACGTCGCCAGCACCAGTGTCTGCCCGGCCAGATATTTCGGGTGCATTTTCCTGTACCGCTCCCCGGGGACGTACTCTGCCTTCTCATTGAGCGGATGCATTTCCGGCACAGCCAGCAAAAACTCCTCGCCGAACAAAAAACGTGTCTCCATGTTCTCTGTCACATCCTTCTCGTTGAGAATTACAATGTCCAGTTCGTTATTCTTCAACATTTCCTGGGTCATCGTTAAATTTCCTTCTTTTAAAACCACTTCGATCCCGGGCCGTTTTTCCTCATACTTTACCAGCACCGGCGGCAAAAACCATGCCCCGCGTCTCTGGGAGACGCCGAGACGGATCCTCCCGGCCCGTTCCCGAATCAGATCAATGAGCTCGTCATTAAATTCCCTTTCCAGCTTAAGCATCTTCCTCGCCCGCTCCACATACCGTTCCCCGGCATAGGTGAGGGCAAATTTCTTCCCGTTCCGCTCAAACAGGGGAATTCCCATATTTTTCTCCAGATTGGCGATATAGATGCTGAGCGCCGGCTGTGAAATATAGAGTTTCTCCGCCGCCCTCGTGAGGTTCCCGCAGTCCGCCAATGCACACACATATTTCTGCTCCCGTAGATCCATACCGCTGCTCTCCCCTTTCTGCTATCAGAAGTATAACAGATTCTTCCGTTCATTTCAAATACGGCAGCATTTAAAAAACTTATGATTTTAATAAGGTTTTGATAGAGTATGGCAAGGGAGCCGTACTGCGCTCGATTATATAGGCAAAATACACGGTTTTCTATAGCCGTATATGTAAGAAAGTCCTGTGTGGCAAACATCCTATTTTCAGCTGCTGCCTGATAGATTTGCATAC
>JAAWAR010000129.1 GCA_022792295.1 Lachnospiraceae bacterium
GCCGGATTCATGACATGGTAAATCCGGAGGTCTATGAGGGAGATATTGTTGTAGATCAGGGAAAGATAATTGAGATTGGAAAAGGACTTTCGGTTCCGGCGGGAGCCGAGGTTGTGGATGCGAGCGGTAAAGACGTATATCCGGGTTTTGTGGAGGCACATTGCCATTTGGGGCTCGATGGGTATGCGATCGGGTTCGAAGGCCAGGATTACAATGAAATGAATGACATCTGCTCTCCTCAGCTTCGCGGAATCGACAGCTTTAACCCAATGGATCCAACCGTGCATATGGCGGCTAAAAGCGGTGTCACCTGCGTCGGGACCGGTCCAGGAAGCGCGAATGTGCTCGGCGGTACGTTTATCGCGGTGAAGACGACAGGAAAATGCGTGGATGCTATGATTGTGCGCGATCCGGTCGCGATGAAATGCGCGTTTGGTGAGAATCCGAAGCGCTGCTATAAGGATAAGAATAACTTTGCAAGAATGTCTACGGCTTCCAAGCTGCGCGAGATGCTCATGAAGGCCAGAGACTATAAGGCGAGAAAGGAAGCGGCCGGAGACGACGCGTTAAAGAGGCCGGCATTTGACATGAAACTGGAAGCCCTGATTCCGGTTCTCAACGGGGAGATTCCGCTGAAGGCGCACGCACATCAGGCGAACGACATTCTGACTGCGATCCGCATTGCGAAGGAATTTGGCGTGAAAATGACACTGGAGCACTGTACCGAGGGGCATCTGATTGTAGATGAGCTCGCAAAAGAGAATCTTCCCTGCGCCGTGGGTCCGAGTCTGGGACATGCGACGAAGTTTGAGCTTCAGAATAAGACCTGGGAGACACCCGGAATCCTGGCAAAGGCAGGCTGCCAGGTGTCCATTATCACGGACTCACCTGTGATTCCACAGCAGCATCTTCCACTTTGCGCTGCAATGGCGGTACGGGCCGGAATGGACCCGTATGAGGCGCTTAAGGCAATCACGATCCATCCGGCAAAGCACCTGGGCGTAGAAGACCGGGTAGGAACGCTGGAGGCCGGCAAGGACGCGGATATTCAGATCTACAGCGGCGATCCGCTCGATGGAATTACAATGCCGCAGATGGTGTTTATTAACGGAAAAAAGCTTGATTAAAAGCATCCAATTAAAAAAAGCGGATTCCAGAGTTTTGAGCTGGAATCCGCTTTTTGCGCATTTCCTCCTTGGACAGCTTTACCACATCCTGGCCCTCGAACAGTACCTCGCCGGAGGTGGGCTCGAGAAGACGCAGGATTGCGCGCCCCGTCGTGGATTTTCAGCAGCCGGACTCGCCGACGACGCCGAGCGTTTTACCCTTTTCGATTGTGAAGGTGACATCATCGACGTCAAGCAGCGGCTGTGTACGCATCGGCTTTTCACCCTCCCTTCCTGGATATTGTCCTTACTATACAGGTGACATTCAACGTAATGGGTGTCGTTGCGGTAGGTACGGCCCGGCTTTTCGGTTTTGCAGATGTCCATTGCATAGTCGCAGCGCGGGCAGAAGGCGCAGCCCTTCGGAAGGTTGCTCGGGTCAGGCATAGGGCCCTTGATAGGCTTTAGCTCTGCCTGGCGGTCTTCCAGGTTCGGGAGAGAGTTGAAAAGTCCCTCTGTGCACGGATGACGGGTGTTTCTGAAAATATCCTCAAGCGTGCCGTGCTCGATGACATGGCCGGCGTAAATAACCGAAACCTTGTCGCAGATCTCGGCGACGATGCCGAGGTCATGTGTGATCATCCGCATGGCTGTATTATATTTCTCACGAAGGCCCTCCATCATCTCAAGAACCTATGCCTGAATCGTCACGTCAAGAGCAGTCGTCGGCTCGTCGGTGATCAGAAGCTCCGGGTTGCACGCGAGAGCCATTGCGATAACGACACGCTGGTTCATGCCGCCGGAGAACGGATGCGGATATTCGCTGCCGCGGCTGCCGGGAATACCGACTAACTCCAGCATCTCGCGGGCTCTTTTTAAGGCCTCGGTCTGTCCGCCCTCCTCGTGGAGCTTGATTACCTTGGCAATCTGCTGCTCGACTGTCATGACCGATTCCAAGGAGGTCATGGGATCCTGGAAGATCATAGCAACGGCCTTGCCGTGGATCGCCTTCATTTCCTCGCGGTTGTGGAATTTTACGCCCTGCTTCAGCTTGAAAACCCGCTCGGTGTCGCTCGGGTTCTCATAGCTTTCTACGAGATCTGGCTGTGCCGCCATGTTCTCATCTGTATAGAACAGGCAGTTGTGTGTCATTTTGTTCAGATAATCGCCAGTTACTGCGTTGTGCAGATTTGTGGTAACACTCGGTGTCTCATTTGCGGTTACGATAATAAGTGTGTCTTTGGCGGATGCAGGATCACTCTGTTTGTTCCCTGAACAGACGGTGAAAAGGCTGGCGGCAAGGGAAAAGACCATTGCGGTGGCAAATACCCGCATCGTTCTTCTTTTCATAATGCTCTCACCTCTTAAATTTATTTGCACGGCTAAAAGCCGAGTGCATCATTGAGAGCTATTTTAGTGATCCTCTATAACAAAAAAGTAAAATATTGAAATATAGCAAAAATTGAAGGATAAAGCAATACAAAATAGCCGAAATATTTTTATTTGAGCAACGGTTTGGCAATCGTTCAGACAGATCTGCACAAGCAGTTTAGGACATTCTGTCCTTAAGTGATTCCCGGACCAGTTTGGAAAAAGTCAGGATATAGGGGGCAACCGGCTGTTGATTCAAGTAGGAGATGGAGATACTTGGAATGGGGGTTCCGGTGTGGACGGGAAACTTATACAGCTTATGGGTTGGACTGTCGGATTCTTTGGGCATGGTGACAAACATATCGGGGCAGATCATGGCTCCCAGGCCGGCAAGACAAAGAGAGACCTGGGTCTCGATCGCACGGACTTCCAGATATACCTGCGGAAACGCCTGATAAGTCTGACAGATATTTTTAAAGCTTTTGGAAAGAGGCAGCGAGTCCAGCATTTTGATAAAGGGAAGATTCTCCACGAGTTTTAGGTCAAAATGGCTGTCTAAGAGGGAGATTCTCTCCTGCCAGTCTTTTGGACACGCCTCCCGGATGCAGGTTTCTGTGAAAAACAGAGAAAGGTTTTCCATACACAAAAATTCGCTGATGATGGAATCCTTTGGGGCCGGAGTGCTGCAGATCAGGACATCGGCTTTTTTGTCAAGCAGAAGCTGTTCCACAAAAGTGGAGGTACTCTGGATCAGCTCGACCCTTACATCGGGAAAAAGTCTGCGAAACGGGGGAAGGACAAGCGGAAGCAGGAGATTTCCGCGCGAAAGGGTCGTGGCGATGGTAAGCCTGGGCCGCTCCTTCTGGTTCAACTGATGAATTTTTTCCGTTGTCATTTTCTCATAGAGCAGCGTTTCCTTTGCAAACAGATACAGGCACTGTCCGGCGGAGGTAAGCTCCAGAGGCGTGCTGCGGATAAAAAGCTGCGACTGAAAATGCTGTTCCAGCTTGTTGATATGAGAACTTAAGGCCTGCTGAGAAATATACAGACGCTTGGCTGCCTTGGTGAAATTGAGTTCTTCGGCCAGAACGGAGAAATATTTTAAGTTTGTGAAATTCATATGCGCCCCCTTTTTGCCGCAGCAGATGTCAGATTTCCTATCACGATTATAATCAAAAACGCAGGGGAAGTAAATACAAGAATTTGGTTGTAGCGGCGGGGAGGAAAAAAATGTTGGATATTGTCGAAACGAAATGATAAAATTTGAACTGTAAAAAAGCGGGAACGGTCAAGCAGCCGTTCCAAAAAGGAGGATTATATGAGGAACATGAAAACAGGAACAAAAATGGCCGCAGCAGTCCTTGGAACCGTGATAGCGCTTACTGCCTGCAGTGCCCCGCAGTTAATAGACCAGACGACAGCCGCTTCAGGCGAAGCCGTGGAAACCGGCACAGCTCTCAGCCAGGAATATTCCTTTACGGTGGGCACTTCAAGCTCGGGCGGCACGGTGTATGCAATCGGAGCGGGACTTTCCAACCTGCTTGGGACAAAGATTGAGGGATTGACCCTGCGTGCGGTTGCGACCGGAGGGGCTGTTGACAATATTAATCTGATGGGAAACGGTGAGATTCAGATTTCCTTAAATGCTGCCAATACAAATTATATGGCGGGCGAAGGGACGCTTGCCGGGATGGAGAAGCAGGAGAATTTACGCGGGATCTGTACGTTATATCCAAGCGTTATCCATTTCCTTGTATCAAAGGATTCCAAAATTACGAACGCAAGTGAACTTAAGGGAACCTCCGGCTGTGTGGGTGCCGCGGGAAGTGCGAGCGAATGCTATTCAAGTGATATTTTGGGCTTTTATGGATACGACTATAAAGAGAGGAAGGATGTAGAACCGGTCTTTACAAGCAGCACCGGAGCCGTAGATTTGTTTAAAGATGGGCATATCGAGTGGGCGTTTTTCCCGCTTGGCGTTCCGGGATCCAACGTTTTGGATCTGGCTATGAGCGGGAAGATCAATATTCTGCCGATTGCAGGAGAGGATCAGAAGAAGCTTCTGGAGCAGTACAGCTATTACGTTCCCTATACGATTCCGGGCGGGACATATCAGGGCTTTGATGAAGATATAGATACAATCGCCTGTGCGATTGCTTTGACGGTCGATGAGAGTGTAGACGAGGAAGTTGTCTACCAGATGACGAAGTGCATCTGGGAAAATATAAGCGAGGTACAGCAGATCGCGGACAGCCTGAAATGGATGACGAAGGAGACGGCCATGGATGGTCTCGGTGTACCGCTGCATCCCGGTGCAGAACGCTACTACAAGGAAATCGGCTGGATCTGACCATACACAAATTAAAAGGAGATGCATTTTATGTCTCAGACTCAAACAGGCGCGGCACGGGCCGTGTCGGATGAATTTTCAGGCCGTACGCGCAGAATGGGAAATTCCTTCTGGGGGAGGCTGATCCGGTATGTTGCAGTCGCTTTGTCCCTGTTTCATTTGTATACGGCGGGCTTCGGGGCGCTGTCGGTTATCAAGCAGAGGAGCATGCATCTGGGCCTGGTGCTGTTTTTGATCTTTCTCTGGTTCCCAACGAGCAAAAAGAGGTCCTCTCGTTTGAAAATGAGCCCGGATTCCGTTATACTGGCCGTCCTCGGCCTCGCGCTGAATCTGTATGTATTCATGCGCTTTGATACGATTGCCATGAATTCGGGAATTTTGAATCAGACGGATTTGCTTGTCGGCGGGCTTTTGATTCTTATCGTACTGGAAGCGAGCCGCAGGGCTTCCGGCATTGCTTTGCCTCTTTTGATGGGAATTGCACTTTTATACTGCCGGTTCGGCAATCTGTTCCCTTCATTTTTCCGTCATTCTGGTATGTCGGTCCATCGGATTATCCAATATATGGTATGGTCTTCGGAGGGCATTTACGGGCTGGTGCTTGGAGTTTCTTCGACTTACCTGTTTGTGTTTATTCTGCTGGGCGCGATTCTCGATAAGACAGGGCTTGCCGGGGTCATTAACGACATTGCCACCTCGGTGGCCGGCCATGCAAGAGGCGGCCCGGCGAAGGTGTCGATCTTAGCAAGCGCCTGTATGGGAACGATTTCGGGAAGCGCAGTTGCAAACGTCGCAACAACAGGGACCTTTACGATCCCCATGATGAAAAAGATGGGGTATTCTCCGGAATTTGCTGCCTCCGTAGAGGCAATCGCGAGTACAGGAGGCATGATCATGCCTCCGATCATGGGAGCCTCGGCGATGATCATGGCAGAGTTCTTAGGCGTGCCGTATGTGACGATCATGAAGGCCGCTTTGATCCCCGCACTCCTGTATTATTTTGCGATTTGGACGGTTGTTGATCTGGAGGCGAGACGCTTAAAGCTTCCGACCCTTAAAAAGGGAAGCGCAGAGGGAGCGTGGGCAGTGATAAAAAGGCGCGGCTATATGCTGTTTCCGATCGTTCTTCTCATAGCGTTTATGGTTGCCGGAAAAACGCCGCTGTTTTCCTCTTTTTATGCAATCGTTACCTCTGTGCTGCTGTCCTCGCTAAAAAAGGAGTCACGGCTGGATGTCAAAAAGGCAACCGATGCGCTGGAGGAGGCCAGTAAGCTTGCCATTCCGGTCGCGAGCAGCTGCGCTTCGGTCGGCATCATGGTGGCAATGACCGGTGCGACCGGCCTGGGCATGGTGCTCGGAGACGGGCTGATTGCTCTTGCAAACGGAAATTTTTATCTCACGCTGATCTTTACGATGGTGACTTGTATTATCCTCGGCATGGGTCTTCCCACTTCGGCGTGCTATATTGTGGTTTCTACGATTGCGGCGCCGGCTCTTTTGAAATTCGGAATTGCCGGGATTCCGGTGCACATGTTTGCGTTTTATTTCGGAATTCTCTCGGTACTGACGCCGCCGGTTTGTACGGCGTCCCTTACCGCGGCCGGGATCGCCGGTGCGCCGCCCACGAAGGTCGGATATAAAGCGTTCGGTATGGCTTCGGCAGGATTTATCATTCCCTATATTTTCATGCTTTCGCCGCAGCTTTTGCTAATTGATGCCGGTCCTTTTGATGTGCTCACCAAGCTCCCGACGGCCGTGCTGGGAACCGCCTGCCTCGCGATCGCGATTGTAGGCTACATCAAAACCAATTTGTCTAAGGCAGAACGGGTTTTGGCATTTGCGGCCGGGATCCTGCTGATGGATGGCGGGATTGTGACGGATCTTCTTGGGATCGCAGTGTTTGCCGGGATTGTGTTTTTGAATTTTTATCGTGCGAAGAAGGATGGAAATCTGGACAGTAAGGAGATAACAGAGAATGGATAAACGAAAAATACGGTTTGAATGGCCGGAGCTGGGGCTTTTTGCACATGCCACCTTGGCCGATGATGTAAATCCGGAGCTTTGCGAGGAAATATGGAATGCACTTCCGTTTGAAAGCATTATGAACAATGCCGTGGTGACAGACGGTTCTATGTACTGCTGGGTGCCCGTTTTAAGCTTTGCGCCGATCCGCCATAAAGAGCGGATCGACCAGGCTCCCGTGGGACGGCTGCGCTATTCGCAGAATACAGGAAATAAAGTGATCCTCCAATACGGAGCCTGCAACGAGGATGTGATGGGAGCCGTTCTGGGGCAGATCGACGAGGAGGATCTTCCTACGGTCAAGCGTGTGGGAGCAGAGGCAAGGAACGCCATTTTCATGACGAAAAAGGAGATCCATGTACATATTTCACGCGCCGGGGAGCAAAAAGAGACAAAGCAGTTTCGCGAAACGCTGGAGCGGCCGGCGGCGTGCAGGCCAGAGGTGGAGGAGCTTGTCCATGCGCTTACCGATCTTGCCGGGGAGGCAAGCCGGAAGGAACCATTTGAACATAAACAGATTCGTACGGGGAAGAATTCCGGCATGGGCTCCTGCGGGCAGTATTTCAGTACCTGGGAATTCGTGTATAGTTTAAGCCGGGATCTCTCCATGTATACGCTGTATCCGATCGCCAGGCTGTGCCGGCAGGAAAGCTTTAACGTAAGGCAGCTTGAGCAGATCTATATGGAGATTGATCCGACGTATACGAACCTTTTGGGTTCCTACGGAATGCGCAAACTGCGGGAGCATGCACGGCATTTTAGGGCGATGATCGAAAGGAAGGATCTGACGAAGGAGGAGTTTCGTTACATCATCGACGCGTTTACCTTTTATACCAACATGCTGGCACAATGGACGTATTTTTATTATCCGTGGGGGATCGGCTGTGCCTGTTTTTTGTTTGATGAAGAACACAGGACGTATGTGCCGGAGGAATAAGCTGTGACGGCAGCTTCCCGGGTTCGTTCGGGAATTGTGGGTGTGCCAGATACTTTCCGGAAGTATTTCAGATAACTTGGGTTCTTTTTAAGATGAATAATAATGCCGCCTGGCAACAGCCAGGCGGCATTTTCATGTTTCATAGGAAAGAGTGCGTCCTATGAAACAAAAACGCTCCGCGGGGATCGCACTGCGGCGGTAAGGAAGCATGCTGCGAAAGCTTTTTTATGGACTTATGAAAGAAGATCGTAAATCACACCACAGAATACCTTGACCGCATTTGGAAGCACGCTTTCATCGAAATCGAACCGGCGATTGTGGCCCGGAGCGGATGTTTTTGTGAGCACGCGCATAAAGGTTGCCTGCCCTCCCTGGTCCTGGACGCGGTTCATCATGTAGGATACATCCTCGCTGCCGCCGTTTTTGCTGCTGTCTATTTTGGCAACCGGAAGATGGAGCTTCTGCTCACAGACCTTCCGGACACGGTCGATCAGGACCGGATCACTTGTCAGCGAATGAGCGCTTCCCATGAGCTTTAATTCACAGGTACAGCCGTGCATGCGGGCAGCGGCTTCCAGTATGTTTTTCGCATAATCCTCGACAAACTGGTTGATTTCCGTCGTCTCTCCGCGCAGCTCGATTTCCATACTTGCGGAATCTGCAATGACGTTGCGTCCGCTTCCCGCGATGACCTTGCCGACATTCATGCGGGTCACGCCCTGCGAGTGGCGCGGGATCGCATAGAGATTCAGGATCGCCGTTGCGACGGCCAGCATGACGTTTTTGCCTTTCTCCGGGGAACCGCCGGCATGAGCGGAAACACCCTGAAAGAAGGCGTCGTATTTGGTCGTGGCGAGCGAACCGTGGCTTCCCGGGATGACAACGGCCGGGTCATCGTCATTTTTGTCTGTGATATGGGAGGCCAAAAAATACTGCACTCCGTCCAGATTGCCATTGTCTACAATGGCCTTTGCGCCTCTGACACCTTCTTCGGCCGGCTGGAAGATCAGCTTCACCGTACCGTGCAGCTCCTCCTTCATTTCCATCAGGATTTTCGCGACGCCAAGGCCGATCGTGGCATGACCGTCGTGGCCGCAGGCGTGCATGACACCGTTATGTACCGATGCAAACTGCTCATGTGCCGGGCGGTGGCTGTCGGTCTCGTCTTCATAGACACCCAGCGCGTCAATGTCAAAGCGGCAAGCCACAGCGGGGCCCTCCCCGCAGCGAAGGATTCCGATGACGCCGGTCATTCCGCCCTTCATGTACGGAGCATATTCCGGATCTGCCCCCTGTGCAAGCGCCTGCTCGTATCGGTTATCAAGCGCCTGTGAATCCGGCACA
Source organism: Lachnospiraceae bacterium (assembly GCA_022792295.1). Taxonomy (GTDB): domain Bacteria; phylum Bacillota; class Clostridia; order Lachnospirales; family Lachnospiraceae; genus CANQGL01. The sequence goes on from JAAWAR010000129.1 coordinate 9,131, forward strand.
CCCATCCTGGATTCCCGTTTACAGACCTGCTCGCCGACCAGAACCTCATAGCCCATATCGGCTAATTTACGCGCTATGATGGAAGACGTGCGGATCTCCATCCAGCCGGCCTCCGCGTACTTGTGAAAATCCCGCCTTTGCGCGATAAGCTCGCCGCCCATTTGGTCGGCCTGCGATACGATGTACTCATACCGATTCATGTTTGTTCCTCCAATCCCTGTAAATATTTATTCCTGCGTTAAACAGATCACAGCCGTATCTTTTTCCATTACAAGCTTCGTTCCAAATGGCGCGGATAAATCGGCAAGGTACTCAAGGACAGAACAATCCTTTATCAATGCAGGAAATCCGATTCTGCTGCGCGGCATTCCCATACCAAGCGAAATGGGGTACAGGCGGATTTTTGTGATTTTCCCATCCTCTGCCGTGAAGCCTGCCATGACCGAGCGCCATATATTCGGCTGTGTCGTATAGCCCCGTGTGCCGTTTTTGCTGCGGTTGTCCATGTACTCGCCAACCCTGGTATCATACGCCATTGAGGTGTTTTCATAGGCATCCGCCGGCTGTAGCCGCACGGTTTCGGTTTGGAAAATAAAATTCCCCAGGCTGTAAAAAATCACTTTTCCCTTGTACAGCTCGATCCCGCGCAATTCATGGGGCCCATGTCCCAGTATAGCATCCGCGCCGGCGTCGATGCAAGCGTAACAGAACAATTTATAGAATTCGGCCGGTTCTGTGATGTCCTCCTGAAAGCCCTCATGAGAATGGACACTTACCAGAACATAATCTGCCTGTCTGCGGGCCTCGGAAATGACAGCCGTGATGCGGTCCATATCGCGCTTTAAGGGTTTTGTGCGCAGTTCATTGACGGAATCACATACAAAACTCATATCTCCAAAGCGCATTTTATTTTCCGGGAGCGGCTGCGCATATCCGTTCCGGATGGAACGCTCCTTGATGGCGTTCATCCGGGTCTCGTCTGCGATGCGTTTTAATACGTCAAAATAGGGGGGGGCGACATGATAGGTTTTCGTAAAACGTAAGGGATTCAACCCCGGACGTCCCTTCATTCCGGGCCCCTGGTTTCCTGCCGCGCCGGACTCATGGAAAGTAGAGCTTACGCCGATCATGGCGATGCGTGCATGTTTCGTCTCCAGATAGGCGGGCTCCGAAGCATCATGAAGGTTCTTCCCGGTTCCCGCATAGAGCATGCCGCGCTTCTTTAAATTTTTAATGGTGGCCATCAATCCGCCATGGCTGTAATCACAGGAATGGTTGTTTGCCGTGTTATAAAGATTGAATCCAAATTTTTTTAGGTCATCGAGGATTTCGGGCTCCGCCATTGCCCAGGTTCCGCCGGAGAAAGCCGCCAGATAGCCCTCTTTATTGTGGATGGTGATTTCAAGATTATTGAAACGGACATCATACGTTTCGATCAGTGTTTTTAACGGTTCAAATCCCTCATAGCCGCATTCCGGCAGCCGTCTGGTCATGAAGGAATCTCCGGTTGCGATAAACGTTGTTTTATTTCCCATTTGTATTCACTCCCAATCCTACCCTAAGTAGACAAGGGGATATCCGCCTTCGGAATACTAAAATTCGGCGCTCGGGGTCCGAAAGAGTTTTGCGCACAAACGTGTGGTGCAAAACTGGGTATCTCCTTGCCGGCCGGGGTATAAAATATGCTGTATTTTAAAAGGGTCCCCAACTGATAAACAGTGCTATCTCCAGCATGACTACACCGATCAGCAGCATTCCCAGAATCCATTTCCATATAAATTTTGTCCAGGTTGGGTATCCAATCGCGGCTATGCCGAGAGATCCCATCAGGGTAGACGAATGCGGCAGGATCTGATTGGTGATGCCGTCTCCTAAGTTATAACAGAATACAACGATCTGCTGGCTGATTCCCAGTACATTCCCAAGCGGCGAGACGATCGGAATCGTGGCTGCGGCCTGCCCGCTTCCCGATGGGATAAAGAAATTCACGATAATCTGGAAGATGTACATGGCCTGAACACTTAAGAACTTTGGAAGTCCCATCATCATGTTAGAGCAGTGGTAAATAATCGTATGGATGATCTGCCCTTCACTCATGACAATGCTGATTGCATTCGCAAAGCCTACGATGATGACCCCAAACGCCATTCGTCTCAGCCCGGTGATAAATTCGGCTGCGATCTGGTTCGGCGTCATTTTGCAGACAAGCCCTACCAATACGCCCATTACCATAAAGATACCGGCAATATCCGTATGCATGGACCAGCCCTTGATGGCGCCATAGACGACCAGAGCGAACCCAATTAAGAAGATAATTCCTCCAACCGCACGGCGCGCCGTCATTTCCGGAAGCTCCACATCATCCGAATAGCTGGCTTCCATGCCATAGCAGAGGCTCTGTGTCGGATCCTTTCTTATTTTGATGCAGTATTGTAAGATCATAAAACAGCCAAACGCATAAAACAGTAGCATGGTTATAAAACGCAGCCCCATTCCGGAAAGGAAAGGGAGCCCGACCATGGACTGTGCAACGCCGGTGGTAGCAGTAGAAAATGCGCCGGCCGACCAGCCGGAACAGGTTCCCATCATGACGATCGCGACCCCTACAAGGCCGTCAAGCTGCAGGGCCTTTGCGATCATCAGGCCGATCGGGACGAAGGCAACCATGGCGGAATTGATTCCCACCGCAGAAATCATACCAAAGCAAATCATGAAAAAGGGAACCATTAAGAGCCCTTTATCCTTGAATCCGAACAGAAATGGGCGGCAAGGAGAAAACACAATCGGGAAGCCCGCTGACAGGCGGAGGGCTGCTTAAAGCCCTCTTAGCTACCATGAAGCGAATCCCTGCCAGTTAGTCAAGAGCGGCGTAGCCGTTCAGTTTACTCTTGACTGGCTGGTGGGGATTTGCTATCGGAATGTAAAGATTTTAGTAAAGGTAAA